>CAZPHE010000025.1:0-27826 GCA_964586315.1 uncultured bacterium | reverse complement strand
TTTATTGAATATTTTTTTTTGAAAGTATTCTCAATATTATTTAGATCATTGATAAGAACTTTCATTTTAAAGCCCACACCAGCACTAATGACAGATTTCCCAATTTTCCCAATTCCAATAACCCCTAGTGTTTTTCCTGATAAAGACATACCTTGAATCTTGGGCCATTTATTTTTTCTAACTAAAGAATCAACTGTGAATAATTGTCTTCCCAAAGATAATATCATGCCCCATACATATAAAGCAACACCCTCAGAAAATGCATCAGGAGAATTATATACTTTTATCCCTAAATCTTTAGCTACCCTTACATTTATTGAATCCAATCCTGTACCCCATTTAGAAATGACCTTTAAATTAATTGCTTTTTTAATTACCTTTTCAGTAAACTGATCATCACTACATATTACACCATCATAAGTAGAAATTATGGGTAGTAATTCTTCTTCTTTAACAATTGGATTTTTAATTATTGTATCAATTTGAATTTGTTTCTTTTCAAAAATTTCAGCATAATCTTCTAATACTTGATTCATATGATAACTTGATACTAATACTCTATTGTTCATTATAGTTTATTCATATTATTCTTAGAAAATTGAAAATAAATATCTTAAATATTATTAATATGTTTATGCAAAATATTGACAAAAATTATTAGGAAACTAAAGGATGAATAAACAATAAATTTTCATAGTTGAAAATCATCATTGCTACCCCATAAAATGGATTCAAATATTCACCATTAAGTATCATTTTAAATGGATTGTGACTTTGCGCATCAGGTAAAATATTAAAAAACTGGTGCCATATTATGATAAAAAGGCATACTAAACTAATCCTGAAATCTAAAAATAATTTAAGTCTAACCGCAATAATTGATGCACCAACTAAAAAGAAATACATTAACCTACCCAATGGCGCGGTAGGTATCGGAATGAAAATCATGGCAAGAGAAAAAATAAAATAATTAACAATAATAAAAATATCATTCTGACTTAAATTATTTCTTCTTAAATACGTATATGCAAGGACAACAATTGTTAAAGGATTAAAAAGAAAGTAAAAACCTGCAAAAAATGCTTCTCCGCTTTTTATTTGATATAAAGAAAAAAGCGAAGGTAAACCAAATTTTGAGGAAAAAATATAGTCTCCTAATTGTGAAAATATATATACTATAGAATACAGGACTGCTGCATACATAAATACTCGATATGATAAAAATTTCGTTATCTTAGTATTTTTAAAATCAATGAAACGAAATAATAGCCAATAAAAAATAATTAATGGCAATGCAGCATAATGAAATAGTGGAGAGAAAAATAGAAATAATTTTGATAGAAATTTTTTACTATCTAACTCATACAAAAAGATTCCAATAAAAAAACAAATTAATGCTAATGTGTGTCTCCATACTTGTAAAACATTGATTAAAAATCCAGGATTTACGAATATAATACAAAAAATGACTATGACAAATTTACTCGGATGAATTAGTTTTGATAAAAATGCCGACAGAAATAAAATAGTGAAATAAAATAAAAAAATGAAAATTTCTACATTATTACCAACTATTTTGTTAATTAAAATAAGATACATAGTCCATAATGGTTCTTGACCATGGGCAATTGGATTAGAAATCGCTTGGCCAATAAAATCGGAAAACGATATATCCCCTGCAAGTTTAAATGCGTCCATGTAAAGAATTTGATCTGCATTTATTGCCAGCAATCTCCAATCTCTCAAAAAAAAGAATAACGCAAATGATACTGAAAATAGAATACTAAAATTTTTATAATTGATTTTTATTGATGTAGTATTTAATAAAGCGAGTGTAGCAATCGAATAAATTGGATTAAAAATGAGGAACATAAAAATAATTAAGGAATTAATAAGAAAACTATACATAATTCAACTAATTGATACTATAACATAAATATCAAAATTATAGAGATATCTTATTAATTATTTTGTATAGATCTCTTGCCAGCATCTCTGCATTAAAATTTCATTATACTCCAGATTAGTAGGTATAGTTTTACCTAAACACAAAAGAATGCCATACAAAAGTAAATTAACCCCAGCATGTTTGTGCATTGCTATTGGAGCAGATATTCTTGGGTTTATTTCATAAACCCTATGTAATCCTTGTACAGTTCATTATCTGTTGAATAGAAGTCTTGTACAGGATAAGACCTTAATAATTTGAATCGATCGGCAATCTTCTCAGGTGTTGATCCAAGATACGGTGGGACTCCTTCTTCCCACTTGGATAGTAATTCGTTCCTTAGTTTATCAACCCAATTTGACAGATCGTCAAAAGGCAGCGACTGAACTTCTCCATATGAAATATTAGAGGTCAGAGAATTCATTAAGAATATCAACCATCTTCTTTTTATCTGCTGTGTTCATTTTAGTACCTCTATTTCATACCTCAATTTTGGAAAAGTCCTCAAAAAATCATATCCGAAATTTGTACCCTTTTTTCATAAGGTACAAATACTGTAGGTTAGAACGAAAATACCATAAGTTAGAGGGGCATCAATTATCACTGTACCCTGAGTTGTACCCTATAAAAATTGAGCTCATTTGGGAGGTTTTCTATAAACAAAAATCCCTCTATCTTTAACAATAAAGGGATTTATGACTGTCGGGGTAAGAGGATTTGAACCTCTGATCTCCTGCTCCCAAAGCAGGCGCGTTAACCGGACTACGCTATACCCCGAAATTTTTCTGGGTGAGTGACGAGACTTGAACTCGCGGCCTCCTGGGCCACAACCAGGTGCTCTAACCAACTGAGCTACACCCACCATATAACTTTAGCTCAACTTTAAGTTGATTTAAAGCAGGGAAAGTTATAATACTTCTTTACGGTATTGAAGAAAATTAACCAAAGTTAATAGCTTTATTTTGATTAAAATTAGTTAATACTATAATTGTAATTTAAAGCATGCGGCTTATCGATAAATATTTTATACGTGAAATGGTTCTTCCATTTTGCATCTCTTTATTAATTATCACTTTTTTACTATTTATAAACTTTCTTTTAAGAGCTATCGATCGTTTTCTTGGTAAAGGATTAGATATATTAATTATTCTAGAATATTTATTTTTAAACCTTGCGTGGATCATTGCTCTATCTGTTCCTATGGCCGTATTATTAGCGACCCTGGCAACTTTCGGAAAACTATCTGAAGATAATGAAATAAATGCAATGCGCTCTTCAGGGATAGGGTTTCTAACAATCTTACGTGCTCCTATGCTATTCGGTATCAGCATTGCACTTTTACTAATAATTTTTAATAATATTATTCTTCCAGAGATGAATTTTAAAGCTCGTTTACTTTCTGGAGATATTTATCGAAAACGACCAGATATTAATATAGAGCCTGGAGTTTTTCTTGATAATATACCAGATTACAATATGATTATAAGTGGTAAAGAAGGGGATATTATGTCTGATGTTAGAATTTTTTCTAAAGGTCAAAAAGAATCCCAAACTAGCATTTATTCAAAAACTGGTATTTTATCAACATTGGCAGATGCTTTTTTATTAACTTTATTTGATGGTGAAATTCATGAGTTGGAGAATAAAGATTATACAAATTATCGCAGAATTATTTTTGATGAACATAAAATTATTATCCCAGCAGATGATATTCTTTTAAATCGAAGAGATTCTTCTAATAGGACAGATCGAGAAATGACTGTACCCATGATTTTAGATAAAATTACTAATTATGATAAAAAACTTAGAATCGTCAATACTAGAATAAAGGCTGCATTTTATAGAACTATTGGTGATAGTATTTTACCTGATCAAATAGAAGAAGGATTAATTATAATCGATGAATCTCAAAGTTTTATCCGCAATGATACCAATTTTACATTGGGAGAAAAAAACAAAAAAGAAAGACAATTGCGTAGCTTAGAACGTCAATTAAAAAATGATTTTAGACTCATTTCTAGCTATTCAAAAGGTCGAAATAAGTATACTGTTGAAGCACATAAAAAATTTTCAATTCCATTTGCATGCATTTTATTTGTTCTATTAGGTGCTCCATTAGGTATATTAGCAAAACGTGGTGGTTTTGCAGTAAGCACATTTTTCAGTCTTGGATTTTTTATATTATACTACGTGCTTCTCATCGCAGGTGAAGAACTTGCAGATAGAAATTATCTAACTCCTGTAATTGGAATGTGGGCACCAAATATAGTGCTATTACATATAGCATTATATCTTACATTATATACGATCCGCGAACGTGCTCCTACTTCAATATTTACTTTTTTAAAAAATAAGGCTAAATCTTGATTCCTTCGGATATAATATCTAAAAAACGTGAAGGTAAAGCATTAAACAATAATGAATTAAATAAGTTCTTTAATGGATATTTATCTGGATCAATAACAGATGCTCAAATGTCAGCCTTGCTAATGGCTATTTATTTTAATGGGATGACTAATAATGAGACAGTAACTCTATTAGATATCATGGTTAAATCTGGATCTGTAATGAATTTTAATAATTCTAGCGGATATGTAGCTGATAAACATTCTACGGGAGGAGTTGGAGATAAAATATCTTTAATTTTGGCTCCTTTAATGGCTGCTAGTGGATTAAAAATTCCAATGATTGCAGGAAGAGCACTAGGTTTTACAGGTGGTACAATAGATAAAATTGAATCAATACCCGGTATCAATATTTTTCCTTCTTTAAAAACATTTAAAAGCTGGGTAATAAATAATGGATGTGCTATTGTTTCTCAATCAAATGAAATTTGTCCTGCGGACAAAACAATTTATTCCTTAAGAAATCAAACAGGTACTGTACCTTCATTACCCTTGATTTGCAGTTCAATTTTAAGCAAAAAAATTGCAGAAGGGATTGATGGATTAGTAATGGATATAAAGGTAGGCAATGGTGCATTTATGAAAACTAAAGATCAAGCAATTTCATTAGGTAGATTAATAAAAAATATTGGCACTTCTTACGGTATAAATACAGATATTGTCTTTAGTAGCATGGATCAGCCACTTGGAAGATTTGCAGGTCTAGCATGTGAAGTTAAAGAATCTATAAGATGTTTAAAAGGGGATGGACCTATTGATATAATGACATTGACCTTTGAATTAGGTACAAAATTATTATTACAGGCAGGACTTGCAAAAAATAAAAATTCTGCTCTAAAAAAATTAAAATCATTAATTAATTCAAAAAAAGCACTAAAACACTTTAAATCAATGGTTGTCTTACAAGGTGGCCAACTAGAGAATTTTGAATCTATTACAACACCAAAGTATGAAAAATTAATACACTCAAATAAGGAAGGTATAATAAATTTTATGAATACAGAAACAATAGGGTGGGCTTTAATTGAATTAGGTTGTGGCTATAGTAATCCTAAGGATGTTTTGGATTATACCGCGGGAATTGAATTTTTTAAAAAAATTGGTGAAGAAATAAAGAATAAACAACCAATTTATCGCATTTTTAATTCTGATTTGAATCGCTTAGAAAATGCATCAAAAATCTTATCTAGAACCTTTGATATTGGTAAAAATATAAAGAAAAATAAATTGATTTTATAAAATAATTACATAGTGCGATGAACCTTACATTTTTGTGTAGGTTCAGTTCCATTTTTAAATATCTCTTGTTCTATTGGACAGGCAGGTAATGGATTTTTCTTAGTCACACTGCAGATTTCTTTATCAAATATACCAGAAGGTTTTTCGAAGTTTTCAACTGGAAACTTAAGTGTGTCATGAGCCCCTTTCATAAACTTTGCCCAAGCTGGCAATGCTGCTTTACTACCATCTTGCCCTGGTCCTAGGGGCACCCTAAAATCATCCACACCAAACCAACATCCTGCTGCAATTTGTGGAGTAAAGCCAACAAACCAAGCATCACTCCAACCCTGGGTGGTACCTGTTTTTCCTGCAGCTGGACGATTAAATTTATATTTCCATCGAGCACTCCCTCCAGTACCTCTATCCATAACCGTCTGCATGAGACTAGTAGTTAAATATGCGGTTTCCTCACTAAGAACCTCTTTCCTATCAGGAAAATATTCTTTAATCACATTTCCATACCGGTCTTCAATTTTTGTAATAGCAAATGGTTTAGAATATACCCCTTGATTCGCAAGAGCAGAATAAGCAGACACGATTTCTAAAGGGTAGACTTCAGATGTCCCTAAAGCAATAGCATCTACAGCCCTTATATCAGTATTTATGCCCATTCTTTTTGCCATCTGTTTTACCTGTTCAGCGGGTGCAATATCTTGCTGAACCATACGGACAGAAATTAGATTTAAAGATTTTCTAATACCCTCCCGAAAAGTAGTTAGACCACCAGTACTTCCATCATAGTTCTGTGGTTTCCATTTTACCCAAGTACCATCCATATTTTGTATATTTAATACAACAGGTTGATTCAGCAGTTGCTCGGTAACAGGATAGCCATTATCTAATGCAGTTGTATAAACAAATGGTTTAAAAACAGAACCTGGTTGACGCTTTGCTTGTACAGCTCGATTATATTGATCATGATAATCAGGTCTACCACCTACCATTGCCAGAATTCCACCAGTATTCGGATCCAATGCAACAAAAGCACACTGTACTAAAAGTTTATCTCTTAAATCTTTATAAAGCTGTCCTTCTCCTGCTAACATTATTTTTAAACTATCCTCAGGATAAATTGTGAGATAAGCTAGATTTTCAAATTCATCTCTATTATTATATAATCGCTTATTTAATCTATTTTGATCATCTCTTACTGTCTCCATTACTTTTTGTTCTGCAATTGTTTGCAACCTTGAATCCAGAGTAGTATAAATTTTTAATCCATCTCTGTAAATATTAATATTTAAGGCCGTATCTTCCTTCTCCAAAATTCTTCTAACGTATTCAGTAAAATAAGGTGCACTCCCTCTTTTCGGAGTGTCTTGGACAGATTCTAATGTTTGAGAAGCCCTATTCTCTTGATAATCATGTTTTGTGATATATCCTTGATCACGCATTAGCCTTAATACTGTATTTCTACGTTTTTTCGCACGATCCGGGTGATGAATTGGGGAGTAACTTGCTGGAGCAGGTAAAAGCCCTACTAATAAAGCTGATTGATCAATAGTTAAATATTTAGATTCTTTACCAAAAAAACGTTTTGTAGCCGCTTCTACACCATAGGTTCCATGACCAAAATGGACTGTGTTCAAATACATTTCAAGAATCTCATCCTTTGTATATGTTCTTTCAATCTGTATAGCTGTAATAACTTCTTTAACTTTCCTCAAAATACTATCTTCAAAACCAACAGATTTATAAAGATTTCGTGCCAATTGCTGTGTAAGTGTCGAAAAACCTTGACGATAACTTAATGATAAGGTATTAATCATTATTGCTCGAGCAACACTTCTTAATGATAATCCCCAATGTTTAAAAAATTTTCTATCCTCTGATGAAACAACTGCCATTTGCATATGCTCAGGTATCTGATCTAATTCAATAAATACTCTCTTTTGAACAAAAAGTTCATTTAGCACTTTTCCATCAGCCGAGTATATGCGTGTTACCAAATCAGGATCATAATTTTCAAGCTGTTCGAGCGAAGGTAGATTCCTAGATAATAGTAAAATAAAAGTTACTACTATTATTAATCCTAATAGCACTATTAGTATACAATGTATAAAAATTATTTTTAAATTAATAGCTGGATTCATAAGACAATACCCTGCGCCTCATTTCTTAAAAATAAGATTTTAAAACAGTCCAGATTTATTGATGTTAAATTAAATATTTTCAGTTTTTCTTTTTCGGATGGATCATTTTTTCAGGTCTTATTAAACGATCAAAATCTTCCCCGGATAAATATCCTAATTTAATAATTGCTTCTCTTAATGTAGTATTTTCCTTATAAGCTTTTTTTGCTACTTCCGCTGCTTTATCATAGCCTATATGGGGATTTAAAGCAGTAACGAGCATAAGAGAATTAAATAAATTATGTTTAATACGTTGTTTATTTGGCTTAATACCTTTTACAGCATTTCTTGTAAATGAAATAGCACCGTCCGTAAGTAATCGAATGGATTGTAAAATATTATAAGCTAAAACAGGACGATAAACATTAAGTTCAAAATTTCCAGAGGCCCCAGCAATTGTGATGGTAGTATCATTGCCCATTACTTGAGTACAAATCATTGTCATAGCTTCACATTGTGTGGGATTAACTTTTCCAGGCATAATTGATGACCCTGGCTCATTAGTAGGTAATGTAATTTCACCAATACCGCTTCTTGGACCACTTGCTAACCAACGTAGATCATTAGCTATTTTAAATAGAGAACCCGCAACAACTTTTAAAGAGCCTGATAGTTCAACTATACTGTCTTGTCCTCCAAGCGCTTCAAATTTATTATCTGCAGTTTTAAAGGGTAATCCCGTAAGCTCAGATATTTCCTTTGCCACTGCTTCTGAAAAACCAGATATGGAATTAATACCAGTTCCAACAGCTGTCCCACCCATTGCAAGCTCATAACAATGTTCTAAAGATTTTTTAAGACGTTTTAAACTATGGTCTAAGGAAGATACATATCCTGAAAATTCTTGACCCAAACTTAAAGGTGTTGCATCTTGTAAGTGAGTACGACCTAATTTTATAATAGCTTCAAACTCAACAACTTTTTCATTAAATGCATTCCTAAGATTGATTAAAGCAGGAATTAAATGATTATTTACGCTCTCTACAGCAGCTATATTAATCGCAGTTGGAAAAGTATCATTGGTCGATTGACTCATATTTACATGATCATTGGGATGGACTGGCTCCTTACTCCCCAATTTTCCACCCATTATTTCTATGGCACGATTTGATATCACTTCATTAAAATTCATATTAGTTTGAGTCCCACTTCCAGTCTGCCAGACGACTAAGGGAAAATGTTCATCAAGCTTACCACTAATTACTTCATCTGATGCATTTTGAATTGCATTAAACAAAGACTTTTCTAGATTCCCAAAATTATGGTTGACAGTTGCAGCAGCTTTTTTGATGATACCATAGGCTCTTATAAATTCCCTAGGAAATTTCTCTTCCCCTATTTTAAAATTTTCATAGGATCTCTGAGTTTGGGCACCAAAATAACAATCTGATGGGACCTCCACTCTCCCTAGACTATCCCATTCAGTGCGCGTGTTCATAAATTAATTTACAGTCCAAGTATCTCCAGCATTCAGCAAATCTTGGACATTACCTATTCCTTTTTTTTGTCTAGCAGAATTAATCTGATCAATCATATCTTGATTATATGTCGGCTTATCGATGGAGTAAATAACTCCTATAGGCTCAGGTAATCTAGGGTTTGATGTCCAATTTGCTATAATATGGGCAAGCTCAAGATCAGTCTCATCATGTATTAAAATTTCATCCAAACTATGTTTTTCCATATCAACAACTATTGCTTTAGATCCTTCTAACTTTAATCCTTTTGTATCATTTGCAAATAACATAGGTTGACCATTTTTTAGTTCAATCACATTATCCAATTTTTCAGATCCAGTGTATTCTTCATATGCACCATCATTAAAAATATTACAGTTTTGGTAAATCTCAATAAAAGATCCACCATCATGATTGTATGATCTTTTCATCATCTCTGCCATATGTTTCTGCCAACGATCAATCGTACGGGCAACAAATGTTGCTTGTGCACCCAACGCTAAAGATGGTGGGTTTAAAGGAATATCAATCGAGCCGTATGGGGTTGCTTTCGTTATTTTACCAACTTCGGATGTGGGAGAATATTGACCTTTTGTAAGTCCATAGATTCTATTATTAAACATCAATATATTCAAATCCATATTTCTTCTAAGAGCATGCATAAAATGATTCCCACCAATAGATAGTCCATCACCATCACCTGTAACTACCCAAACAGAAAGATCAGGATTTGCTATTTTTACCCCAGTAGCTAATGCTGGGGCTCTACCATGAATAGAATGAAAACCGTAGGTGTTCATGTAATATGGGAATCGGCTAGAACAACCAATTCCAGAAACAAAAACAAATTCTTCACGTTTTCTACCAAATGTAGGCATTTGTTTTTGTGTTTGAGCTAAAATTGCATAATCTCCACAGCCTGGACACCAACGAACAGCTTGATCTGATACAAAATCTTTTTTTGTTAACTGCTGTGTTTCTACTTGACTCATAATTTTTATCCTAAAGTTTGGTTAACAGTTTCAACAATAGTAGCAGCACCGATAGGTCGACCCCTTACAAGATTTAGCCCTTTTGCATCAATCAGATATTCTGAACGTATTAATCTTAATAATTGACCAAGGTTAATCTCAGGTACTAATACATGTTTAAAATGTATTAAAATTTCACCTAAATCTTTAGGTAAAGGACTGATCCAGCGTAAATGTACATGAGAAACTTTATTCCCTTCCTCTTGTAAAGTTTCAGAAGCAGATCTGCAAGCCCCATAGGTTCCACCCCAACCTAAAATAAGAAGATCTCCATGATTATCACCAAAAACTTCCGTTGGAGGAATATCATTTTGTATTCTATTAACTTTTTCCTGCCTAAGTGTGACCATCTTATGATGGTTTTCAGGGTCATAGCTTACATGACCTGTGTTTTCTGCTGTTTCAATTCCACCTACTCTATGCTCCAGACCAAAAGTTCCTGGTATAGCCCAAGGTCTGGCTAAGGTTTTCTCATCTCTTAAATAAGGCAGAAAATCTTCACCTGCATTGGGTTTTTTAGCAAAGTTCACATCAATTGGTTCAAGTTTATCCATTTTTGGAATATTCCAAGGTTCTGATCCATTTGCAAGATAACCATCTGTTAACAACATAACCGGGGTCATATGTTTTATTGCAGCTCTGCAAGCTTCATAAGCAGCATAAAAGCAATCTCCAGGCGTTGCAGCTGCTATTACAGGCATTGGCGCTTCTCCATTTCGCCCATATAATGCTTGGTTTAAATCTGATTGTTCTGTTTTTGTTGGTAACCCAGTACTAGGTCCACCTCTTTGAACATTAATTACAACTAGAGGTAATTCAGTCATAATGGCTAGACCAATAGCTTCACCCTTTAAAGCAATACCAGGTCCAGAAGTAGTTGTTACTGCTAGATTCCCTGTGTAGGCTGCTCCAATTGCTGAAGTAACACCAGCAATCTCATCTTCGGCCTGAAATGTTTTAACTCCAAAATGTTTCCAAGCAGACAAGGTATGAAGTATATCACTAGCAGGAGTAATTGGATAACTTCCAAGAAACAGACCTAACTTTGAGTTTTCAGATGCTGCTAATAGTCCTAAGGATGTAGCCAGATTCCCATTGATATTTCGATAAATTCCTTTTGGCAAAGATGCTTTTTCAACTTTAAAACGAGTAGTGAAAATTTCAGTTGTATCTGCGTAATTATAACCTGCATTCATAGACATAGTATTTGCTTTAATAATATTATCTTTACCTGCAAATTTTTTCTTAAGCCAGGTTTCCGTTGCATCTAAAGGTCTGTCATACATATAAAACAATACACCTAAGGCAAAGAAATTTTTTGTTCTTAGAACAAGTTTACCCGACAATTCTAACCCATCACAAGCTGCGGTGACCATCTTATTCATCTCAATAGGGATTACAGTAAAATAATCATCCAGAGAACCATCATCTATTGGATTAGATTCATAGCCAGCAAAATTCAAATTCTTTTTTGAAAATGCATCTGTATTTATAATTATAGTACCACCCGGGATGAGATCTTTTTGGTGCACTTTTAATGCAGCAGGATTCATTGCAACCAAGACATCTGGTTTATCACCAGGTGTATGGATATCTCTAGATGAAAATTTAAGTTGAAAAGCACTTACACCAGCTAGAGATCCAGCAGGAGCCCTAATCTCTGCAGGAAAATCTGGAAGCGTGCTTAAATCATTACCTACAATTGCCGTTGTTTCTGTAAATCGCCCTCCTGTCAACTGCATTCCGTCCCCAGAATCACCGGCAAAACGAATAACCGCCTCATCTATTGTTTTAAATGTTTTACCCATAAAGTTATATTAATTAGCTATAATTTGGTTTTTTACCAAGATTTAATGAAGTGCTTTTAATTGAGTTTAATTATGATAAAGGCATAAAATATTATTTCGCAATTTAGGAAGGTGCCTTGAATTCCAAAAACAAATTAATTCCCCTTATTTCTTATTTTTTTTTTAAGATTCCCACTATTTACTAAGTTTTAAATAACTATTTCTTATGAAGAATAAAATAAATTACCCTTTAGGTCAGAGACTTCGATATTCTTTAGATAATTTTATGTCACGTGGTAGCACATCCATTTTTATGGTATTGTTACTCACTTTTTTATTAGGCTTTTTATTTATGGTTCTAGTTCGTTTAATTGTAAATATCGTATTACCTGATGACACACTAAATAGTTGGCTAGAGATTCCATGGAGAGTTTATGTTGCCGTAATGGAGGGTTCTGCAGCAGAAACGGATGGTGATAGTAATTGGTTAGCAAAATTATCATCCATAATTGGTGTAATGGTTGGTTTAATTTTATTCTCAAGCATGGTTGCATTTATCACGAGTGTATTTAAAGCCAAATTGGATGAATTACGCCGTGGTCGAAGTATTGTACTTGAAACAAACCATACGCTGATACTTGGTTTCGGTGATAGAATACTTGAAATTATAAAAGAATTGATTGAAGCAAATGATTCCGAGCCTGATGCTGCAATTGTAATACTTGCTGAAGATGATAAAGAATACATGGATAATAAAATCCGAGATAATATTTCAGATTTTTCAACTACTAGAGTTATTACACGTTCAGGAGTAGTGACAAATATTAATAATTTAAAGAAAGTTATGGCAGAGCGTGCCAAATCAATTATAATTATAAATAGTGCAGCCAACTGGCAACCCGATTCTGAAAAAAATCTTGCTGATGCATTAGTATTAAAATCTATAATGTCAATTATTGCAGTGTGTAGTGGTAATGAACATCCACCAATAGTATGCGAAATTCATTCAGATAGAGACCGTGATCTAGCTCAAAATATTTCTAGTAATACTATCAAAGCATTAAATGAAGTGAGTGTCCTTTCAAGAATGATTGCTCAATTAGCGTTAAGTCGTAATGGGCTTTCTGTTGTCTATGCAGATATGGTAGGATTTGATGGTAATGAGTTTTATTTCTATATACCTGAAAATGGTTGGGGAGGACCTTTAACTTTTGGTGATAGTCTTTATAGGTTCAAAAGTAGTACTCCAATGGGTATACACAATTCTAAAGGGCAAATTATACTTAACCCTTCAAAAAATACCATTATAAATGAAGGTGATGAACTTATCGTATTTGCTGAAGATGACTCTACAATTTATTATTTTAATCAGCCAATTTTTGAACCCAAAACAAATGAGATACCTGAAACAAAAACTAATCTTCGTACCCAAAAGGTCGCACTGTTGAATTGGACACCTAAAACTGAAATTATTATGGAAAAACTTTGTAGCTACTTGCCTGCTGGATCAGAATTATGTGCCTTTGTTTCTAAAGATATTCCTGAGATGAAAATTTTTAAAACTAATTTAATTAACCTTTATCCTGGCATTAAGATTTCAATTAACCAAATGGATTTGAATGACTTGGAACGCTTGGATGCAATCAAACCTCAAAGCTTTGACAGTATTCTAATCCTTTCACCCGGTGGAAGCACAATTGAAGAAATGGATGCCTATGTTATCTCTTTATTGATTCGAATTAGACAAATATTATTATTAAATACAAATCCAAATAAATCTGCTGAAAATATCGGATCAATCAAATGGCCAAAATTAATTACTGAAGTAATGGATAGTGAAAATATAGACATTATTTTAAATAGTGGTGTGGAAGACTTTATGGTTTCCAATCAATTTGTATCCCAGATTATGGCACAAGTATCTGAAGAACCATTAGCACTGGATGTTTATGATGATCTTTTCCAGGCTGATGGTAGCGAACTTTATATTAAACCTGCTTCGTATTATTTTAAATTTCTTGAAAACCAATCATCTATTACAATTAAATATGGCGAATGTGTACAAGCAGCACAATTGCGGAATGAAGTTATTTTAGGTGTTCAACTCCATAATGAACAAAAAAATAAAGATGAAATGTTTGGTGTGCACCTAATACCTAATAAAGATGATGAATTTACTCTTACTAAAGAAGATGGTTTCATTGCATTAGCTGAAGATGAAGCATAAACATTTTTTTGTTTAAAAATTTATTATGGATAAAAAACACAGAATACGACTCACAACCTTAAGCCATGGTTCTGGTTGAGCATGTAAGATTGGTCCAAAGGATCTAGCTCAGGTTCTGGGTAATTTAAAATTACAAATCGATAGCTCCATCGTTTTAGGTCATGAAAGCGTAGATGATGCCGCAGTAGTGCGTCTAGATAATGGAAAATTAATTCTACAAAGTGTTGACTTTTTTACACCAATCGTAGATGATCCATATCAATTTGGTCAGATTGCAGCTGCAAACTCACTTTCTGATATTTATGCAATGGGCGGCAAGCCACTCTTTGCATTAAATATTGTTGGATACCCAATCAACGATCTCCCTAAATCAATACTTACTGAGATCCTCCAAGGTGGCGCAGATAAAGCTAAAGAAGCCGGTATCTCAATTGTTGGTGGACACTCGATTGATGACAAAGAACCCAAATATGGTCTAGTAGTAACAGGAGAAGTTGAAGAATCAAAAATATGGAAGAATTCTGGTGCCAAAATCGGAGATGCTTTGGTGTTGACAAAGCCATTGGGCACTGGAATTATCGCTACAGCTATAAAAAAAGGTTTAGCGCCTCAGAATAGCATTGATGCTGCCGTTCAATCAATGAGTACATTGAATAAGAGAGCTGCAGATAACCTTAATGGGTTCGATGTACATGCTGTTACAGACGTAACTGGATTTGGATTACTAGGTCACTTAAAAGAAATGTGTGACAATAGTAATGTTTCTGCAGAAATCAATTTTTCTGAACTTGAGTTTCTTCCATCCACTATAAAACTGGCAGAAGCTGGAATAATGGCTGGAGGGACACGTCGCAACCTTGAAGATGTAAAAGAATTTGTATTATTTGAACCCAATCTTGGTTCATTACAACAGCTTCTGGTCGCAGATGCACAAACATCTGGAGGGTTAATAATATCATTACCATTAAAACATGCTGAATCTTATATCCAAAGAACAAATCCTTCATCCAATATTATAGGGCAGATAGTTAAAAAAAATTCCTACGTAATAAAAATTAAATAAATCCGACCTAATTTGTCGTAAATTCTTCTTGCAGAATTATTTATCTAATTATTAACTTATTTAAAGACCTTTTAGAATGCTTAAAATAACACGTAAAGTAGAATATGCATTGATTGCACTACATCATCTCCAGAAGCAGGAAAAAAATAAATTAACATCTGCCAAAGAGATGGCAAATGCTTATGGAATTCCTCATGAACTTTTAGCTAAAATTTTACAAAGATTGGCTCGTGAAGATGTTATACATGCCATGAAAGGGCCAACTGGAGGATATAAGCTAGTCATAGATCCAAGCACAATTAATATGACTCGATTTTTTGAAATTATGGAAGGACCTATAGGAATCATGGATTGTTATTTTGACTCGGGCTGTGAACAGATACAATCTTGCACCATTCGTAGACCTCTAAATAGAATAAATGATTCTATCAGATCTATGTTTGATAATATGACACTAAAGGATATCACTTACTAATGGTTAATAAAGAACAAATTATACAAATATTACAACAGTGTTATGATCCTGAAATTCCAGTCGATCTTTGGAACCTTGGTTTGATTTACAGCATCGAAATTAGTGATACAGAAAAAGAAATAAATGATATCCATATTACGATGTCATTAACAACGCCAGGTTGCAGTATGGGTCAACAAATGGCTGATGATATTAAAACAAAGCTATCTACTCTTGAAGGAGTAAACAATATTGATGTAGATGTAACATTTGATCCTCCTTGGAATCCAGAAATGATGAGCGATGAAGCCCGTAGTAAATTAGGGTTTGAACCTGTTGCTACAAATTTAAATGAAACAAAAATTGATGTGGAGTGGGAATAAATGAATGAAACAACTCAAAAAGATTCTTTAAGGAAACAAGAAGAAGAATTTAAGAATGCAATCATAACCGCAACCCAGGCTGCAGTTAAACGACTAAAAGCAGTAATGTCCTCAGATGGAAAAGATAATCATTTTTTAAGAATGTCTGTTGAAGGTGGAGGTTGTTCAGGAATGACATATAATATGGATTTTGAAGACCAAAAAGGTGAGTTTGATAAAATATTTGAGTCAAATGGATTAACTATAGTATGTGATCTTAAAAGTTGGTTGTATTTGAAAAATATAGAAATAGATTACTCCGATGATCTATTAAATGGTGGATTCAAGATAAAGAATCCTAATGCCGAGCGAACCTGTGGATGCGGCACTAGTTTTTCAGCTTAATCTCAATATTAAATAATATTACTTACTATGTCTACCGATCAACATGTCATTGATTCCAATCTAAATAAAGATTACGAATATGGTTTTATTACTGATATTGAATCAGAAACAATTCCTCCAGGGCTCAATGAAGATGTAATTAGAATTATAAGTCAGAAGAAAAATGAGCCTGATTGGTTATTAGAATGGCGATTAAAAGCTTACAGGCGCTGGATAAAAATGAAAGCTCCTGATTGGGCCAAGGTTAAATTTCCAGATATAGATTATCAGGCTATTAGCTATTATTCAGCACCAAAGAAAAAAGAACTTTCAAGCCTAGACGAAGTAGATCCTCAACTATTAGAGACTTATAATAAACTGGGTATCCCTCTTGAAGAACAAAAAATGTTATCTGGTGTTGCTGTAGATGCTGTATTTGATAGCGTGTCCATAACAACGACTTTCAAAGATGAGTTAAAAAAAGCAGGGGTCATTTTCTGTAGTTTTTCTGAAGCAGTTAAAGATCATCCTGAACTTGTACAAAAGTATTTGGGTACTGTTGTCCCATATACCGATAATTATTTTGCAACCCTCAATTCTGCTGTATTCACAGATGGGTCATTTGTATATATTCCAAAAGGCGTGCGATGCCCGATGGAATTATCAACATACTTTAGAATAAATGAAGCAAATACGGGTCAGTTTGAAAGAACCCTTATTATTGCAGATGAAGGTAGCTATGTCAGCTATCTGGAGGGATGTACAGCTCCAATGAGGGATGAAAATCAATTGCATGCAGCAGTGGTAGAATTGGTTGCACATAAAGATTCTACGATAAAATACTCTACTGTCCAAAATTGGTATCCTGGGCACCCTGAAACTGGTGAAGGAGGAATATATAATTTTGTGACCAAACGCGGTACTTGCTTAGAGGAAAATTCCAGGATATCATGGACTCAGGTTGAAACAGGATCAGCAGTTACCTGGAAATATCCATCCTGTATACTCAAAGGCGATAATTCTATTGGGGAATTTTATTCAGTAGCAGTTACTAATAATCATCAACAGGCAGACACAGGCACAAAAATGATACATCTAGGTAAAAATACAAAAAGTACTATTATTTCTAAAGGAATATCCGCAGGAAAAGGTCAACAAACTTACCGAGGTGAAGTAAAGATAATGAAAGGTGCTGAACAGTCTAGAAACTTTTCACAATGTGACTCAATTCTTATAGGTAGTGATTGCGGTGCACATACATTTCCATATATTGATGTAAGGAACCCAACAGCACAAATGGAACATGAGGCGACCACTTCTAATATTGGAGAGGATCAATTATTCTATTGTAATCAACGTGGTATATCATCCGAAGATGCAGTTTCTATGATCGTCAATGGATTTTGTAAAGAAGTTTTTAATGAGTTACCTATGGAATTTGCTGTTGAAGCTACAAAACTAATAGAAGTGACCTTAGAAGGTAGTGTTGGCTAAAGTAATTTTTTAAAATGTTAAATATTCAAAATCTATACGCAGGCGTTGATAATAAAGAGATCCTTAAAGGTCTAAATCTCAATATAAAACCTGGAGAAATGCACGCAGTTATGGGCAGAAACGGTTCTGGGAAGAGTACGCTTTCTAATGTAATTACAGGAAGAGATGGCTACTTTATTTCAAATGGAGATATTAAATATAAAGGTCAATCCATAATTGACTGGTCTCCAGAGGAAAGAGCTCTAGCTGGATTGTTCATGTCCTTTCAGTATCCCGTTGTTATGCCAGGAGTAAACAATACCTATTTTCTTAAGGCTGCGCTTAATGCCAAACGTAAACACCTTGGTGAACAGGAATTGGATGCAGTGGGGTTTTTGAAATTGGTCAAGGAAAAATTAATTGAAGTCGATATGGACAATTCTTACCTAAAGCGAGCTGTGAATGAAGGTTTCTCTGGAGGAGAAAAGAAAAGAAATGAAATACTTCAAATGCTTATACTCGAGCCTGAACTTTCCATCCTTGATGAAACTGATTCTGGCCTTGATATTGATGCATTAAAAGTCATTGCTGATGGTGTGAATAGATACCGTAGCTCTGAACGTTCATTTTTGGTTATAACTCATTATCAACGTTTACTAAAATATATTGAACCAGATGTTGTCCATGTATTAATTGATGGAAAATTTGTCAAATCTGGTGATAAAGAGCTAGCTGTTGAACTTGAGGAAAAAGGATATGGCTGGCTCGAATCATGAGTATTTCTAACTTACAATCAGAATTCAATAAAATCCTAGTTCGTGATTGTTTTACCAGCCATACTAAACCTATTCGAAAACAAGCTTTCACAAGTTTTTTAGAAAAAGGTCTACCAAACAAGAATTGGGAAGATTGGAGATATACTGATCTAAATCCTATTAAAGAAATTGATTTTCGTTTATCAGAATTAAGTGATGCGCCTACAAATAATATTGACCTTACAGAATTTGGTCTTAATGATCGACATACCATTGTTATTTACAATGGGCATTACCAAGAAAATATATCCTCGATACCAACAGGTATCAAACTGCTTTCAAACTCAGAATATATGGAACAAAAAGATTGGAGAATTAAGGATCCGCAGGATTCCCCATTCGATCTATTGAATACGGCTTTTATGGATAGTGGGGTTTGCCTATCAGTTGACAAAGGAATTCAAATCAAATCTCCAGTTCGAATACTATTTATCTCATCAACTGAAAAAAATATTATGATATCACCTAGGATTTATATTGATTTGGAAGAGTCAAGCTCCATTACTTTTATTGAACAGTATGAAGGAAATTGTAATGAATATTTCCTAAATGGATCTTTGATCATTGGACTCAAAGAAAACTCAAGAATGTGTCATGTTCGTATCCAAAACAATTCAGTTGATACGATTAATATTGGGAACATTCATGTTCAGCAAAATGAAGAAAGTCATTATTCATTTCACCAATTTGCTTATGGTTCGCGACTTGGGAGACTCAACTTATTTACAAAACTTGATGGTAAGGGAGCAGAATGTTTTTTAAATGGACTCGCTCTTACTTGCAATCACCAGCATCTAGATAATCATATTATTACAAATCATAATGCACCAAATTGTACAAGCACACAAAATTTTAAATCAGTACTACGTGATTGTTCATCAGGTGTATTTAATGGACGCACGATTGTAAGTAAAGGCGCAGAAAAAACAGATTCGAGTCAGTCAAATAAAAATTTACTCTTATCAAAAGGTTCACTGATGAATTCTAATCCTCAACTTGAGATATATGCAGATGATGTAAAGTGTGCTCATGATTCAACCACTGGCGCATTAGATCAAGATGCTTTATTCTACATCCAGTCCCGTGGTATTGATATGCTATCTGCCAAAGCATTATTAGTTCGAGGATTTGTTTCTAAAATGATAGAAGCCATACCTCATCAAGATGCAAAGCAATACGTTATATCAAAGTTTGATTCATGGCTCAAAGACAATACAATTTAATGAGTGTTCAACAAGCATTAAATGAACTAAATGATATATTCATTATTTTCGAAGATCCTAAAGATAAGTTTGTCCAATTGATGGATATGGCAAAAGAATCAGAAAAACTAACAGAAATAGAAAAGAATGATATCAATAAAATATATGGATGTACATCACAAGCATGGGTTATAGCTGAAGAAAATGGGAATGATACTTATCGTATTAAAACAGATTCTGATGCATTAATAGTCAAGGGACTTTTAATCATCCTAGAAAAAATATTCAGTGGGCAACCCGTGAATGAGATCTTATCCACAAATAGTGGTGACATTCTGAAATCTGTTGGTCTAGATGGAATAATAACAAGCCAAAGAACAAATGGATTTTCTAATGCAGTTGAAAAAATCCAAGGACTCGTAAGATGAATAAAGTGCCTTCGGAAACAATTCGTCTTTTGCGCGATGTAGATGCATATGTAGTTCCTTCAGGTGATGAAGTAAGACTGCTGGCAGGCAATTTGGTACGCATTACACAGGCATTAGGAGGAAATTATACAGTCCTTATCAATGGGAATATGGTCCAGATCACCGCAGAAAATGCTGATGCATTGGGGTTTGAGATCAATACCCAAAATAGTAAAACACCATCAGGTGATATTGAACAACAAATATGGGATCAACTCAAAACCTGCTACGATCCAGAAATACCAGTAAACATTGTTGAATTAGGACTGATTTATGATTTAAATATTGGTGAAGGTTCAAAAGGTAAAAATGTTACCATAAAAATGACACTAACTGCTCCTGGATGTGGGATGGGTCCAGTTATCGCTGATGAAGTTGACCGCAAGGTCAATGGAATTGATGGCATTAAGAATGTTTCAGTAGAATTAGTATGGGAACCAATGTGGACTCGGGATATGATGAGTGAAGAGGCACAATTGGATCTTGGTATGTTATAAATGAAATTCTCTCCAAAAAAAATCAAAAAAAACTTTCCGATATTCAATAATTCTGATCTTGTCTATTTGGATAATGCATCCACAACACAAAAACCACAGATCGTAATTGATTCCATAGACTCAATGTATTCTGAAGCAAATGCCAATGTTCACCGTACCTTATACTCATTGGGTAATTTATCCACAGAACGGTATGAGGATTCAAGAACAAAAGTCTCTTCCTTCATTGGTGCAAACTCAGATAAGGAAATTATTTTTACAAGTGGTACTACTGAATCCATAAACCTTTTAGCTCACACACTTACTTATAACTTAAAACCTGGAGATGATATTCTTTTATCTGAAATGGAACATCATTCAAATCTAGTACCCTGGCAATTAGCTGCAAGTCGTACCGGCGCATCGATTTCATACATTCCTATATCAAAAAAAGGTGAACTCGATCTATCTAAACCTGAACGTTATTTTAAACCTTCAACAAAGATAGTTTCAATAACACATGTTTCTAATGTTCTTGGAACCATCAACCCAATAAAAAAACTATCTAAAATGGCACATGGAATTGGTGCTATCTTCATTGTAGATGGTGCCCAAGGTGCACCACATCAATCAGTTAATGTTAAAGAATTTGGTTGTGATTTTTACACATTTTCAGGCCATAAAATGTTGGGCCCTACAGGCATAGGTGTTCTTTGGGGGAAAATGGAACTTTTAGAATCCATGGAACCATTTATGGGAGGAGGAGAAATGATAGAAACCGTTACAATGAAATCTTCTACCTGGAATGAGGTTCCATATAAATTTGAAGCAGGTACTCCTAATTATGTTCAAGCAGTTGGTTTAGGTAGTGCTATTGACTATATAAATTCAATTGGAATAAATAATATTTCTGATCATGAAAAAATAATCACTGAATATGCTCTTAATAAACTAACTTTGCTTGACCATTTCCGACTCTTTGGTTCCCCCATTAATAGAGCAGGTGTAATCAGCTTTAATATTGATGGAATCCATCCTCATGACTTAGCACAATTCCTAAATGAAGATAATATTGCAATACGGGTGGGGCATCATTGTGCGCAACCACTATTATCTTATTTCAATGAAACATCAATCGCTCGCCTCAGTATTTATCTCTACAATGATGAGTCAGATATTGATAAGTTTTGTGATTCATTAACAAAAATCCGGACTTATTTTTAAATGGAGACAGTATTGCTAGATGATTTTTTAGATAAGGGTATCATCCGGGAAAAATCATTCCGCCAGCAAGTAGATGATATGGACCTTGGTAAGTATCATGGTAAGAAAGTTATCATTAAAGGTTGTGCGAGTGTGACAGTCCCAACATGGGCATATCTTATCTTAACCGCTCAAATTGCACAAGTTGCTGATAAAATATATTATGGTGAGCCACGTTACGCAGTAAAGATATTTAGCAGGGAGAAAGATTAATTATGTCAAAAGAACGCGTGAGTTGGGGAACCTATTTTATGAATATTGCTCAAGAGGTTTCTACTAGATCTACTTGTGATAGAAAAAATGTCGGAGCAGTTATTGTTAGAGATAAAACAATCTTATCAACAGGTTATAATGGTAGTATAAAGGGGCTTCCTCATTGCGATGATGCAGGACATGAAATGGTAAAGGGACACTGTGTTCGCACTACTCATGCAGAAGCAAATGCAATTGTACAAGCTGCAAAGAATGGGGTTAAGATTGAAGATGCTGAGATATATGTTACAGCATCGCCATGTTATAATTGTTTTAAACTCATTGCAAATGCAGGTATAAAAACAATTTATTTTAAAGAATTTTATCGCGATGATCGCATTATTGAACGTGCTAAAGAAATATGCATTGACTTGGTCAGTCTAGAAGATTAATCTTAATTTTCGGATATGAATGTCCGAACGGTAAATTATAATGATCAAAATAGTTCCCACAATTTCACAAGATCCCTACGCCAAACAGGCTTTGCGGTACTCACCCATCATCCAATTGATAAAGATCTTATAAAAAATGTATACTCTGAATGGAGCAACTTTTTTTCACAAAACATTGGAGAAAATTATATTTTTGATCATGATCGACAAGATGGATATTTCCCTCTTGGATCGGAAAATGCAAAAGGAAGAACAATTAGTGATCTTAAAGAATTTTATCATTATTACCCATGGGGTAGATATCCAAAAGAGTTAAGTAACGGCACAAAAGAATTATACAAACAACTATTAGAATTAACATCAATACTATTGGGTTGGATTCAACATGAAACTCCTGATAAAATAAAATCAAAATTTTCAATACCCCTTCCTGGAATGATTATTGGCAGTAAGACCAACTTACTTAGAATAATACATTATCCACCTCTTGACGGGAAAGAAACACCTGGTGCTATTCGTGGTGCAGCTCATGAAGACATTAATCTTATTACACTTCTTATTGCTGGCACACAACCAGGTCTACAGGTAAAAAGTATAAATGGTCAATGGAACAATATAAGCTGTGACACTGGATGTATTGCAATTAATACAGGAGACATGCTTCAAGAGATTTCTCAAGGATACTTTCCATCAACAACTCATAGAGTAATTAATCCTAATAAAAATATTAATAATGAAAGCCGTTATTCCATGCCGCTTTTTTTGCATCCTCGGGATGAAGTAATTCTATCTGCACGTTATACAGCAAGACAATATCTAGATAAAAGATTGAAAGAAATTGGATTAAAAAAATAAAATGAAAAAAATAGCTTTATTTATTATTTTTTTAACAATCTCAAAAGCTAGTATATATGATGTATCCATACCAGAAAATGATACAGCAAGCTACAATTACGCTGATTTTCGAATTTGGATCAATGATTCAACGGATATTTTAAGGGGGATATATTGGTTCATGCACCCCAATAATGGAGATTCAAGAAATATTGTAAATGATTCAGTATATCAAACCCTAGTTAACGAACAAGATTTTGCACTTATGGGTGCCCATATTTTTAATATGAATATGGAAACAGGTATCGGTGATGCTGTTATTGCAGCCATGGATTCTTTTGCTGTCTTATCAGGGCATAATGAAATCTCATACATTCCTTTCTTTATAAATGGTTATTCATGGGGAGGACAATTTGGTTATCACTTTACAAAATGGATCCCGGAACGAACAATAGGCTTTATTACACAAAAAGGTGGATACCATGATACAACGGATGCTGGTGACGCTATTCAAGTACCAGGTCTAATGTTTGTAGGCGAAAATGATCTGCCCTATAGAATTGAAAATCTAACAGGAATATTCCTAGATCACCGTCCATTAGGAGCAAAATGGGCATTAGCTATGGAACAAGGAGCAGGTCATTCTCTTATTTTAGATTACCCATTTTTAAACTCATTTTTTAATACTGTTGTGAATCTTCGCCTTCCCCAAAATTTGAATGTGTTTGAGCCTATTGTATTGAATACTCTTCCAGATACAATAGGCTGGTTAGGGAATCAGGAAATTTGGAGAATTGGGTCTTGGGAATGTTACGATGGAAATCCCAATATTTCATCTTGGTTTCTATCGAGAACAGTTGGTGAATACTGGCAGACTTTTGTTTCTGATTCCACTACAAATGACACTAGCGACTGTAATCCAGTTTTTGATAGTAGCTATGTATTCTTTACTGTTGGGATCCATGGAGAAAATGATGAATCTAATTATGTAGTTACAACAAACAATAATGATTTGATTAATCAATGCCGTTCCCAACTGGATCTTCCAGAAGAAGAAAGAATTCTTCATATTAATGGCTATTTAGGATATGGAGATGAGGGTTTTAATAATCCCTGGAACTGGCATATTATTCCAAATAATTGGGTACTTGCAGAAATGTCTATAGGCCTTTGTAATGGATTACCACTAGATGTAGAAAATGATTTGGATTATTGGATCAATACAGTGGGTCAACTATGCAATTGGGGTAGTTATATAAAAGATGAGATCGATTTAAATCAAGGGTTAGATTCAAGCGTTGTATCTATTATTTATGAATTTGAATCTTTCCATGAAACTAATATTTCTGATTCTATTTTTTTTTCATTCTCAAATATTTCAGATTCGATAGATATATCTTATGATAGTATTGATTTTGTATCAGGAAGTGCCGCAATGGATGTGACTTTTTCTTTTGGTAGTAACAACCCGAACCAAGGGAATTGGGCTGGATTAAATTTCACAAATCTTGATT
The DNA here is from genome assembly GCA_964586315.1 of uncultured bacterium. Taxonomy (GTDB): domain Bacteria; phylum Fidelibacterota; class Marinisomatia; order Marinisomatales; family UBA1611; genus CAZEER01. The sequence goes on along the minus strand of CAZPHE010000025.1, from coordinate 2,607 downwards.
CAAGCAGAATGGATTTTTCAATTGGTGACACATTAAGTTTTATGTTGAAAGTAGAAAATCCACCAAATTTTCCAGAATATATGTCAATAAGGTTTTTAATTGCTGATAAACCAGTTTTCTATGGATTTGATGAAATTTGGGCTGGAGATGACTCCATACTTATTGATCAAGAATCTGATTGGAAAGAAGTGAAAATTCCTTTAAAACCACATAGATGGAATTCTCTTTATCCCATTATAGGATCAGATATAGATAATGGTTTTAACATCTCTCCTTATTGGTGGGATCTCCAATACAATAATTGGAAATTAGATTTAGATCGGGTGAGTCGATTCTCCATTTTCGTAGGTACAAATGCTTATGACTCAAATGTTTCGATCCTACCTGAAGATGAAGTAACAATTTCTTTGGATTATATGACCATTAAAGATAGCTCGAATTTTGAACATATCTATGATTTCCATGATCAATTAGATATTATTTGCATGTCACCACAAAATCAAAGACAAGAATTAATTGAAGATATAACTAGTTCACTTTCTGCTATTCCTTATATTGAAATTAGAGAAAATATTATAGGTGATTTTGAAGGAATTGATGCATATGAACATGATTTTGCAATGACATATTTTCTGTATTTTTCACAAAATAATAATGATGTTGTTACAGTTAATGGCAGTTGGAATGATTGGAATGGATCGCTTTGGAATATGAGTAATATTCCGGGTACTGATTTTTGGTTTAGATCCATGATAATGCCTCATCATGGACGATTTAATTATACATATTGGGCAGATGGGACATACTATGATGATCCAATGAATGATATTACTTGCATGGCATGGAATTTTGGTATCACGGATCAAGTAAGTGGTCCAGATTATCATATCCCTCCTGAATGGAGTTATAATGATACAATTTCACATGGTACTTTCTTTGACACTACTTTTTATAGTACTGCTATGGAAAACTCTAGAAATATCAGTGTATACTTACCTCCAAATTACGAATATAGTAGCAATCATTACCCAGTTGTAATCTATCATGATGGTGACCGAATTTTACCGAGGGATCCCCAAAATATTATCGATAATTTAATTCATGCCAACCGTATCAACTCTATCATTGCAATATTTATTCCACCAGTAAACCGAACTGCAGAGTATCGCACATATTATCAGGAAGATTATACAAATTTTATTATTGATGATATCCTAGAATGGGCTAAAAATAAGTATCGAATCCTTGATGACCCTGAAAATATTGCAAGCATTGGCTTCTCAAATGGTGGATGTATAGCAGTATACCAGGGAATCACAAGGTATGATGTTTTTGGAAAAATCGGCGCTTTCGCTCCTACGATTAATTCAAACTATAATCAAATCATACAAAATTTTGGAGAAAGCCTTCCTGATTTGGATATATATATGGAAGGATATTGGTATGATAACTTGCTTTGGCAAGGATTAGCATTTAGAGATACATTAATGGAAAATGGATTTAATGTAACATGGAATGATTTTCCAGATGGGCATGAATTATGCGCTGTCATGGGTAACCAAGATTTACTCCTTGAACACTTTTTTGGAATTGAAGAATTGAATATTCAAGTTCAATCAGAATTATTGCCTTCAAAAATAAAATTAAATCTACCATATCCTAACCCATTTAATCCTATAACTACAATTAGCTTTGAAATTTTATCAAATACAATGGAATCAGTGGAAATTCGTATATATGATATATCCGGTCGAATTTTAAAAACAATCATAAATAATAAATTAAAAACAGGTCACCATCAAATTCAGTGGAACGCTTCATCTTATTCTAGTGGAGTTTACTTTATAGAATTGGTTGCTAAAGATTTTAAATCGGTAAAAAAATTAATTTTATTAAAATAATATTGAATTAAAGTATGAGAAATGACATCAGAAATATTATACCAAGTTATCTGCTACAAGATCTGCTATATCTTTTACTGAAACATCTTCCCTACCATCTGGCGTTAATGGCCCCAAACCTTGCTTCATCATACCGTAACAAAAATTACACCCTGTAACAACAGTATCCGCATCTGATTCTATTACCTGTTCAGCGCGGACTAAATGGGTACGCCCCTGAGTCTCTTTCTTCCACCATAGTGCACCACCTGCACCACAGCAAAGTGTTTTTCTTCCATTCTCTTCCATTTCCTGAAAATTTGAAGAAACTGATTTGATAGCTCTGCGTGGCTCATCAACTATATCTAATATTCGAGATAAGTTGCAGGGATCATGGTAGGTAACTTTACCATTTTCACCCATTTTAACTTTTATTTTACCTTCTTGAATTAAACGACCAACAACTTGGGTATGATGCTCAACTGTATAGTCAATTTTATTATATGCACTATATTCTTTCCCAAGGTTTACTGCACAATGAGGACAAAGTGTTACAACCTTTTTTACATTATTAAGTTGTTCTAGATTATGTTCTCTAAGCATGGTAAAGGTAAGTTTATCGCCTAAACGATTAGCCGGATCGCCAGAGCAATGTTCCTGGCTGAGTACTCCATATGTGATTCCAGCTGTATCCAGTATTTTCGTAAAATTTTCTACCGAACGATTA
>CAZPHE010000024.1:0-27857 GCA_964586315.1 uncultured bacterium | reverse complement strand
AGCTTGTAAAGTTAGATGACGGGACAAATATTTCATCCATAACAAGGGTAATTAGTGATCAAGATCCAGAAAAAGCAAAAGATGAAACAGGACTTGAAAGTTCGGAGCCAACTACCAGCAGTTAAGCATGACTTTAAAAGAAAAGCTGGATTTTGTAAAAACAAAAATTAAGCAGGCGCAAGAAAGAAGCAATTTTAACAATGAAGTCGAAATAGTTGGCGTTACTAAAACCCAACCGTTTAATAGCATTGTAGAATCCTATAAGTTAGGAATTAGGTCTGTTGGTGAAAACCGAATTCAAGAAGCAGAAGGGAAATTTAAATCTTTTGAAAAAATGCCAGGTTTAAAAAAACGGTTTATTGGACACCTGCAATCAAACAAAACAAAAAAATGTGTTTCTCTTTTCGACACAATAGACTCTGTTCATTCATATAGACTATTAAAAAAGTTGTCTACAGAAGGGCAAAAAGCCAATAAAACAATAACGGTTTTATTGGAGGTAAACACTAGTGGAGAAAAACAAAAACAGGGATTTTTTTTAAATCACAAAGAGGAAATAATACAGTGTTTTGAAGAAGGAAATGTTGAAATAGAGGGTCTAATGACAATGGCGCCCCACACTAAAGATATTGGTTTAATAAGAAATTGTTTTTCACAATTACGAGAACTAAAAGGTGAATTAAACCATTTAATTAGTGGGAAACAAATGAAAGAACTTTCTATGGGTATGAGCGGAGACTATGAAATAGCAATAGAAGAAGGCGCGACATTAATTCGTTTAGGAACAGTTCTTTTTGGAAGCAGAGAGGGTTAATTAGTTACAAGCCCTTTAGTGGATCAATCCACGGTATTACAAAATCCAACAATCTCCTATAGCTAAGCGTGAACTGAACAGCGTCCATTTTCTGGTCGATGTCTTCTGCCTCTGTTCCTGCGATCCCACCATATAAAAAAACTGGCTTTTGCAGAGCAACGCCAATGACACCGATATTAATATTATATAGAAGAGTCCCACCAAAAGTTATAATTGTGGATTCAGAATTTGGTGCAGGTTTATTATTCCAAAATGCTCTTGTTGCATAACGAATAGAAAAGTTTCCGCCTAAAGACACTTTAGTTTTTAATAATTGCTTAGTTAAACCGGTCAGCGTTGCTTGATAAAAGAATGATGCTTTATAGCCGTGTCTATTCTTGCTTAATGGAATATCTGTTTTCAAGGAACCTCCAATAAATACAGGATTTGTGTTTCTTTTTCTATAGTATTGGGATTCTAAAACGCCTTTATAAACCCCTTCACTCATGCTGAAGTGCCTATGTTCTTCTTTTTGTTCACCATTTAAAAAAAAGGGGTCCTTCGTTATTGTGTTTTTGGATGGAACTACAACACCACCACCCAAAAACAATCTTTTCCCGCTACCTTGTCCATCATTATATATAAGGTATCTAAAGAGTATTTGTGTGTCTCCTAAAAGACCACCGAATGCATTTTTAAAATCAGACAATGAATTTTCGTTTCGATGATGAATAGTTGTTGTGTCGCCATCCCATGTCATAATCCGGCTACCTATTTGTTGGCTAATTGTCATGTTCCAATAGTTAGATAGTCCAACAGTTAATGTTGGAGATAAAATTAGACTTATTAAGGATCCTTCGTGGTCAAAGGTTTCTCCTGATCCGGGTACAGCTTCATGCCACCAGTCTATATATTGGTTTATGTTGTCCAGGGAGAACATAACTTGGCCCGCCCATAGCCCAACGCCTCTATCAGAGTTGCCGACCGGCAACGATGGATTTCCTCAGAGCGCTCATTGACCACGAAGCGACACAATAAGCAATAGAATTATAAATATATTTTTCATAGTAATATTATATTTACACCATATGAATTTAATTATCTATAGTCTCTGCAAGGCAAATGATTATGATTTTAAAGAAAAAATATTTGGACATATAATTTATTCTATAGATAAAAAAGTAATTATTGTACCAGAAACTTTTTCCGAAAACTCTATAAATCCTTCCAATTATTTTAAAATCCAAAATAAGCTATCTTTTGATTCAATAAATATAATTGATCGAGTTAAACCAACCACACAATCATTTTGTATTATGGATCATATTAATAAAGCAGGATTTAATTTTCTAATTGGGGCAACGCCTCTAAATGATTTTCCAGTTTTTCCAGATATGTCTAAAATTTATAATCCAATTAAGGGATTAAAACAAGTTGTTGTACATACAGTAGGCCCCAAAAGATTTAATTTGGCGACTGTTTCTAATAATATTATATCAGAATCTGTGGGCTTAATTGCTCCGGTCTGGCACTATGTTGGAATAAATGTGTTTGCTAAAAACAATTATAATGAATGATTTTTTGGAAAATAAACACATTGTTTTTTAGCGGACGTTTTAGCATAAACATTTTTGTTTTTCATGGTGTTTTTTTCTTTTTGTTTAAAACCAATAAATATAATGCTTGGTTAGCTATAGTGTTGTTTTAATAGTATTCAAGAGCTTCCTGCTCACATTAATGCCAAGCCTAATGTTGTTTAAAGCCAGGGCTTTATTAGCCCTTAGGCTGTTGCCGTCTGTGGCTTCAACAATATATTGCAGCAAAAAAGGCGTTATTTGTTTTCCTGATATAGATTGCCTCTCCGCCTCTATAACTGCTTTATCTATTATTTTATTTATTTTATAATATGGGATCTCGTCTTTTTTTGGTATGGGGTTTACAACAAAGGTAGACGATGACAGACCAGAGCGTTTATTTGAAAGGAAAACCTTAATAATTTCTTTTTCATCGGCAACACTAATCAGATTGTTTATATTTGACAATCGAGAATAGAAGGCAGGAAATGTATTGGTTTTAAAACCCAGAGTGGTAACACCATGAGACTCTAAAACTTCAACAGTTTTTGGAATATCTAAAATTGCCTTTGCTCCAGCAGAAATAACAATCATTGGTGTTTTAGAAAGCGCAGACAGGTCTTCTGAAATATCAAAAGAACGATCCCCGTTTTTGTGTACTCCACCGATACCCCCTGTGGCAAAAACGGGAATATTTGCTTGGTGTGCTATTTGCATTGTTGCTGATGCTGTTGTTGCTCCAGTCCATTTCTTTGTTATTGCTATACCAATTTCTCTCTTTGAGATTTTTTTTACATTTTTATATTGAGTTATAAGATTTAACTTTTTTTTATTCAAACCAATATGAATTTTCCCATTAAATATTGCAACAATTCCTGGAGCAACGCCATTTTTTCTGCATAAGTCTTCTGAGTTTTTAGCGAATTCAAGATTGTCCGGATATGGCATTCCTTGTGAAATTATTGTAGACTCAAGCGCCAAAACCGGTTTGGAATGGGCTATAAATTCTTTTATCTCTTTTGAATAAATAAATTTCATAATTAATATAATCTAAACATAAAAAAACCCTTTTTATTTAATATGTAACTCTATGATAAATATTAATCCCCAAAAATACAACCTTTCATTAGGGGTAAAGCTTCAAGAAGATGTATCACAAAACAAACTTTTTATTGTTTTTAATCGGAAAAGCAGAATAATTATGAAAGATGGTTTTCGGATTATTAAAATTGCAAAAAAAATAAATAAATTAGATAAAAACAAAACCATTGGTGTTTTATCTAGTGCCCCAATTTGTAGCAAAACAAGAAACTTTCTCAAAGAGAACCATATAGATATTCAGGCTTTTTAAGCGTGTTTAGGTTTTTATTCCCAGAAGATAAAGCCATCGCGAAAGAGGTGGCAACTCTTGCTTATCCTGTTGTTTTAAGCAATCTTAGTCGGGTGCTTATGAGTATTTCTGACGTTGCAATGGTGGGCAGACTTGGCGCAGAAGCACTAGCTGCAACAGGCATGGGAGCAATGATGTTTTGGGCTGTTCTCAGTTTAGTTTTAGGTATTCGAACAGCTGTTCAAACTGTTGCGTCAAGACGATTAGGACAAAAAATTGAACAAGAATCGGGCACCGCATTTCACAATGGTCTGATTATGGCTACAACTTATGGGATTCCGATGTCATTTTTTGGCTGGCTTTTTGCCAGAGATGTTGTTCCATTTTTTATAAAAAACCCAATTGCAACACCATTAGCAATAGATTATACAACTATAGTATTTGCCGGGATGATTTTTTCTGCATACAGCTTTGTGTTTCAAGGTTTTTATACCGGCATAGAAAAAACAAAAATACACATGAGAGTAACGATTATAAGCAACATAATTAATGTTTATTTAAATGCAGCATTTATTTATGGTTATCAGGGAATCAAAGATTTTTTTGTCGAAATTTTTCCGCAATTTTCTTTTTTATCTTATATTTGGAAGTGGGCATCTTTTCCGGCAATGGGAGTTAAGGGGGCCGCCATTGCAACAATAATTGCATCAATGTGGATGGCGCTTCATTACTTTTTTTATCTTTTTTCAAAAGATCTAAAACAAAGATTTGGTGTTTTCTCATTCAGGCCAAACCGAACCATGATGAAACGACAAATTATGCTTGCTGTCCCAATGGGTTTACAAGAAAGCCTTATAGCCTTTGGATGGACGGTTTTTTATAAAATAGTTGGCATAATAGGGCTAATAGAACTAGCAACTACTGAATTACTTTTTACTATCATGCATGCTTCGTTCATGCCGGCGTTTGGGTTTGGTCAGGCATGCTCAACATTAGTTAGTAAATATATGGGGGAAAATAAAATAGAAAAATCCGTGTCAAGCATAAAAGAGTCTGTACGCCTTGCTGAATATTTCATGGGTTTTATGGGTCTTACGTTTATTTTTTTCCCGGGGTTTTATTTGTCTATATTTACCAATGACCCTGTAATTATAGATCTAGGATCTTTTGGTTTAAGAGTCATTGGCGCTGTTCAATTTTTAGACGCGGTTGGATTTGTGATGTTTTTTGCTTTGGCGGGCGCAGGAAATACTTTTTTCCCTTCGATGGTTGAATCTTGTCTTACTTGGGTTGTAATTGTTTTTGGCACGTATTATTTTGGAGTAGTTTTAGATTTAGGTTACATAGTTCCATGGTTTTTACTGCCAATATATATGGGCTTGTTCGCTGCGATATTAACTTGGAAAATATATCAAGGAGACTGGAAAAACATCAAAGTGTAAAATAACGCCTTTTGTGCCATTAAGACGTTATGTTTTCCTTTTTGTATTGGCGTAAGTTTTAGGCTATAAATATCATTTAAAAACTGGTGCTTTATATGAAAGCTGACTACAAAGACCAAGACCCTCAAGAGACACAAGAGTGGATAGAATCAATTGAAGATGCCCTAGAAGAACACGGCTATGAACGAACCCGTTTTCTTCTGGAGACCCTTATCGACTTTGCTCAATCTAAAGGGGCAAGATTGCCCTTTAACACATCAACTCCATTTATTAATACAATTCTACCGGGTCAACAGCCAGAATATCCAGGAAACAGAGAACTTGAAAGAAAAATTAAATCAATTGTTCGCTGGAATGCAATGGCTATGGTAACAAAAGCAAATAAAGAAACCCCTGGAATTGGAGGGCATATATCTACGTATGCTTCTGCAGCAACAATTTATGAAGTAGCCTTTAATCATTTTTTAAAAGGGGCAAAACACCAATCTGGTCAGGATGTTGTCTTCTATCAAGGTCACGCATCGCCGGGTATATATTCTCGCTCTTTCCTAGAGGGACGACTTTCAGAAGAAAATCTGAATAATTTTCGAAGGGAATTAGCAACGGGGGGTGGCCTGTCATCCTATCCTCATCCTTATTTAATGCCTGAGTTTTGGCAATTTGCAACGGTTTCTATGGGGCTTGGGCCTTTAATGGCAATATACCAAGCCCGCTTTATGAGATATATGATAGATCGGGGCTTCATGGAAAACACAGGAAGAAAAGTGTTTGCGTTCTTAGGTGATGGTGAAATGGATGAGCCAGAGTCAAAAGGAGCCCTAACTTTGGCATCAAGAGAAAATCTTGACAACCTTATTTTTGTGGTTAATTGCAACCTTCAAAGATTAGATGGTCCGGTACGTGGAAATTCTAAAATAATTCAAGAGCTAGAGGCGGCATTTAGGGGCGCGGGTTGGAATGTAATTAAAAACATTTGGGGTTCCGATTGGGATGATCTTTTTGAAAAAGACTTCAACAATGTTCTATTAAACAGAACTGAAGCAATAGTGGATGGGGATCTTTTGAAATATGTTGTAGAAGGCGGTGGCTACATGCGTGAACATTTTTTTGGAAAACACCCAGAACTGTTAGATCTTGTAAAAAACATATCTGATAAACAATTAGAAAATATGAAGTCGGGAGGGCATGACCCGGTAAAAATGTATGCAGCATATAAAGAAGCGGTGAGCCATAAGGGCTCCCCAACTGTTATTTTAGCTCGTACGATCAAGGGATATGGTCTTGGTGAAGCAGGAGAAGGAAAAAACATTACCCACAACCAAAAAAAACTTAATGAAAAAGAACTACTTTACTTTAGAGACAGGTTTAATGTTCCTATTTCTGATAAGGATGCTGTAAAAGCAAAGTTTCAAAGTTTTGAGAAGGGTTCTGATGAGTATAAATATTTAATAACCCAAAGGGAAAAACTTGGTGGACCAATACCACAGAGATTAAATAGCCCAACGAACCTTAAGGTTCCAGATGTCTCGATATTTGACGAGCTTTTAAAGGGGACCGGGGATAGAGAAGCATCAACTACAATGTCCTTTGTTCGCCTCCTTTCAATCTTGACAAAAGATAAAACAATTGGGAAACACGTTGTCCCGATTGTTCCGGATGAAGCGCGAACATTTGGAATGGATCCTCTTTTTAGACAGCTGGGTATATATGCCCATGGTGGTCAGCTTTATGATCCGGTTGATTCTGATCAGTTTTTATATTATAAAGAAGAGAAAAATGGTCAAATACTAGAAGAAGGAATAAATGAAGCAGGCGCTATTTCTTCTTTTATTGCAGCGGGAACGAGTTACAGCAACCATGGAACCCATATGATTCCTTTCTATATATATTATTCTATGTTTGGGTTTCAGAGAGTTTGGGATTTTATATGGGCAGCTGGCGATATGCGAGCAAGGGGATTTCTTTTAGGTGGAACTGCTGGTCGAACCACCTTAAATGGAGAAGGTCTACAGCACCAAGATGGTCACAGTCATCTGGCGGCAGCTGCAACTCCAAATATTAAAGCCTATGATCTTGCATATGCCTATGAAATTGCAATTGTTGTTCAGAAGGGGATGAAGGAAATGCTTGAAGAAAACAAGGATGTTATTTATTATCTTACTCTTGAAAATGAAAACTATACACACCCGGAAAAACCAGATAATGTTTCTGATGGTATTGTTAGAGGGCTATATAAAATACATAGCTCTAAAAACCCCCAAATACGGCTCTTAGGAAGTGGTCCACTGATGAGAGAAACCATGGCCGCTGCCGAATTATTAAAAAAAGACTGGGGAATAGAACCTGGAATATGGAACGTTACTAGTTTTAGTGAACTGCGCAGAGATGCCGAAGAAACAGAACGATGGAATCTTATACATCCAGAAACCAAACCCAGAAAATCTTATCTGGAAAAAGCTTTAAGTAAAAACCAAGTCCCAACGGTAGCAGTATCTGATTATGTCAAAATGGTTTCTGAACAAATTGGCCCATATGTTCCAGGACCATACTATTGTTTAGGCACTGATGGTTTTGGTAGGAGCGATACTCGTGAGGCATTAAGAAGGTTTTTTGAAGTGGATCGATATTATATCGTATTAACGGCTATTCGTGCCCTTTCTATTAACGAACACATAAAAAAAAATACAATAAAAAAGGTGTTGAAAAAATATAAACTAGACCCTGAAAAACCCAACCCAATAAGCGCTTAGGACAATGAATGATAGTAGAAATTAAATTACCAGAGTTAGGTGAAGGTATTGACGGAGCAGAAATAACAGAGGTTTGTGTTTCAACGGGAGACGCCGTGACCACTGATGATGTGATTTTAATATTAGAATCAGACAAAGCGTCAATGGAAATTCCCTCAGAGCACTCAGGTGAAATCTCAGAGTTGTTTGTTGCGGTGGGCGATGAAGTGAAAACTGGGCAACTATTAGCAAAAATTGAAATAGAAAAGGTGGCTGTTGATAAAGAATCAAAAAACACCCGAGCTGAAGATGTAGACCTTGTTTCCAAAAGCGAACCGGGAAGCAAACCAGAAAGCAAATCAATAGGGCTCAAGGTTGATGGAAGCGTTTTTGCTTCACCGGGGGTTAGAAGACTGGCTAGAGAGCTAGAGATTGATCTCCGGATTGTCAACCCAACTGGCTCAAAGGGAAGGATAACAAAAGATGATCTTCATGGGTATATTAAATTTAAAATGCACGTGGCAATCGGTAAAACTCATGCCTCTAAAAAAGAAATTGATTTTTCTCAGTGGGGTGATATAGATGTTCAAAAACTTACAAAAATCAATAAAATAACAGGTGAACGACTCCAGCAAGCGTGGCAAGAGATACCACATGTAACTCAGTATGATGCCGGAGATATAACAGAACTAAATAAATTTCGTCAAAAATTAAAAACATTAGGCACAGAGCAAGGAATTAAAGTTACTTTTCTTCCGTTTTTAATGAAAGCTGCAGTTATTGTTCTAAAAGAAATGCCGAAGTTTAATAGCTCTTTAAATTTAAGTGGTGATAATCTGGTATTAAAAAATTATTATAATATAGGAGTTGCTGTTGACACCCCACATGGCTTGATGGTTCCATCAATAAAAAACGTAGATAAAAAAACAATATTTGACTTATCAAAAGAACTTATGGATATTAGCGATAGAGCCAAAAACAAACAGTTAACACCAGAGGATCTAAAAGGTAGCACATTCACAATATCAAGCCTGGGTGGAATTGGTGGAACATACTTTTCTCCAATTGTTAATCCACCGGAAGTAGCAATTTTAGGAGTCTCAAAAAGCGAATGGAAGCCCATATATCATAAAGAAAAAAATGAATTCACGCCTTGTTATATTTTACCGTTTTCTTTGTCTTACGATCATCGTGTAATTGATGGGGCTTCGGCCGCGGCGTTTACTCATCGATTATCTCAAGTGCTAAATGATCCAGAACTGTTTAAAGATTAATGTCAAAAACAGAACAGATAGATATTGTTGTTATTGGTGCCGGACCAGGAGGTTATGCAGCTGCTTTTAGAGCAGCTGATCTTGGTAAAAGTGTGCTATTAATTGATAAAGATAAAACACTTGGTGGTGTTTGTTTAAATCGCGGTTGCATCCCATCAAAGGCATTATTACATATTTCAAGAGGAATAAACGAAGTGGCACACCTTTCAAAAGCTGGAGTTTCTTTTGGTCCTCCGACTATTAATATAGATACTATCAGGGCCTACAAAGAAAAAATTGTTTCTCAACTAAATTCAGGTATCTCTCAGCTTGCAAAACAAAGAAAAGTGAAAACCGTAAGTGGAACTGCGACTTTTTTATCAAACAAAGAAATTTCTATTGAGACAGAGAGGGAAACAATTCAAGCAAACTTTGATAAGTGCATTATAGCAGCTGGGTCAACAACATCTATGATACCCGGGGCGCCAAAAGATCACCCGGGTGTTCTTACATCTAAAACAGCTCTTGACCTTGTTGATGTTCCAAAAAACTTTCTTGTAATTGGAGGCGGAGTTATCGGGGTTGAACTTGGGCAGGTATATTCAGCTTTGGGTTCTCAAGTTACTGTTGTGGAATATTTACCAGATCTTATTCCTGGGGCAGATCCAGATATAGTTAAACCACTATACAGAAAGCTAAAAACTCAATTCAAATCAATTTTGACATCTTCAAAGGTAACACAAATAATTCCTTTCAACGACAAATTGAAAACTTCAATTGAAAGCAACAATGTTGAACAAAAACATATCTTTGATAAAGTCCTTGTAGCCATAGGAAGAAAACCAAATATTGACTTGCTAAATATTGAGGTTACAGATATTGTTATAAATGAAAAAGGATTTATTAATGTGGATGTATATCAAAGAACATCAGTAAAACATATTTTTGCAATAGGAGACATTACAGGAAACCCAATGCTGGCTCACAAGGCTAGCCATGAAGGAAAAGTAGCAGCAGAGGTTGCTTCTGGCGTTCCTTCTGCTATGGATGCGCGAGCAATCCCAAGCGTGGTCTATACTGATCCAGAGATTGCCTGGGTAGGGTTAACTGAGATAGATGCAAAAGAAAAAAATATAGATTATGATATTGGTGTTTTTCCGTGGGCTGCAAGTGGAAAAGCAATGATTTTAAATGCATCACAAGGGAAAACAAAAATTTTATTTGACCCAGACACAAAACGAGTATTAGGTGCTGGGGTTGTAGGACCGTCAGCGGGAGACCTTATCTCTGAAGCTGTGCTGGCGATTGAAATGGGAGCAGATGTAGAAGACATAGGCTTGACTGTGCATCCGCATCCAACATTGGGAGAAACCTTTGGGGCCGCAGCAGAAATGTATTCCGGGACTATTACAGATTTATTTATACCACAAAAAGGAGCAAAATAAAATGGAAAAAATAACGCTTCTAATAATGGTTTCAATTTCTATAATGCTAAGCCAGAATCTACCTGAAGAAAAGAAACTTAGCGATGGGATTACTGAACCAACAGTTGTTGATCCCCCCAAGAAAAAAACCATGGAAGAAGGTTTAAAAAACAAAAAAGAAATTCCGGGGTTTTTCACTTTATATCAGGATACAACAAATGGAAAATTGTTTATTTTGATAAAAAAAGGACAATTAGGCAAAGAATACATTCATTTTGTTCACGGTTTAAATGGGCAACTGAATGCCGGCGTATTTAAAGGAAGTTATCGTGGAGCACGCATTATAAAACTTAACCGGTACTATAATCGTATAGAATTTGAAATACAAAACAACGCACTTTACTTTAATCCCGAAAATCCATTGTCGCGCTCATCCGACGCAAACGTAAGCACTGCTATTTTGGCGTCATCTAATATTATTTCAGAAAAGGATGGTCAGGTTTTAATTGGAGTTGATAATGTTTTTCTTTCAGAGGCTCTACACCAAATAACAAGGGGCTTTATTCCAGGCAGTCCAAATAAAAACCCTTTTAAGTTGGGTAAATTAGCTGCACAAAGAACTAAATATATTGATATTAATAATTATTCTGAAAACACTGATATAGTTGTTCAATATGTTTATACAAACCCCACCCCTACAAACTGGGGTTCTGATGTGGGTTTAACCGATGCGAGATCTGTCAACGTTACTTTGCAGCATAGCTTTATACAGGTTTCAGATAATAATTACGCACCTCGTTTTGAAGATCCAAGAGTTGGATATTTTGCTACACAAATAACAGACATGACCTCTCCCGATGATCCAACGCCATATCGGGACATGATACATCGTTGGCATTTAGAAAAAAAGAACCCTGAACAGTCGCGTTCAGAAGTTAAAGAACCTATTGTTTGGTGGATTGAAAACACCACGCCTCATGAATTTAGAGACGCTATAAAAGAAGGAGTTTTAGCATGGAATAAGGCTTTTGAACAAGCAGGATTGATCAATGCCGTAAAAGTTGAAATTCAACCGGATGATGCTGAATGGGATGCTGGAGACATTCGTTATAATGTTTTAAGATGGACATCTTCTCCAAATCCTCCTTTTGGAGGATATGGACCAAGCTTTGTTAACCCTCGCACAGGACAAATTTTAGGCGCTGATATTATGTTGGAGTATGTTTATTTTACTAACAGAGTAAAATATGAAAAAATATTTGACACGTTTTCATCAGATGGGGAATTAAATTTTAAAGATGCCTGTTTTGCAGGTGAACATCTCCAACAAGGAAACTTATTTGGAATGATGGCCACAAACACAAACATCGGTTTTTCTCCATTGAAAGAACACCGAATTATATATGAAAGCCTAGTTAAGTTGACGCTACACGAAGTTGGTCACACTTTAGGCTTAAGCCACAATTTTTATGCTAGTCATTTACACAGTTTTAATAATATACATGACAAACATATCACAGAACCAGTCGGTCTAACATCATCTGTTATGGATTATGTTTCAGCAAATGTTGGTCCAACTGCAAATAGCCACGGACAGTTTTATTCAACAACTCCAGGCCCTTATGATATTTGGGCCATCCAATATGGGTATACTCCTTCATTGGAAAACCCTCAAGACGAGAAAGAAAGACAAAATGTTTTGTTAAATAAATCAACAAAAAATGAATATAGATATGGGAACGATGCAGATGATATGCGCTCGCCGGGAAAGGCCATTGATCCTAGGATTATGGTTTCAGACATGAGCGATGATCCGGTTGCCTATTCAAAACAAAGGATGGACATTATTAGATCAATTTATCCGGGTTTATTACAAAACTTTGAAAAACCAGGTGAGTCTTACCATGGTTTTAGAGATGCTTTCTCCGTTTTAAATAGAGAGTATGGAAACTGTGTCCGGGTTATTTCTCGATATATTGGCGGGGTTTATATGGAACGCTCTATGTTTGGGCAAGAAGACAAGGAAAACCCTTTTGTCCCTGTGCCAATGGATGAACAAAAATGGGCAATGACCCTTCTTAACAATTATGCTTTTTCCCCAGACGCATTTAAAATCCCAAATAATCTTTTTAGTCATTTACAGTGGGAACGTCGAGGTTGGAGCGGTACAAAAGACCCAAAACTATTAGATATGTTTTTAAACACCCAAAAGGATATTTTAAATCATTTATTGCATATAAATGTTTTAAAAAGAATCTCGGATACAGAATTGTATGGAAACCGTTATGGCTTAACTGAGGTGATGAATGACCTCACTGCAGCATGTTTTTCTGCTGATGCAGGGTCAAATGTGAATACTATAAGAATTAATTTGCAAACAGAATACACTAATCGACTCATAAAAATTGTATTGAATAAGGGGAAAAAAAAATATGATCATGTTGCTGTAGCATCTGCGTTTGGAAATTTAAATAAAATTAAAAAATATGCATCAAGGTCAAATGGTGTTGATGAAAAAACAAAAGCGCATCGTAAACACCTTATCTATATAATAGAGAAAGCCCTAGACACATAACAAAACAGTGGAAGGATATTATGTTCAAAAAAATCACAATAATATTTTACCTTATCATGGTTAGCTGTTCAAATAATACCATCATTAAGCACCCGCTTGATAAATCAGAAATTAGAACGTTGATCTTAGAAAACAAATTAAAGGTATATCTCTTATCTGATCCTGACTTTAATGTTTCTGCGGCTTCTATGTCTGTTGAGGTCGGCTCTCTGGATAACCCAGATAAAAGGCAGGGACTTGCACATTTTTTAGAACATATGCTTTTTTTGGGAACTCAAAAATATCCAGATGTAGATGAGTATAGTACATATTTAAGAACAAATGGTGGTTATTCCAACGCCTATACTTCAAGCGACCATACGAATTATCAACTACAGGTCTTACCTGATGGGTTCCAGGGAGCCCTAGATAGATTTTCTCAGTTTTTTATAAGCCCACAATTTACAGAAGAATATACAGCTAGAGAGGTGAATGCGGTCAACTCTGAACACCAAAAAAACATTATGAATGACAACTGGAGACAATACAGAATTGGAAGTCAGTTTTCAAAATTCGGACACCCTGAGCAGAAATTCAGCACTGGGAACTTGGAAACGCTTGGTGATATTACTAGAAGTGAATTAATTGAATTTTATGAAAATCATTACAGTGCGAATAGAATGGGGTTGGCTCTATTAAGCACACATCCACTAGACACCATGGAACACTGGTGCCGGGAATATTTTTCTGAGATTAAAAATCACGACCTAAACAGAAATGCATATGACACCAACTTTTTTGAAAAAAAACAAACCTTTCGTTTGGTGCAGATAGAACCGGTAAAAGACGTCAGAAACCTTAATATCATGTTTGCTTTACCCGCCATAAGACATTTATATAAAAGTAAACCAGGCAGACAGTTTGGATTTATTTTAGGTCATGAAGGGAAAGGCAGTTTGCTTTCTTATCTAAAGGAGAGAGGTTGGGCCTTGTCATTGTCAGCAGGCGCTGGATCACAAACCAGCAACTATGGTCGGGCAACTATAAGAATAGGACTAACCCAGAAAGGGCAAGAGGAATATAGGGAGGTCGTAAGGGCAACGCTTGACTATATAGAATTAATGAAAAAAAGCGGTTACCAGAATCATGTTTTTAATGAATTAAAATCGATGGCTTCTCTTAACGAGATTTATGCAAGTAAAGGTGAGGGCATGTGGCGGGCCACTCAATTAGCAAATGAAGTTATGCAATACCCCATAGAAGATGCCGGTAGAATTAATTATATATACGAGGATAATTCACCGACAGATTTTAATAACCTTCTTACTCATTTAACCCCAGATAACATGTTAACGATGCTCATTGCAAAAGAGGTGTTTACAGATAGAAAAGAACATTTTTATCAAGCGGCCTATTCTTATTCAGAAGACAATAAATATTATAATCAATTAAGTTTAACGCGAAAAAGAAAAGAGTTCTCTATTCCTGAACAAAACCCATTTATACCAAAGAAAGCCACCATCCCCAAAAGAAGAATTATTAATGATAAGTTTCCGGAAGTATTAAGCAATCAAGATGGGGTTGAGTTGTATTTTGGTCAAGATCATGAATTTCTTAGACCCAAAGGATTAATTAGTTTAAAGATTCTTTTTCCAAAAGAAACAATGAATATTAATCATCGTGTTAATTCAAGGTTGTATACTAAATGTGTAAATGAGTCGTTAAATGAATTAAGTTATCCAGCAAAGCAAGCGGGCTTAAACTATACAATTAGGGAAGGCTATGAAGGTATATATATAGATGTAAATGGCTATAAAGAATCAGCTATGAAATTATACGAGTTGATTCTTGATCACATGATGAATTTTTCAATAACAGAAACCCAATTTTTAGCTATCAAAGATAAAACCATTCGTGATTACGAAAATTTTGCATTATCAGATGCACATCAACAAACTAGAGAAATGTCACCCGATATTTTGTGGAACATAAAGTATACATGGAAAGAATCTCTTCCTGTTGCTAAATCAGCCACCTTAAATAAAATAAAAGAATACAGCAATGTTCTTTATAATAAGACATTTTTAGAGGCAATGGTGTACGGCGACTTTGACAAAAGTGATGCAAAAGAGGTGGTAAATCTTTTTCAAAACAAAACAAAAACAATTGGCATTGATAGAGAAAAAGCATTTGACTTAACATACCTTAAAATGGAAAAACCCGAGGAAATACAATATACAAACAAACTTCTAGTAAACAACTCATGCTTTTTTAGAGAGTACGTAGCTGGAACAGACACTCCAGAATTAAGGGCAATCGTAAAAATTATTAGCTCAGGCATACAACAACCATTTTTTACGGAAATGAGAACAAATCAACAGCTTGGATATATTGTATGGTCCTACGCAAGCACAAAAGATAAAACCCATTATTTAAGTTTTTTAATACAATCAGGAGTTTACTCCGCAGATGAATTAAATAAACGAGCAGATAGTTTTATTTCTTCTGCGTCTAAAATTTTTACGGAAATTGATGAAGAAACATTTAAACAATTAATCAAGTCGGAAATCGAAAAATTAGAGAAGAGACCAATGAGCATTTCTGAAAGAGCATCTAAATTAAAAAATATAATTTTTGAACATGACGCTAATTATAATCGGGATCAACAAACCATAGAGGCCTTAAGGTCTTTGGATAAAAATTTAGTTGTTCAATCATTGAATGAAATATTATCTCCTGATACTAGAAAAATGGTCAACGTTTTAACTTTTGCAGAAAACCATGAAGACAAAACTGGGATCACCTCGTCATTTAATGATTTAAAAAAATGGAAAGCGTTAAGAGTTTATCAATAATTGACAATGCCTGATGAAGTTATTCTTATAGCCGCGGTTACCGTTGATGGTTTTATAGCCAGGCACAATCAAGAAATAATTAATTGGTCAGAAGACTTATACCTTTTTAAAGAACAAACTTTTGGTTGCCCGGTTATAATGGGCACAAACACTTATCAAACGCTCTCGAAAGATCTGTTTGGCCGTGAAATGATTGTTGTAAATCGAAAGGATGATCCAAAAAAAACATTAAACAAAATACAGAAAAAAAAATGTTTTATAATAGGAGGAGGTAAAACGTATTTTAGATTTGCTCCATTCCTAACTCATTTATATATAACTCCACACCCATATGTTTTTGGTAAAGGAATTCCGTTATTTTCAGGAGACTCCCTCAAAGAAATAAAAATCGTTTTCAAAGGATTAATAGAGGTAGATAGGGCTAATGGAATATTTCAATATCAATATTGTGTTCAAAAAGCATGAAAAATTACTCTTCTGTTTTTATTTTTATAATTAATGCAATAGCATTTTCAATTGAAGCATACAGCGGGGGTCGCCTTTCAAAATACCAGGCTGCAATGGATGTTCAACATTATGATTTAAATATTAAAGTGGATCCTTATCGAGAAATAATCACAGGTGTCGTAAATATCACCTTTAATCTTTTGAAAAGCTGTGATTATCTAGAAATAGATCTTCTGAAAACCTTTGCTGTTTCCGGGGTTTCTATAAATGGAATTAGCCTGGGGTTTGAACATAAAGAACACAAGGTTTATATAAAAAACCCTGGATTAACTTTGCTTAATGATCACATTTTGGAAATAAAATACGGAGGTTCTCCACCCGTAGCAAAGCGGCCACCATGGGATGGTGGTTTCACCTGGGACACTAGCGATGATGGGATGCCTTGGGTTGGTGTTTCCTGTCAGTCAAACGGTGCATATATATGGTATCCTTGTAAAGAACACCCAAGTGATAAGTCAAATGGCGCAGATATAAAAGTTACCGTGCCGGACCCTCTTCAAGTCGTTTCAAATGGGCTTTTAAAATCAAAAAGTCAAAATAATAAATGGACAACATGGCATTGGGAAACCAATTATCCGATAAGCACATATAATATAAATTTTACTATAGGAAATTTTGAGACAATTAGGAAAACTGGATATATATTAGATAAATCTCTAGAGTTAGTATACTATGTGCTTCCTGAGGCAAATAATGATAACGCCATAGAATTACTTCAGAGAGCTGAAGAATATTTAAATTTTTACGCAAAATATTTCGGGCAATATCCTTGGATAGAAGAAAAATTTGGTTTAGTGCATGCACCATATTGGGGGATGGAGCATCAAACGATTAACGCATATGGGAACAATTATAAAAAAACAAAATTAGGTTATGATTTTATTCTTTTTCATGAAATGGGGCATGAATTGTGGGGAAATTTTATTAGCGTTTCTGATTGGTCTGATTTTTGGATTCATGAAGGATTTGATACTTATGCCGAGGTCGTATTCATTGAAGAAAAATATGGGAAAAAAAATGCAATTAACTTTGTAAAAAACCGCCTTAAGAAAAACATAAAAAACGAATTTCCTATTGTTGGTTTAAAAAATGGCACCACAAATCAAAAAGCTGGGAATGACATATATTATAAAGGAGCACATGTATTACATACCTTGCGTTATCTTATAGGTGACCATGTTTTTTTGTCAAGCTTGAAAGAATATATTATAATGCCAAAGGTTCTTCCTCAAAACCAAACTTCAACTGATGAGTTTATTTCCTTAATTCATGAGAACAGCAAGACGGACTTGAATTGGTTTTTTAATCTTTATTTATATGATGGTGATTTACCAACCTTAAATATTCAAGAAAATATTCTGGGTAACAAGAAATATATAGATTACTGGTGGCAAAATAAGGATTTTAAGATACCGCTTCAAATTGAATATCAATCATTCGATGGAAAAAGAAGGCGAACAATTGAATTAAATAATAGTCCGTATAGAATCGCAATTAACTCAAACTCTAGTGTAAAAATTGACCCAGATGGATGGGTGTTATTCGAAAAAAACTTTATACGCTAAAAAGGTGATTGTAAATGATTAAACCTTTATTTATTGTTTTTGGAGGGATAGTGTTTTTCTTAATCATGTTTTTAATATGGCTGGACCACCCTCTTCCAATATATTCAGGAACAAAACAATTGCCAGTTGAAGAAAAGGTAGAAGTATATACAGATTCATATGGTGTGCCACATGTTTTTGCATTGAATGAAAAAGATTTATTTTTTACAGCGGGTTATATAGCAGCAAGAGATCGGTTGTTTCAGCTTTCAATGGTATCTTTAGCTGTTAAAGGAGAACTGTCATCGGTTCTGGGTGAAGATTATATAAAAACGGATATCTATTTAAGAACATGGAAAATTCATCACACAGCAAATGTGCTTGTTAAAAACATGAATCCAAAAAACAAAAAAATCTTCGATTCGTTTTGCAAAGGAATCAATTATCGAATAGATGAGACGTTAAATGATTTGCCTTTGGAGTTTAAAATATTAGGTTTTAAACCTGATTATTGGAATTCGGTGATTGTAGCTGGATATACAAGAATGATGGCGCATGAAATGCAGGGGTCATGGAAGCCTGAAATTATTTTTGGCGCCGTTTATGAATATTTTGGCAAAGAAAAATTATTAGATTTAATTCCTAAAGGTAATTTTAATGATCAAACGATTGCGACAGTGGATTTTGAAAATAAAAGTATATTATTTGATGAAATAATTAAGCAGGAAAGATTTTTGAGGAATATTTTAGGTGATTATTCAGCAGATTTAGGTTCAAATAACTGGGTAGTCTCAGGAAAAAGAACAAATAGCGGTAAGCCATTTTTAGCTAATGATCCACATTTAGCATTTACCCAACCACCGAGATGGTATGAAATACATTTAAATGGCGGGAGGTTTAATGTTTCTGGAGTTTGTATAGCTGGGATTCCAATGCCCGTTATAGGGCAAAATGAAAA
Organism: uncultured bacterium; assembly: GCA_964586315.1. Classification (GTDB taxonomy): domain Bacteria; phylum Fidelibacterota; class Marinisomatia; order Marinisomatales; family UBA1611; genus CAZEER01. Next base: position 8,894 of record CAZPHE010000024.1, on the reverse strand, counting down.
TACGGCTTGGGGTTTTACAAACAGTATGGTAGATGATTTAGATTTTTTTATTGAAGAAATTAATCCTGAAAATGAAAATCAATACAAACATGATGGGAAATGGAAAAATATCAAAAAGATAAAAGAAGAAATTAAAATATTAAATGCCAAGGATACAGTTGTTTATGTTAGGTCTACTCATCATGGTCCAATTATTAGTGATATTCACCCAATGCTTAAAAATAAAAATGTTGCAATGTCATTTGCGTGGACTGGACATTGGGTAACAAAAGAAATGGATGCGTGGGTGAAATTAACAACGATGAAAAATTGGGATGATTTTACAAATGCTGTTAAAGATTTTGGCGTGCCAGGACAAAATATAGTTTACGCAGATATTGAAGGTAATATTGGATGGAGGCCAGCAGTTTTTATACCTATAAGGAGGGAGGGCTTTAGTATGTTGCCACGCCCGGGCAACAATTCGTTTTATGATTGGAAAGGTAAAGTTCCTTTTAATGAAATGCCCTTTTTATATAATCCAAAGAAGGGTTTTATTTCTACAGCAAATAATAAAATAATAGGAGATGAATTTCCATTTTACATAAGTGGATTATGGGCTGATCAAAGTAGAGTTAAAAGGTTAAACGATTATCTTGAGGGGGGTAATGATTTTGTTTCATTGGACATGAAGGAACTGCAATTAGATTATACTTCAGAATTTTCTAAAACAATATTGAAATTTTTAAAAAAATATGATATAAAAATTGAAGATCCTGGGCACAGAGATATTATTGATATAATGTTAAGGTGGGATGGAGTAGAAAGCCCAGAATCAATAGGGGCACTTTTGTTTCATGTTTTTATAAATAGGTTAAATATAAATATATATAAGGATGAATTTGATATTTTAGGGGATGAATATTTGGATGGGTATTTTGATTTGAAATACATAAAAGATAGAAAATTAAGGGAGATAATGAAAAATGGAGATTCAATGTGGATAGACGATATAAGGACAAAAGGAAAAATCGAAAAATTAGATGAATTAATAAAAATATCTTATTTAGGGATGATTAAATATGTAAAGAATCAATATGGCAATAACAAGAGCAATTGGAAATGGGGATTAGCGCACAAATTAACGCATAAACATTTGTTGTCAAATTCAAAAATTCTAGAGTACTTATTTAGTTTAAATATTGGTCCATTTAATTCGGGAGGCTCGTCGTGGACACCTAATGCTGGAGGGTACTCAGATATTAATCCATTTGAACAAACATCAGGAGCTTCTATGAGAAGAATTGTAGATTTTTCTAATTTAAACAACACACAAATAATTTTACCCACAGGACAATCAGGTTTGTATAACAGCCCTCATTATAATGATCAGGCTAAGTTATATCATAAAGGAGATTATAGGACCACAGAATTTTATAAAGATTCAATGAAAAATAAAGATTATAGAATTTTATATATTACACCAAAATGATTTATTGGAATTTTTTTATTTATTTAATTATTTTCATAATTATTAAACATAGGTGGTATTGGTCAGGGAAAACTAGTTCTGAAAATATATTCCCGGGCAATATCCTTATAGCCCATAGGGGTATTAAAAAAAAATATCCTGAAAACACATTAGGCGCAGCTAAAGATGTCGAAAAAAATAATTTAACATGGTTAGAATTAGATATTGTAACTACTGCAGATAAAGTCATTGTGTGTTCTCATAATTTTGATGTCGAAAGAGAAACGGATGGTCTTGGGTATATTTTTAATTGGAACTACTATGACCTTAAGTCGTTAAATAAGAGAACATACATAAACCAGGAATTACTAAAATTTTTCCCACCAATAACAAAAATATTAAATAATATATCAGAAAAAATAGGCATCAATATTGAAATTAAAACTAAAAATCTTTTTGACTTAAGCACGGCCCGGGCCTTAACCAAATTGTTGCCCCGATTGACACGGAGACCATTTATGGTTTCATCTTTTAATCCAATAATAATATTATATTTTAAGCTATTTTTTAAAAGAGTGCCCGTAGGTTTTTTAATAGAAAACAAAAATTTACTTTGGCTTGTTAATTGGCTTCATCCTAATTTTATTATAATAAGAGCCGACATGATTGATGATGAATTATTAGATTTTTCATACAAAAAAAATATAGATTTGTTGGCTTGGACAATAACAAATATACCTGCCTTAAATTGGTGTAAAAATAAAAAAATAAAGGGTATTATTGGGGATTTTGAGTTTTTATGATAAATAATATCACAACTTATGATTTAAAAAAATTGTTAGATAAAAACAAGATAATTTTAATTGACGTTAGGGAACAAAATGAAATCGATATTTGTGAAATTGAAGGTTCAATAAATATTCCTTTACAAAACCTACAAAAAACAATGAAGGTATTTTCAAAAAAATCCGAATATGCTATTATTTGTCATACTGGTGTTAGGTCAAAATATGCATGTAAATATTTAAATAAATTAGGTTATCACACATATAATGTAATCGGAGGTATTGAATGTTGGGCAAATACTATAGATTCATATATGAAAAGATATTAAAGTAATTAAAACCAGTAAGTTATAACCCAAAAATTTCATTTTAAATTTTAATTATTTAATTATTTAAGTTTATTTTATTTTTTAATTTCATAGTAATTTATAATTTATTTTTTTATTAAATAAATATTTATATTTTTTTATTCTTTTTTATTCTTTTTTATTTTTAACCTATTTTATATTTAACTATTGTAATAAAAAATTTTTTAGATAAATAATATTTTTGTTTTTATTTTTTATTTTTATTTTTTAAATAATTTTAATATTCTATCTAAAATGGATAATAAGTACCACAAAAACAGAAGGTTATGATTTTAATTTTCCCCAATTTAATTTAATTTATTTTTTATATTTTCAATTTATATAATTTTTTCTTTAATTAATATTGAACCTTAAATAATAATAAAAATTATTTTTAAATAGTTTTTATTTTATCATTATTATTTAACACTATAAAAATTATTTAATGTATTTCCGTTATTTTTTTAAAATAGAAAATTTGTTATTCAAATCTTGCTGATATTATTCTTACATCATTTAAATTCAAAATAAAACACCTAAGGTCAATAAAAACAATAAAATAAAATATATTAAATAAAAAACAAACATTATTTTTAACCTTGACAAAGGAATTTATTTTCCCCTTTCATCATTGCTAAATTTATATATGATAATTTACAATCGAACAGAATACAAAGCACTTTCACCTAAACAATACAAAAAGGAAAAAAAGCGATTACAAGTAGAATTATTAAAACTTCAAGAATGGGTTATTCAGGAGGAAAAAAAAATTGCTATTCTTTTTGAAGGTCGTGATGCTGCTGGAAAAGGGTCTACCATAAAAAGGTTTGTTGAAAATATGATGCCTAAAACCGTTGATATAATTGAATTAGGAGTGCCTACTAAAAAACAAGAAAAGTCTTGGTTTTCAACATGGTCTAAACGAATGCCTAAAAAAGGAACTATATGTTTTTATGATAGAAGTTGGTATTCCAGGGCCATTATTCAACCAGTTATGAAATATTGTTCCGAACAACAATATAAATATTTTATGAAAAAAGTTAACAAATGGGAAGAAAAAAAAATTAATGACGGTTTAATTTTAATCAAATTTTATTTATCAATATCAAAAGAAAATCAAAAATTAAGATTTCACTTAAGAGAAATTAATCCACTTAAATATTGGAAACTCTCACCAAACGATTGGAAAGCGAATAAAAATTGGCAAGTACTTACAAAATTTAAAGAACATATGTTTAAACATACTTCAACCGAAAAATCTCCTTGGGTTGTTATAAACTCTGATAATAAAATGATTGCAAGATTAAATGCTATGAGATACGTATTATCAAATATAGAATATCCTAATAAAAAAACTATTAAAACAAAAAAATGGAATCGGGAACAACCACAATATAAAATAACTGTTAATAATATCTCATTTGATGACCTTAATAAAGAACAGTTTGAATTTTTATATAAGATTAAGGCAAATGAACAATAAAACGTTAAAAACCGCAGGAGGCATTGTTTTTTTTAAAAATCACATTTTACTTATAAAAAAAAATAAAAAATGGGATTTACCAAAAGGAAAAATAGAAAAAAACTCAACTACACGAAAAACCGCAATTCAAGAAATATTTGAAGAAACCGGTATTCCCCACAAAAAATTATCCATTATAAAAAAATTAGCACCCACAAAATATTTAAGAAAAATCGCGGGAAAATATTTTATAAAACATACGATTTGGTATGCTGTAAGATTTCATGGGAAAATTAATGATAAACTAATACCAGACCTAAACGAAGGAATTACTAAATGTCGATGGGTTTCAATTGATCAAATAGATTCTAAAATAAAAAACAGTTTTCCACACATAATTTATATTATTTATTATTATATATCTCTTTATAAAATTGGGTCCTTTAAATAAAACATATTTCACTTAATATCTTTCTAACAAATACTTCATAATATTCTTTTAATAATATGAAAGGAAAACATATACTTATTATTGAAGATGAAAAAGATATTGCTGATCTTCTTCAATTTAATTTAGAACACCAAAATTTTTCTGTGTCTATTGCTAGAAATGGTGAAAAAGGTATCAATTTAACTAGAAAAAGAACACCAGATCTTATTCTTTTAGATTTAATGCTTCCGGGCATTCATGGATTAGATGTTTGTAGAGTTTTAAAATCGGATGAAACCTTAAAAACTTGTCCCATTATTATGCTAACAGCTTTAGGTCAAGAAGAGGATATTGTTAAGGGGCTGGAGTCCGGAGCAGATGATTACATAACAAAACCTTTTAGTTTTAAAATATTATTAGCACGAATACAATCAGTTTTAAGAAGGGGTAGAATTAAATCTGATGAAAAAAAAGAAGCAGTTAAAATTCAAGGCCTTAAAATTGTTCCAAGAAAACGTGAAGTTTTACTTGATGATAAAAAACTTAATTTAACTTTTACCGAATTTCAAATTTTACATCTTCTGGCATCACACCCTGGGTGGGTATTTACTCGATATCAAATAATTAATAAAATTAGAGGTGAAAATTATTCCGTGAAAGATAGGTCCGTGGATTTTCAAATTGTTGGACTAAGAAAAAAAATGAAACATGCAGGCAAATTTGTAGAAACAATTCGTGGAGTAGGTTATCGTTTTAAAGCCTTTGATTTCGAATAGAATAAAAAGGTAAAAACTATAAACATATTTTGATTCCCTTGTCTAACCTCCCTCCAAAAAAACAAATAGATAGAGACACGATTCTTTCTAGTATGTCAGAAGGTCTTTTGGCTGTTGATAATAATAGAAGAATCCTAATGGTAAACAATACTGGTAAAAAATATCTCAATATAAACACGAAAAACCCTACTGGTGAGAAAATTGATAATACCATTAAAGATAAAAGGTTTCTAAAGTTTTTAAATCATTTATTATCTACCAAGCAAGCCATAAAAGAAGAAATTAAAATAAAAAAAAATATGGATCGGTATTTTCTGGCTAATGGAACTATTATTGAAGAAAAATACTCTGGTGTTTTAGTGGTTATAAGTGACATAACTAAAATAAAACAACTTGAGAAAATTCGGCAAGACTTTGTTGCTAATGTTAGCCATGAATTAAAAACTCCAATCACATCAATTATTGGATTTTTAGAAACTTTAAAACAGAAAAATATTCCACAAGAAAAAAAGAAAGAATTTTTAAAGAAAGCTTTAAATAACTCCAGTCGCCTTAACGCAATCATAGACGATTTATTATGGCTTTCAAAAATTGAATCAATGGAAGATAATCAAACCTTTGAACGAAATAAACAATCATTAAAAGATATTATTAATAGCGCTATTGGAGATATTAAAAATCAAACAGATGAACACAAAATAAAAATAATAGTTTCCTGTGATTCTTCTATTCAAATACAAGCTGATGAACAACTTCTTCGTGAGGCTTTTATTAATTTATTGGAAAATGCGATTAAGTATGGAGATTCATCCAAAAGAATCAAAGTTTCCACTGTTATTGATAAAAAGATTTTTATCACCTTTCATAATTATGGTGAACACATACCAAAAAAATACAGTGAACGCATATTTCAAAGATTTTATCGTGTTGATAAATCCAGAAGTCGACGGCAGGGTGGAACCGGTTTGGGTCTTGCTATCGTTAAACACATAATTTTTGTTCATGGTGGAAAAATATATGTTGAAAGTAAAAAAACAAAAGGAACAAAATTTACAATAGTACTTCCACAATAAAACCCCACAGGTTCATATTATAATTAAAAAATCAAATCAAGAGGTGATACAATGAAAAAGATAGTTGCAGGTTGTAGCTTCTATATATTATTTAGTTTTCTACTATTTGCAGAAAGTAATGTAAGTGGAAAAGTTTTTTATAATTACACCACTACTTTAGATACCAGTGGTGATAATGCCTTTAATATGAAACGTGCTTATTTAACATTTGCAAATAATGTTAGCGAAACTGTTTCCTATAAAGTGACATATGATATGGGTAATAATGATGAAGGAAGTGCACACACGGCTTTTCTAAAAGTAGCTTTTGTTACATGGGAAACAGGTTTTGGAGATATGTCTATTGGAATGCAGGGAATGAATATGTTTAAAACAATGGAAAACACATGGGGTCATCGTTTTATACAAAAAATGCCGATGGATACTTATGGTTTTTCACATTCTGCTGATTTAGGGATAGGTTTTACACGAAAGTTTAGTTCTTTTTCAACTAAGACCTTATTAACAAATGGTAGTGGGTATAAGAAAAGCGAGGACGATAAGTATAAAAAGCTTTCTACACATTTTGTTTATGGCGAACAAAAATTGAATAAAAACGATGGGTTTAATATTGGGTCTAGTTTATCTATTGAACCATATGATATAAATAACACTAAAGAAAACAGCTTTGTTATGGGATTTTTTGCTGGGTTTTCTGGGTCCGGATTTCATGGAGGTCTTGAGTTTGAAACAAAACAAAAAGATGATGTTACAAGCCAAATCATCTGTGTATATGGCACTTATAAGTTTTCGGAAAAACTATCATTCCTAACAAGAATGGATCAGGTAAATCTAAACACATCTGTTAATCAGAGTGGGGAAATGGCTCTTATTGCTGGGATACATTATACCATTGATAAAGGTTTTATTGTTGCTCCCACTTTGAGAATGACAACTCCGGAAGGAGGCGATTTAGAAAAAAAAATCGTTGTGAATTTCCAGTTTTCATTTTAAAACTATATTAATCAATGGATTGAATTTTTGAAAAACTATTCCATTGATCTTGGAAGTGCGAGAAATAGAATCATACCAGCTATCCCCGAAAGAACATTCTTAGACCAACCCATTTGACTAGGTAGCATTCCACCTTCTTTTATCCCAGATAGTATAGCAAACATAATCCCAAAAGATGAAAGATATAGCCAGACGAATTTTCTTATTATTTTTTATATCCAACAGCCTCAAAAGGATTCACCAATATAGTAGAAATATTTTTAAGATGTGCAGCGACGCGTTTTAGATAACGTGCATACAGTGCAAGGGATGTGGTTTTTGATTCGTTCCCATATGAAATTTCCCCAGAGATACACCCATTTACTATTTGGTCAGTAATACTAACAACGTCTTTGTAAGAAGACATTAATGATTGTGCTACTTCTGAATCTTGAGAATTGATAGCTTGAATTGTTTTTTCAAACCGGGAAGAAACTTCTTTTTCAACTTCAGCCAAATCATCAGAAAATTCTTCTGACTGTATTGTATCAGGATAATAAAGAGAAAGGTCTAATATGTTTTTTGTATAGTCTCCAACTCTTTCTACATCTACCACCATATTTAATAGAACCAGACCACTTGGAAGGTCTTCAATTTTTTGACTTACTGCATAGTGTGTAACAACCTTACGTCGTACCTCTTGTTGAAATAAATTAATTTCTCGATCTCGTTTTTTTAATGCCCGAACTGATTCTATGCTTTCGTTTTTCCGTAAATATTTAATGGCTTTTATAAATATTTCATTTGATAAAACCATCATATCATATGACTCATCCCAAGCCTGAGACAAAAGATCATCGGAATTCCAAAGTGTTACAATATCTTTAAATAATGACATAAAAATTAATTCCTATATTATTTTCCTATTAAAATTATCGATAAAGGTATGGCTACAAAAACTATCAAAAGATAAATAATTGGAACAAATTTATTTTTTGTTGCATACTCAGCTATTAATTCCGCACATTTTAATGGTATGCCACGTAAATAGGGATTACAGTAAATAATTAATATCCCAAAAATATTAAATAATAAATGACTAATTGCTGCAATTAGTGCAGCAACCGTTCCTGTAATAGAAGCTAACAACGCAGTTACCGTGGTGCCAATATTGGCACCAAGAGTAAAGGGGAATATTTGTCGTAATGTTAAAACACCAGCACCGGCAAGCGGGACAACGACAGATGTTGTGATTGAAGAGCTTTGAACCATGATTGTTAATATTATACCAAAACCAATAGCTCGAAGAGCAGTTGTGAAAATATACTGATCAAAGAATCCTTCTACTTTTTCTAAAACTAAACTACGCAATATTTTTACTAAAGTGTATAACATGGCAAATGTTATAAAAACACTCAATGCTAAATAAATTATGTCATTATCAAATGTAAATTTTTCTACAAATTTAGCACCTGACTTTATAGCAACTTTAATCGGGCTTTTTCCTTGCAGTATTTCTATATCCTGTATTTTCCCGAACATTAAACTAGATATCCATTCTGCGGATCGTTGAATACCATGAAATGCCATCTCTAATGG
>CAZPHE010000023.1:0-29442 GCA_964586315.1 uncultured bacterium | reverse complement strand
AGACTTTAAAGAAGATTGAAGATGATACAGATAGAGATAATTATCTTACTTCGAGAGAAGCTAAAAATTATGGTTTAATTGATTCAATATTAACCAAACGGAAATGAGCACAATAAAAAAAGGAAAAAGACCAGAGATCAACCTTGATAATGAAGTTGATGGATCCTATTCTGGTTTTAAGGTAACACTTCAAAAACCATCAAAAATTAAATCTGGACTCGATACCTATGTTGTTGGTCAGCATCGAGCAAAAAAATCAATTTCTGTAGCAGTATATAATCATTATAAAAGAATTATTCATCAGGCATATCTTTCAGATATTGTGATTGACAAAAGTAATATTTTATTAATTGGACCTACAGGAACTGGAAAAACTTTAATTGCACAGACATTAGCTAAATTGCTATCGGTTCCATTTGCAATTGCGGACGCCACGACTTTGACAGAAGCAGGTTATGTGGGTGAAGATGTTGAAAATGTTTTGGTGAGATTACTCCAGATCTCAAACTATAATGTAAGTAATGCAGAAAAAGGTATTATATATATTGATGAAATAGATAAAATTGGACGAAAAAGTGCCAGTACGTCTATTACAAGGGATGTGAGTGGTGAAGGAGTGCAACAAGCATTATTGAAAATTCTTGAAGGGACGATAGCAAATGTCCCGCCTAAAGGCGGACGAAAACATCCTGAACAAAGTTTAATTCCAATAAATACTACCAATATCCTGTTTATTTGTGGTGGTTCATTTTCAGGTTTAGAAGAGATCATTTCCAATAGGATTGGGAAAAATGAATTAGGATTTGGTTCAAATAGTTTTATTGAGCAAGATAAACTGGAATTATTTGGAGAAGTAATGCAAGAGGATTTAATTGCCTACGGTATGATACCTGAATTGATTGGTAGGCTTCCTATTGTAAGTACATTGGAGACCCTTAATGAAGATGATTTATTAAAGGTATTATTAGAACCAAAACATTCAATAGTTAAGCAATATCAAAAACTATTTATGATAGAAGGGATTACTCTAGAATTTGATGATAATGCTCTCAAAGAGATTGTCCGACTTGCATTGAAAAAAGAATCTGGCGCTCGTGCACTTAGATCGGTGATGGAAGAAAAGTTAATGGATATAATGTATAGTCTTCCAGAAATAGAAGGTTTGGAAAAAGTTGTTATTACAAAAGATACCATTCTTAAAGGTAAAGAACCGAAGTTTAAGTCAATTCAAAAAAGACAATCAGCCTAATTATTTTAGTAGGGTGATTGTCTGGATATCTCTATAGCCTCCTGCTTTAAATTCAATAAAATAGACTCCTGAACTTATTTTAGAAGCATTCCATTGTATTTGATGTTTTCCAATCTCATATGTTCCACTTAATAAAGTTGCAATTAGCTTACCTGTTATATCAAAAATTTCAATACTGACTGGTTTATCACTTTCAGCTATAGAGAAATCAATAGTTGTTATTGGATTAAATGGGTTTGGATATATTTTACCCAATGAAAAAGTGGATGGTAACTCAGAATTTTCATTATTTGAAAGAATTCCGTCAATTGTTACTGTTCCATCACCGTTTACATATGGGACACCACTATTACCCCATCCATCAAGGATTAATTGCACATCTGTAAATACTGTTGTGACATCATTTAAATTGGCTTCATCACTAACGGCGCAGTTTACTCTAAAAAGTTCATGTTGTGATGGCTCTAGCGGTTCTTCCCAATTTGATATACTTACAATCAAATTACTACCATTTACTGAAGTTGTAATTTCCCATTGGTCTGATAGAGAAAGAGGCTCTACAACTGGAGACCAGACATCGTTTTGATTCCAATCTGTGAATGGCTCTCCAGAATCATATTGATTATTTTCATTCAAATCTTCATATGGTTCATCGCTGGGAATTAAAATTTCAGGGTTATTAGATAGCTCAAAAACAGTAAGAGCTATTGGAACTGTATTAATAAGAAAAACATTGTAAGAAGCACCCCCACCTATATTTCCAGTTCCATTTTGAATATTATAGAATTGATCTACACCATGTATTTGATACGTAGCATCATCTGTTATAGTAATCCCTACTTCATCATTATCAAGTGTATAGCCTAAACACATTTGATAGCTAACAATAACTTCTGCTTCTATTCCAATATTATTGAATAATTGTAAATTTAAAATATCGCCAGAGCCAGAGCTAATAACTGGATTGATTAATGTGACATGGTTGTCCTCAACAATTACAGAATCAAAAGTTGTTCTTTCAGTTGGACTAACACCTATAATATCAACATAGGCGGGTGTGAAATCTAAATCAAATTCAAACTCTGCCAATTCCATTTCATTATCTAAACCTAATGTAATATAACCATTGTTATATGCAGAACCAGATCCATCTTCGATAGTAGCTGTTGCCAAAATTAATTCATTATAGGCTACGTCAAATGTCATAAATTCATCAGGGTCAGAAATATTATCAATTCGTAGCATAGAAGGCTCATTGTAAATACTTGTTGTGTTGGGAGTAGATGAATGGCTGAATTCTCGATTATTGGAATCACCAGGATAGACATCTGCACCATTACTAGGGCCACCATTCTCTAATGCAAACATACCATCAGCTTGTTCAAGTCCAACACCATAATAGGGTTCATCATTATTTGGTGCCCACCCATCAGCCATATCATCATTGATATGCCAAATTGTTAAGCCAGGCGTTGGCATTAATGTGTCAGACCCAATTTTTTGTCGATTTTCAATTAACCAGTATTCTTCACTTACTTGAGAGTGATTTACTCTGATGACTGTGTTATTAGAATAAGTTTGTTGAACAGTTACATCGATTTGGTCATCTGTAATTTCAACAACTTCTACCCAACCAAGTTCATTTTTACACCATCCCACCATGGTTGCAGGATACCAAGGAGAATTACCACTTGTTCCCCAAGATCCACTAGCCATTAGGGCTAATTTACCAGAACCGGTAGAGGAATAATCTGTATCATATAAATCAGGTAAACCTAGTGCGTGTCCGAATTCATGAGCCAATACTCCAATCGCAACAATGTTACCATTCTGGATCTCGGGGCTAATGTTGTAACTATTGATAATCACACCATCATAATTTACAGCAAGGTTGCCAAGGCTAGATTTATGAGACCAAATATTAGAATAATCTCCTTCTTCAGCCCCTGGACCTTGGTGAATAAGATTCAATGCATCTACATATCCATCGCCATCATTATCAAAGCCAGACCAATCAAATCCAGAAGCCTCTAAAGAATCAACCATTTCCCTGACCAATTGGCGCACCCGAGTGTAACCATTATTGTATGAATAATAATCATGTCCATTTGGTGCCATAAACCAATTAGAAACTTCAGCAATAGGTAAAAATTGATCATATGAAATTTCTTGATAAAAATCACGGAAACTTCCTGTGTTTTCGTAATTAAGATGAGTATAACCTTTTTGATTCATAATCGAATCGAATTCTGAAGGTTCATAGACAGCATTTGCATCTGGAAACTCTACAAGGATTAATGGAACATGGAATGTGTCTGTGCGCATCATTTGTAAATTTGGTACAGGAGCATTATCAAAAAATTCAAAAGGATCAGGTTTAATTCCTTTTGGAAAAAAGGAAGTTTGTTCATCTGGTACTGGATCTATTCCTACTCGCAAGTTTGATGGGTTTAATTTTGTACCATTATTCCCATTTGCGTAGACCCACCAATCATCGTTTCTTAACGTAATTGTCCATCCTTCGTATTCATGCCAACCGCATAAGTGGTTACCTTTATTGTAAATTAAAATTTCTTGACCGTTAGGTTGTTCTACGGTGAATGGACTTGGACTAGCTATGTCAGCAAAATTAAAATATATAAAAAAGACATATAGTAATAGTGCAAAATTTTTATTTTTCATAGTTATTCCATTTTTTTAAAAAAAAGCAGTTAAATATTAGCACTAAATGTTTATATTTTCCGCTATTCTCTTGGGTTGAACTTGTAATTAAATTAATGAAAAAACAAATTTCTCAGATTATTCTAATATTTGGATCAGCAATTTTTTATAGCGGTTGTGATTTTTTAAAAGAAGAAGCAGAAGAAGTTGATGGAAATGCTAAAAGTTATAATAATACATTAAGTGAAAATCTAGGTGGGGCTCATGGTTCAATATCAGAGTACTTCTATAATTTTGAGAATGATGTAACAGCTACATACTTTCGCTATAATCCAAATCTAATGGCGAATTATGCGACTTACTTGGATTATTATAATTTATTTGGAGAAGATCCTACAAGAATGAGTTTTAGAACTTTTCCTAACCATTTGGTTGCAATGACAAAAGATGATGAAGCAGAATTTACACAGCGTCATCCTATAGATTCTCTTACGGTGATTGATTCTGTTGTATACGATTCTGTGGAAATGATGTCAACTCCATTTAAAAACCTTGAACTTTTGGAATGGAATCTTGAAGCCGAACCTTCTCTGCAAAGATATAAGCTTGTTAATTCTGATTGGGTTGTATCTGATACAATGCTTTTCTATAATGACACCTTTAATGTCACAGCATATTGGGCCGTGGTTGATACACCTTTTATTGATAATGGTTTGTTATTTGTAGATTCTTCTGAATGGAATGATACAAACTATGTTTTTCTTTCGGATGACCCACTGCGATTTGTGAATACTTTTGATTTTATCAAGCAACAACTCAGCACAGACTCTCTTGTCTTTCGTATAAATACTGATTGTAATGATAATGGTCAGTGGGATGATACTGAAGCTATATTAGAAGATTATAACGGTGATGGATTGTATGAGGTATTATTTGAATATTCAGATAACAATAATAATGGAGAGTATGATACAGGAGATGATCTTATTCAAGACTTTAATGGTGATGGAGTTATATCTGTTGCTTATGAATTTGAAGATAGAGGGAATGGAGTCTGGGATCCTGAGGAGCCATATTATGATATAGACTCATCTGGGACTTATGATCTGAATGAACCCTATCAGGATCGTAATTGCAATGATAAATGGGATGATGCTGAAGAATTTGTTGATAGTGATAACTCAGGAGGATATACAGTTGATGAAGATTTTACAGATCGTGGTAACGCATTGTTTGATGAAGCAGAAGAATTTACCCTCAAAGACGTAAATGGTGATGGGGTTAACGAGCAACTACTTTATCTCATAGGAGATAAACCAAACAATCTTATCGTAGATTGGAGTGATTCAGATAATCCACAAGTTCTTTTAGAAATTCAACTTGGAGATGATATTATGAGTCGTTGGGGAACGCTATATGCAGATATTATTGAAGAGGTTGATTTTTATGATGTCAAACAATTATATGTAGATGAAATGGATTCGTTAGTTACGTTATATACAAGAAAAGAAGTTGGGCATATCAAAAATGACAATGTGTCTCCAAGCGACTATTATATCACCAAATCCGAATGGACCAAGACTGCAGGTGGGGAGACTGAACGTTTCTATAATTACCATATTTTTCATGAGCCCGATCATCTTAATCAAGTTTCCTATCCGTCTTATTTCCTTCCTGTTGGATTTTATTTTAGTCCCAATGATATTGAAGATGGTTTTTGGCATAAGAAAAATCTGCAGAGTGATGTGCTATACTATACTTCCAATGGTAACCTCAGAGATGGTGAAATGGTAGATACTGCATATTATGATTCAACTGAAATTGCTGTTTATTTTATTGAAAAATCTTATCAGGTTGAATCAGCAAGTGTAACTGTCCCTGCGGGTCACAGACCTAGTCCTGATCAACCTGCAGTAGACACAACATTTACAGACTGTTTTAAGGTTATACAAACTACTACTATGACCATGGTTGGAAGTGGAGTGGATTTTGGTCAGCGCACTATTTCTTGGTTGGCAAAGAATAAGGGTCTTGTAAAGAGTGAAATTTATATTCGATGGACAGAGCATCCTTATGATTCAGATTATACCCAAAATAATAGTTATCTTGATACACTTAATCAGGCATGGGTTGGGTTGAATAGAATTGAATTAGTAGAAGTTGATATACAGGCAGAGAGTGGAGTTTTTAGGAAACTAACTAGCCCAGTTAAAACAATTAAGCTTCGTGATATTAAAGACAGTCCAGACTTTGACTTCGACCCATTTTATATTAGCACTCAATCTGGGATTCACACAGTTAACCTTGGGGAGTTAGACGAATGACAAGATTCTATCAGAGTATTTTCTGTTTTTCTGTATTGCTCTCCTTATTAATCGGTGGGACAGATGGCACCATAAGAGGAAAAGTTACGGATGCAGAAGGAGGACCTCTTCCTGGAGCAAATATTTATGTTGAAGTCCTTGGAGTGGGTGCAGCAGCGGACTTGGATGGGAACTATATTATATTGAATATTAATGTAGGACAATATGATGTCGTTTGTCAAATGATGGGATACGAAAAGGTAACTATGAAAGATATCAATGTTGTTATGGATCAAACTGTATGGCTTAATTTTAAACTGCCTCTCGATGATGTCGAGCTAGAAGGAGTGGAGGTTTTAGGTACGCGTCCCCTTGTAGAGAAGGGTACAACATCAAAGAAAATCACTGTAGATAAGGAAGCTATCCAAGCTCTTCCTATAAGAGATTTAACTGAACTTTATACGTTGCAGTCAGGTGTTGTTAAAGTTGAAAGTCGTACCAAATCTGTTCCAGATCATGAAGAGCGCGGGATTGAAGAGATTCATGTAAAAGGAGGCAGATCAGGAGAGATTGCCTATATGATGGATGGTATGTATCTCCGAAACCCAATCTTTGGTTCCATTGGCTCAGGTACAAGATTAAATCTTTTTGCAGTTAGGCAATTTGATTGGCAACCTGGTGGTTTTAATGCTGAATATGGAGATGCACAGTCAGCAGTATCAAATTGGCATACATCAGCTGGAGGTGATCAGATAGAATATCACTTTAGATTCGAGACAAGTCAGGTTGGCGCATTAATTAATTCTGCATTGGGCAATGATTTAGAGACTAATAACTATGATCTAAACCGTGGATATGACGATTATAATTTTGGTATTGGAGGACCAATATTGGGTCTGCCAAAACTAAAATTTTGGATTTCTGGACAATATACAATTGAAGATAAATACAGTGTGTATGAGTTTGATAATAAAACCTATCAGGGTCCTAAGTATTTTCTTAATGAGTCTGATCTTGATTTGGACTTGTTGCAAGATAATAAAAAGAACCTTGTCTACCCATGGGATGACGTAGCTGGTTTTAGAGGGTTTGGATTTGATAACACCTGGGATGTTTTTGCAAAGTTGACCTATAAATTCACCAATAAACTTAGATTCCATGGCTCTTACTGGCAGGTTGCAAATCACAGACAAGCCTTTGCTCCACGTTACCTCTACTGGGATGAAGGAAGGAATGAACTTTTTAGAGATACTTATAGATATAATTTTGAAGTAAATCACTCTGTTACCCAAAGTACATTTTATACTTTTCGTGTTTCAAGATTTACACAAGATCAGTTCCAGGGTGTGAGATGGCGAGATAATGATAAAGATGGATATCCTAACTGGTTTGAATGGCGACATCCTGCAGGCTATAAAGAAATCTCTGACCCAGAGAATAAGTATGTAGTTCCATATTCAATTGGTGAAGATGGTGATACAATTCGCTATACAAATGTTGATGAAAGAAGTGGTTGGTATCATGGTGCTGAGCCAGGGCTATGGAACTGGGAGTTGGCTGAGGATTTTGATGACCAAAATGGTAATGGTGTCTGGGATCCGGGTGAACATTTTACTGACTCAGATGGCAATGGAAAATGGGATGGTCCAGAACTTATTAAAAAATTAATAGAAAGAGATGGTGACTATTGGCTTGAACCTGAAATGTATGAAGATTATGAACCATTTTACGATTATGCGAGTATAGATCTCAATTGGCAAAATGTTCCAGGGTATTATGGTACTCCTAATAATTTTAGTTTTATTCCGGGTCTTCCAAACCCATATTATTATATGCCAGATATAACTGGGGTAGCTTGGGATGAAGGTAGAACATTTGGGGGGCATGATACTTTTTATGCAAGTTCTACTTCTATAACAGATGAGATCCGTTTTGATATTACAAGCCAGATTACAGATAAGTGGAAAGTGCGAGTTGGTGCAGATTATAAATCGCATAAACTAAATTTTTATGAAGTTAAATATCCTTGGCTAGGTGCTGGAGCAAAAATCCAGACTTTTGCTGAATATTGGCAGGATACTGGTCCGGATGGATTATTACTTGGGGATGAAGGTTATGAAGAAGCCGATATGGGAGAGAGCAATGGAAGATGGGATGCTGGTGAAAAGTTCACTGATGCTAATGGTAATGGAAAATGGGATGACTTTCGTGAGCCAGAAGAGTTTTCAGCCTATATTCAAAATACCTTCGAAGTTCCTTGGATGGTAATTAATTATGGTATTCGAGTTGATATGGTTGATTATAATTCTCAAGTGTGGTCAGATACCCTCGGAAAATTCAGTCCTGGTCGACCATGGTTTTATTCTGATTTAAATGATAATGATTTATGGGATGTTGGTGAAGAAGCATCAGATATAGCAGGTTTGGCAAGACAAAAAATTCTTCTTAAAAATTCTAACTGGGCATATAAAATTAGTCCCAGAATTGGTTTTAGCCATGTTATAACTGATAAGTCTACTTTTACATTTAATTATGGTCTCTATTTCCAGAATCCTATATATCAGAATGTTTATTTAAATACAAATAGTTTAGAAGATCCTGAAGAATTATTTGAAGAAGGTGAAGGAGCTGTAGGGAATGCTACTATGAATGCACAAAGAACGCAGCAATATGGTGCGAGTTTTAATGTTCAGGTAGGAGAAAATTGGGCTTATTCTTTTGGAGCATGGGTAAGAGATATGGACCAATTGACTCGATATACCTTTGAAAGATCTGGTGTATATTCCTATAATGTTGCTTCAAATGGTGATTATGGCTCTGCCCGAGGTTTGGATTTAACCATTGACTGGCGATGGGCTTTGTTTGGCTCCCAATTACAATATACATATTCTATTGCAAAAACGAATAGCGAGTATGCTTGGGCAAGTATTACTGGTCAATATGTTGATGCTCCAAGCCAAGAAAATCTGGCATATTATGATCGACCCCATGACTTAACATATTACCTTTATACGTATTTACCGTTTGGTGTCCAAGCTGGTCTAACAGCATTTTATCAGAGCGGTTATCCTTATACACCAATAATTTTCAAAGGTAAAGACCCTGCAGAAGATCTTAGGCAGCCAAATTCTAAGCGAGGACCTGCTTACAAAAACGTTAATCTTTCTTTTTCCAAATATTTTGATGCCATGAAGCATAAGTTTAGTGTCGGACTAAATCTATTTAATTTATTGGATATTAGAAATGCTTGGGATGTCTGGCCACTTACAGGCAAGCCAGATGATCCTGGAACCTATTATACAAACTACGTAGGTCTACCAGGAACAGATCCAAATGGAGTTGGAGTTTATGCAGATAAGTCAAGTGCTTACTATGATCGTCCATGGAGATTGTCTTCACCGCGAGAGATTAACTTTTTTATACGAATTGATTTTGACTAATTATTTTGAAATACTTCTTTAAACATATAATAGCTTTTTATACTATAATTTTCTTTTTAAATGGTAAAGATGGTAGACTAAAAGAATTACAGTATAGTACTCCAGATCCATTTAGGCGATCTGCGGTTGCAAAAATTGGAGATAACCCATTCCCAACTAATCCGATGAGTGATAGAGCAAAGGGATTTATTGATCAAGGTCGTGTTAAGAGTGCAATCACCAATTATGGTAGTTTCATTAATTGGGATGTCCATCCTTCAGGTATCTGGGGTGATTATTCATATCTTCCTGCAGTATCATTTATTGGAGCTGTACCGGGTCATAAAAATACTGCTCACTTTTCATGGGAAAATCTTGAAACAATTGTTGATGATGAAGGAGTTCCCATTTACAGTGTATGGGAATCGTCTAATGCTTATGATGACTGGTATCCCGCTAGTGGAGACACAACCTACAGAGGAATATTATTTGAGCTTGGTAATGATGATGGCAGTTATAACCCAGATAATGAAAAATCCTCAATTGATGGAATAAATTCAGATAAACAATTTTATTTTAACCACAATGATAGAAAATTAATTATTAGTACGTATGGTAATGCTGACCCAAATAAGTCTACCGCACGAGTTGGTTTTATATACCCTTGGGCCCTTCGTCCTGCTCTTATTAGTCGAGAAGATCAATTTGATTTTTACGATTATGGTGAAGATGAAGAAGAATGGACTGCAGATGACAACTATGTATACTACGGAGCCAATGCAGCAGAATCACATTTCATTAGTACAGATTATAAAACGGATTGGCATGCATCAACAATGGCCAGAACTAATTCTCACCAGACAGAATACAATGCCAGTGATATGTTTGGTGATACACCATGGGTCAGTGGAGATGACACATATCCGGTTTTAGCTCACTCTGCATATTCAAATACTTGGCCGGCTCAAATGAATTATTCAACGGGTTTCATGAGTTCTTTTTGGCCAGGTTGGTGGTCTCAGGATTATAATGTAAATCTTCCTGGATGTTCATATTCAAGAAAAGATCCAAATTGCTGGGAAGAAGTACCAGGTCGCTTTGTATCTGATATGGATGTTTACATGGAGTTTGATGACCGGTGGTCTCATAGAGCAAATAATGTCAATACAAATGATGAATATGAACAGACTGGCTACCCTATGGGACTAAGAGTAAAAGCGACTGCGCACTCTTATGGTGTATCATATGCAGAAGATATTATGTTTGTCACTGTGAAGGTGAGGAATGAGAGTGGAGACTGGTGTGCTGAAGATGAAGATGGTAATCCAATCCTTGATAAAGATGGAAACCAAGAGTGTGGTGAAGCGATGATTATGCCTGATGGTACAAAATTAAATCGAGGCAACGGATTTGACTACAGCGGTATGTCATTAGGTTTTTATATGGATGCAGATGTACTTATGGGTGATTGGGCAGGTTATAATGGTGGACTCCATACAAATGATGATGATTTTATGAAATATTACTGGGAAATTTTTGAGGTCAATAATGATAGGATGCTAATTAGCATGGCTATGATTGGTGATCACGATGGTTTATCAGGTGTTGCAGGTTATACTCTTGATGAACCATCTGCTTCTACACACCCTGGGAATGAATTTGGTGTTGTTGCTACTCAGTTACTGGATTCACCAAGAGCAACAGATCCTGTAGACTTAGATCAGGATGGTACTATTGATATTTTTCCTGGCGAACCACTTAAAATGACTGACTGGCACTGGGTGGACTGGTACCAAAGGCCGGGTGTTGTCTCTCCAGAATCTAATTCAAGTAGTTGTTATGCAGGTTATGAAGGTTGTCCAGTAGCAAGAAATAAGGAAGAAATTTTATATAAGCTTATGGTTGGAGACACATCCAACCTTAGCGAAGGTGAAAAAGCATGGCATTTTCATACACCTAACCCAGGCACAGATCTTGGTGAAGAATTAAATCCGCATTTTGATTCAGTTGAAGGTCTCAAATTAGAATCTGTTTATTCAAGGGACCCAGAAGGATTGGATTGTGTGTTGATTATGAGTTGTGGTCCTTTTGACCTCCCGGTTGGAAGGGAAGTACCTTTCTCATTTTGCATTATTTTTGGTCAGACAGAAAATGATTTAATTAATAATGCGAGATTTGCACAGGTAATGTATAATTCAAGATATCAGGGATTTACCCCTCCAACAAGACCAACGGTACACGCAGTCACAGGTCAAGGTGAAGTAAATATCTATTGGAATGATGTTGCTGAAGATTCAAGAGATGTGGTTACGGGATATGCAGACTTTGAAGGGTATAAAGTTTATAAGAGTGCAGATGGTGGAAATACATGGGGTAATGCTGAAGATATGATTTTTGATACTGATGGTATTTTTGCTGGTTGGAGACCTTACCAACAATTTGATCTATCAAGAGAAGAGGACTCCCTCCATTGTGTTTATTCGCGAAGTTTTGATTGTTCGGAAGAGTTAAGTAGAGGGCATGCGATTAATGGTCAGGATCCTTATTTCCCATGGTTTAATCTAGGGAACGATACTGGATTTGGAGCTATCAGGCTAGATGAGCCATTAGTAATTAATGGTGATACAGTACACTATATGTTCAAAGATGATAATGTAGTTGATGGGCTTGAGTATACATATTCGGTTGTTGCTTATGATATGGGCGTTGAACCACCTTTTGAAGTGACCTATGCGGACATTGGTGGTGGTCAATATGAAGTCCAAGTAGATACAAATTATTCTAATCCTGATCAGTGGGCAGATCCTGATGGATATGCATCTATTGAAAATTCAAAAGGTACAACCGTATTAGATAGAAATTTTGTCCAAGTCTACCCAGGAGTAACTCCAGTCTCATCTTTGGATAATGTAGGGGTTGTTCCTAACCCATATAGAGTGGCTTCAGGATTTAAAGAAGCAGAACATTTAAGGCAAATAAGATTTACTAACTTACCAGAAAAATGTACCATTCGTATTTTTAGTCTTACTGGTGAAACAGTGTCAACTATTGAGCATGATAACTCAGAATCAGGGAATGCATGGTGGGATATGAGGTCAATAAATAATCAAGAAATTTCACCGGGTCTATATATTTTCCATGTTGAACAGTCAGGAAGTTCAGGCGAACCATTTATTGGCAAATTTGCGGTGATCAGATGAGGTATATATTTTCATTAATGTTTATTCCACTTCTTTTATTTGGGCAATATCGTGATATTCCAGATGTTGTTACAAAGGTTGCTACAGCAGCGGGCGGTTTTTTGAAGCTAGAGACTTCTGCCCGTGCGATTGGTATGGGTGGTTCTTTTGTAGCTTCAGGTCGTGGTGTATCAGGCATCCCTTATAATTCTGCAAGTATTGCATTTATAGAAAAAAGTGAAGCTTATTTTTCACAGGTTCAATATTTAGCAGGAATCCAGCATGGTGTTCTAACCTATGGGACTCGTGTAGGACCTTCAGATTTTGTGGGACTACATTTATTTTATTTAGATAGTGGTCCTATGGAAGTAACAACTGAGTTGTTTCCAGATGGGACAGGCGAAGATTTCCAAGTTTTGTCTCTTTCTGCAAGGGGAACCTATGCACGCAGTCTTACAGATCGCCTAAAAGTAGGTGGATCTATTAATTATATTAGAGATAAGATTGCTGAGACATTAATGCAGACTGTTTCCTATGATGTTGGATCTAATTTTCAGACGGGTATTTACGGTACAATATTGGGTATGAGTATTACCAATTTTGGACCTGAGGTACAGTATACAGGAGAAGATTTGAGTGTTCAGGTTGCGGATACGATTGATGTTGATGGAAGCTTGCAGAGAATAACAGATAAGTTTCCTCTTCCCCTTACATTTCGTCTGGGCGTGGAGAATATGATAATGGGACCAAATAGTTCATTTATAAAGAATGAAACTCAGACTTTACTTATAAGTATGGATGGAATTAAACCTAGTGATTATGTTGTATATGGGAGCATAGGTCTTGAATATGGCTGGAATAATCTGGCTTTTGTGCGAATGGGCACACACTTAAACCATGATACAGCTGGGTTGAGTCTTGGTGCGGGTGCTAACATTCGATTAGGTAGAATGGCTTTATCAGTTGATTACGCATTTGTAGATTATGATATCCTGAACTATACCAATCAGATCGCTATTGGATTGAAATTTTAATGTATAAATTTTGTAATAAGTTTGTTTTGTGCATGTTTATAATTGCCTTTCAGGCTACTTATGCTCAATGTGTGTCAAATGCTGGTCCTGATATGGCAATTTGTGATGGTGATGGTTCATCATCTAATTATACATATCTAGATGGTTCAGGTTCATTTGTACCAGATGGAGAAGTTAATTTTGAGTGGACGGTTCTTACTGTTGCTGGAGATGGTAGTTGGCAAGAGAGTCTTGTTATCTCAAGTAGTGAATCTGATGAACCAGATCCTAGGTTTAAATATCCTGATGAATTAACAGAGGATACTGAATTTTTGGTTCAACTAAAGGTATTTGATGACTCAACTTCATGTGAAGATCTGGATACCGTTAATATATTTATAAAATCCAATATGTGTCCTCGTGCCAGTGCTGGAGAGGATCAAATTCTAAGTAATGGTTGTGACTTCATTACCACTTTTGATGGATCTGATTCAGAAGATCCTCAAGATGATCAAATTTCATATCAATGGTCTTCATTGGATGGTTATAATAATAATTTTATTGTATCAGATTCTGTTACTGCAATATTTGAATTTCCTACTACAGATGCTGATCAGACTTTTTTATTTATGTTAACGGTATCTGATGCAATCCAGAGTACAACTGATACAGTAAAAGTTATATATCTTGATAATGATGCGCCAGTTGCTGATGCAGGAAATGATATAATTACTTGTGAATATCAGTTTGTTCTATCTGGCTCACAGTCTTATGATGTTAATTGGAACGAATTGAGCTATAGTTGGTCTTCGCTCGATGGGTTAGAAATAACTGAAGCAAGTACTGATAAACCAATGATTACAAGTCCTACAGATTTGATAGAATCTGTGTCATACAGAGTTGCATTAATGGTAAACGATGGGTATTGCTCAGCATATGATACTCTAAATATTGTTATTCAGGAAAATTTGTGCCCTGTAGCGGATGCAGGTGACACAAAACGGGTTCCGAAATTTGAATCATCAGAAATTACTCTAAATGCTGGAAGCTCATTTGATCCTGATGGTGAAAGCATAAGTTTTGAATGGACATCACCTACGGGTACAATTGTTACAAATCCTATGGTCACTGTCACTGATTTATCTCCTGATAGTATATACTCAAGCTATTTTTATACTTTGAAAGTCATGGATAATGAAAATGCAATTAGTATGGATACAGTAGAAGTAATTTTTAGTTATTTCTCTGCTCCAGTCAGTCCGACAATTTATGCAGTCGCAAGTCACGGGCAGGTATTAGTCTCTTGGGATGCATCATCGGAAGCATCTTATGACTCCTTAACCGGATACTCAGATTTTGAAGGATATAAATTATATCGTTCCATCGATGGTGGTCTAACCTGGGGGGGCGACAATGATAAATTATATGACTTCAATGGTGAATTTGTCGGTTGGATTCCCTATGCGCAATTTGATTTTGATTACGATGAAGATTTTTTCCATTGCATTTATGATCATAATGGAGAGTGTGAGCCCGAAGAAACAAGACAGACATCTGTGGCAGGTCTCGATCCTTATTTACCTAGATTTACTTTAGGTCTTAATACTGGTTTGGAATATTCCTTTGTTGATTCAAATGTAATTGATGGTGTTGAATACACCTATACAGTAACAGCATATGATATGGGTCTTCCTAAGTTTGATCTCTCATTAAATGAGACTGATTCAACGGGTATATTTAGTGCTGATACTGTGTGGCCAGTGTCAAATCCAGGCAATTTTATTGGTCCTGATTCAATCGATTTTTTTGATAACTCTGGTAATTGGTTAAGGAGAGATGCGAATCCAAATCGAGGATTTCCTTTTTTAGAATCATCGAAAGGTGATTCGGGTGACCATAATTTAATTACTGTTATTCCAGGTTATACTGCTTTGGATATATCTTTCCCTGATGCGGATGATATTGAAGCATTATTTACATCAGACCAAACAAATATTGGTACAGGTGACAGAGACTATTTTATTGTAGATAGGACTAAAATTGTTCAGGATCAGGTTAAATATGAAATACAGGCAAGTCAGAGTAGTACTGCGGTTGATGGAATGGCATGTGAAAATCCAAAAGTCTTTGGATATGTTGTAGAAGACAGTTTGGGTACACCTTTAACTACAACAACTTATTATGAAAATGATTTGAATTTCTTTCAAAAAGATTCTATATCTGGATTACCTGGTGCGATCTATGAGAATGAATCTTTTATAGTTCCAAATTATCAGATAGTTACTCCTGTTGATAAGTGGAGCTCTCAGTTTAAAGGTATACGTTTTAAAATAAAAAATAAGATACCATTAAATGTTTCAGCGGTACCACCAGTTAGTATTGATACACTTCTTTGGTCATGGTCTAGTCCGGATAGTAGCCTTATGGATAGTGCTACAGTGTTTGGTTTTAACTTTTCTGTGAATCCAAATCTCTCATATACGAATGTAACAAGTTATTTAAGAAGGCTGAATTTTGATTATAAAATGGATTTCTTTTCAGAACCTGATAGTGGAAGTTTTATATCTATCACAAATGCAAATGGATCAGGAAAATTATACTTTCCATTTAAAATAACTAACATGTGGACTGGGAAAGAAGTTGGGCTCATGTGTAACGATTATGGTTCAGAAGATGCATCTCCCATTGACTATGCAAATGGAGCTGCGGATTTTGTATGGACTGCTGGAGAAGATATTTTTTTGATCAAGGACTCCCTTAGGATTGCAGGCGCCTGGTTTGAGGCATATAATTATAATTTAGATTTATTTTTACCCATAAGTAATAGTGAAAAAAATAGAAAGGCCTTTGATGATGGTAAAGATTATGAACAGGGCGATACTGTGTTTTATCAGGGGATGCTCTGGCGTTCAATTATTCCTGCAGATGCTGGAATCAAACCTCAATCTCTATTTTCTGATGAAGATGATGATGGTTTAAGAAATAATCCCTGGCGCCCTGCTTACCCATGGAAAGGTGGTGAACAGTTACTGATTAAACCTCACAAGCTCTTTGTTGATGGTGATAACTGGTTTTCTGATATGTCTAAATTGGGTGAAGAAGTAGGTATTCCTGATACCCTTTGTCTAGATTCAATTAAAGTCGTACCGAATCCCTATAAGGCGAGCTCGAAATTTAATGAAACGCCAAACCTGAGAAAAATTAGGTTTACCCATCTCCCTACAGAATGTCAAATTTCAATTTTTACGATTGTTGGAGAACATGTCACAACCTTTAACCATCAACAGCAGTTTGATGGTAATGCATGGTGGAACTTAAGAACTGGTAATAATCAAGATGGTTCTGAAGTTGCGCCAGGCTTATATATTTATGTCATTGAATTTCCCGAAGAAAAAGAATATTGTATTGACACATATGACAATGATGGTGATATTCAGGGTAGTCTAGAAAATGACTATTATGCGAATAATAAGTATGATGTTAATGATGATGGAAGCCCTGCTAGAGTAAAAAAGAAAACAAAATATCATATTGGCAAATTTGCGGTGATCAGATGAGGTATATATTTTCATTAATGTTTATTCCACTTCTTTTATTTGGGCAATATCGTGATATTCCAGATGTTGTTACAAAGGTTGCTACAGCAGCGGGCGGTTTTTTGAAGCTAGAGACTTCTGCCCGTGCGATTGGTATGGGTGGTTCTTTTGTAGCTTCAGGTCGTGGTGTATCAGGCATCCCTTATAATTCTGCAAGTATTGCATTTATAGAAAAAAGTGAAGCTTATTTTTCACAGGTTCAATATTTAGCAGGAATCCAGCATGGTGTTCTAACCTATGGGACTCGTGTAGGACCTTCAGATTTTGTGGGACTACATTTATTTTATTTAGATAGTGGTCCTATGGAAGTAACAACTGAGTTGTTTCCAGATGGGACAGGCGAAGATTTCCAAGTTTTGTCTCTTTCTGCAAGGGGAACCTATGCACGCAGTCTTACAGATCGCCTAAAAGTAGGTGGATCTATTAATTATATTAGAGATAAGATTGCTGAGACATTAATGCAGACTGTTTCCTATGATGTTGGATCTAATTTTCAGACGGGTATTTACGGTACAATATTGGGTATGAGTATTACCAATTTTGGACCTGAGGTACAGTATACAGGAGAAGATTTGAGTGTTCAGGTTGCGGATACGATTGATGTTGATGGAAGCTTGCAGAGAATAACAGATAAGTTTCCTCTTCCCCTTACATTTCGTCTGGGCGTGGAGAATATGATAATGGGACCAAATAGTTCATTTATAAAGAATGAAACTCAGACTTTACTTATAAGTATGGATGGAATTAAACCTAGTGATTATGTTGTATATGGGAGCATAGGTCTTGAATATGGCTGGAATAATCTGGCTTTTGTGCGAATGGGCACACACTTAAACCATGATACAGCTGGGTTGAGTCTTGGTGCGGGTGCTAACATTCGATTAGGTAGAATGGCTTTATCAGTTGATTACGCATTTGTAGATTATGATATCCTGAACTATACCAATCAGATCGCTATTGGATTGAAATTTTAACTTTGTCTCAATCCTTGCTTATCATATATGAAAAAGAGTATTTTAGTCTGCCTACATACCATTCAAAACTTTTTTATTGTTATTAAATAAACTAACGTGGAGAAATCTATGAAAAAAACAGTTATAGTTATTTTATCTTTAATAGTTGCAATCCCGATATTTGGACGTTCTATAAAGACAAATAAAAAAGCGTTAAAATCGCTTCCTAAAAAGTTACCTAGATTGGAAGAGCCTGCATATATAAATACTTTTGGTGCAGATCATAGGTTTGGTCCTATTACCCAATATTCAAATAGAGATAGTGATTTTTTTGCTACTCTGGTTGATTCATCACTGAATGGCTATGGTCCATATAATCCTACACCCAATCCTTTAGCGTATGCTCTTGATGAAGGCTATACTACCGTTTATCGTCAGTTTCAAGGGCTGAATGTTACAGCCGGCTATATTGGTTCATCCCAGTCGGAAGATGGAGAAGAATGGTTCACTGAACAAACATTAAATACACGTTATCCAACAGGGGAAGAAGAGCCAGATTTACCAACAGCAACGGGCACTCCACAGGGTCGCTATCCTAGTGCAGGATTTGCACCAGGTGGAAACCCTACTGCTATTTGGAATGAATATACTAATACAGATCATGGTGGAGGTACTTATGGAGGATATCCACTGTATACTTATGACTCTCAGGGAATTGGTGAATTTTCGGCTTGGGTTAATCCATTTCATATGAACAACGGTTGTAATACAACTCCATGTGATCCAATGGATCTCTGGGTTGGAAACTCCTATGTTAACACTGGAGGAGACACTCCTACGCTTACAGCAGTTTATAGTGGTTGGTCTGATACACCATATAATTATTACTGGATTAATAGCAACTTCCATGCAAATGGTTACTTTCTATTAAATGATGCATACGTAATCGCAAGCGATGCAGAGCAGGATGATAATGGAGATTATCTCTGGTATGATTATGGTAACTATACATCAGGTCCCGATTACCATATAAATACAGATGGGGTTGGATATATGGGACAAATAAGTTATACTCTTAATAGTGATTTTGAAGCACCATATAGCCATACACTTTTCTTTAAAAAGACAGAAGATTTTGGTGAGACATGGACTTCCGATGGTGGGCATAATAATTCAGGATATTCTTATATATCTGATGAAAATATTGTAAGACTTACCGATTCCCTTTATACAATGTTTAGTAATAATCCAGAAGATTATCCAGAGCAGCTCTGGTATCCATGGGCTGAATGTGATAGTGTTGATGAAGCCACGGGTGACACGATAACGGTTGTATGTGGTGATTCAATATTTTATTCTAATGTAGGCGGAGCATGTTTTCTTACTCCAGGTATGTTTATGTACTATGACTATGATATAAGGACTGATGAAGATGGTGGGCTGCACTTTGTAACGGTTGCAGTTCCACTTGTTTGTCCAGACTCTGTTGGTGGCTGTGAAGATAGTAATGGAGATGGTCTTGTAGATACAACTTATCTTGAAGGAAGATTTGGAAGTGGGGGGCATTATTATTTTTATAATCCAGATCCAATAGACCAGCCTAATAACTGGAGATTAACTCTTATTAATGATCTTTCAGAGACGTATTATGCGGATTGGGGAACATCAACTATCCCACATATTAATTCTGGTTCTTATCCTCCGATGTACTATTTTTTCCCTGAAATTACTCTTAGTGGAGAAGATGGCAGTCAGGTTATGTGGTACGCAGGTTATGAAGGTTCATCATTTACATGGAGTGAAGACACGATGTTCTACTACCCTAATGATATTGATATTTATATGAGGAAGTCTACTGACCTAGGTGCATCTTGGACAGATATAGAGAATGTAACAAATACTCCTGGTGGTATTTTCCCAGATAAACAACTTGAATGTGGTATACATTTAGCTTCAACTGGAACCGATGATAATGTTGGTATCTTTTTTCAAATGGCGGATTTCTATACAGAAACTTATCCCCCAGCAACAGGTTATGAAGATTATATGAATAGGGTATACATAGGTATCTATTCTAATGATGCTGGTGGTACCGGTGGGGAAGTAGGTAATGATGAGGAAAACTTAACACCTGAAAAATTTGTTTTGCAGCAGAACTTTCCGAATCCTTTTAATCCTGTTACGCAGATTAAATATGATTTAGATAGATCATCAGATGTTACGTTAGATCTTTTTGATATTCGTGGAGCTAAAATAAAAACATTGTTTAATGAATATCGTTCTGCTGGATCCCATGAGTTTACCTTTGATGGATCTGAGTTAGCTAGTGGAGTCTATTTCTATAGTATGACAGCAAATGGGATAAGTAAAACCCGTAAGCTAGTATTGATGAAATAGGGCTAAATCTATTTCTAGACTGTATGATTAATGAAGTGGGACTCTATAAGCGTAGAGTCCCACTTTATCGTTTTAACATAAATTAATACGGAGATTCTGATGCGTTCATGTATTTTGTTATTATTTTTTATTAGTGCAATCCTGGGCAAGGAAACTAGGCATAAAATACTAAATCAAATTGAGCAAAGTCATCATATAATAACAGTCAATGGACCTTTAGATGGCAGTCAAAATGAAAATTTAATTTTGAGAAATAGTCGAGATGATACTTCCACTATTTGGCTTCAAGATTTTGAAGGTGATATATCTGATTGGACAGTCGAAACAGGATGGGAATTAACAGAAGAAGATTATTATAGCCCTACTCATAGTTTCCATATAGATGATGATAATTATGAAGCATTGACAAGCTTAGTTTCACCTGTAATTGAAATTCCTGCCTTGCAATCAGAAAATGAAATAATAAAATTAAATTTTGCACTTAGAGTTGATTTGCCAGACTTTGATGGTGATGGTGATAATTATTTAGAAGATTATTATTGGGTTGATATTGCAAATGTTAGTGATGTACCAGTTTATTTCCACCAAACATCATCTGATTCTTATGATGGTCAGAGTTGGTGGTGTGGTGATGCTGGAGTTGGAGGCTATCTTGATGCATGGGTTCAAGTCCTTCAATCCCCAACTATTAATGTTCCCGCTGGTGGGAATCTTTCTGCGATGATGAAATGGGGAATAGAAGACTATGCGGGAGCGGCTGTAGGAGGTACTTGTACTGATGGTTGGGATGCTGCTAATGTTCGTATCTCCAGTGATGGTGGGGCTACTTGGAATATACTCAATGGTGATGATTCCTATGATTTTTATTATGGTTATGGCTGGATTTATAATGATCCTGAATATGATTGTGGTGGTACAATGGAACAGGTAGCTGCTGGATGGGGTGGTCAGGCAGATTGGCATGAAGTAAATTTTGATCTCAGTAATTATCTTGGTATGGATGTTATCATCCAATTTGCATTTGGTTCCGATCCTGCCTATTCAACTCCAGATGATAATACGCTTACAGGATTTAAAATAGATGATATAACCGTTACAGATGGTAGCGGTAATGTAATTTTTCTTGATAATGCTGATGATGAAGTACATATGACTGCAATGAATGGTTTAGAATTTGCTTGGGAACAATATTTCTATGATTATGGTGATATCACTAGACCTGGTAGTTTAGGATGGGAAGAGTATCCACCAGGAGCACCTTTCAATGGAAATGCGCAATTGGATATTTCTGAGTATGCTGGGGATAATGTTCGTCTGAGATTTACAGCGAGGATGGATGAAAATGATGATGGTGGTAATGGGGATGGACTCTATATAGATGATGTCCACATGTG
This sequence comes from uncultured bacterium, assembly GCA_964586315.1. Lineage (GTDB taxonomy): Bacteria > Fidelibacterota > Marinisomatia > Marinisomatales > UBA1611 > CAZEER01. Next base: position 7,278 of record CAZPHE010000023.1, on the reverse strand, counting down.
GAAAGTTTCATATAATGATGTACCTATGGTTGACAATTTAGAAGCATATGGTCTTGATAGTCAGGTTATTGTAGTTTGGGATATGCCTGCGGGTGGTAGTTATGATAATGATGAAATATCTAATGTTGATGGTACATTCGAAGATGCTGTTATGATGTCATCAGGGACTTCTGTCATGGGAGAATATTTTGATATGCCTTATGGAGCTGAAGCAGCATATGCAAATTCATGCTCAATTTGGGGTGAACCTGGTTTTAGTGGTGCTACTACTTTATATGGTTTTTCTGTTCTCGCAGGAGCTCCTCAGTCAGAATCAACTTATTCCACTCAGATAACTCTTGAAGAAGGTCAGTGGAATAATTTTGATTTAGGATGGACATTTACTGGTGATTTTGTCTTGGCAATTGAAATTAGTACAACAGTTGGTATAAGTATAGACGCTGATAATGCACCTGGTCAATATTCTTGGGCAAATCTTGGTGGATGGCAGCCCTGGACAGAAGTTGCATATGAATATGGGCTCACTGATGGTGAATTTGGGATTACTGCAAACGTAACGACAATAGGCGGTGGTACGCCGTTATTCAATGTTTATAGATCTGTAAATGGTGATGATTTTAATATTATGTTTAATGGTTCAGGTTTAGAAGAAAATCAATACACAGATAATACTGTTCAAAATGGTAATGAATACTGCTATGAAGTGACAGCAGTTTATGGTGAGAATGAAGGAAATCCTGCAGGTCCAATTTGTGCAATTCCAGAAGCTCAAACTATATATGAGATTGCTTACGATGATGGAACGGATGAAACAAGTATCAATGCAGGCAATACGAATTATCTATGTGTTAAGTTTACGCCAAATAGTTATCCAGTCGATTTATATCGAGTCAGTTTCTATTGTGTTGGATCTTCTTCCGGTGTAGGCTTCGTAAATGTTTGGGATGATGACGGTGATGATGGAATGCCTGGAACAGTTCTTGTAGAAAATGTTCCAACTACATTTGCTGGAGGATATTGGACACCCATACCAGTTGGATCATATGATGTTACGATTGATAATGGAAGTTTTTATGTAGGTTGGTGGGAATCGGAACAAACACCACCAGTAGGTGTAGATTCAGATAATCCATCTACTAATAGTTTTATTGATATTGGTATTGGTGTAGGCTTAGAACCATTTGGTAATTATTTTGAAGGTGCGATGATGATTCGAGCTGAAGTTGATTCAGCGAATGTTGTTTCCATTGATAATGATTTATCTGTACAACCACTTTCATTTGAATTAAAACAAAATTATCCAAATCCATTTAATCCTGTTACCACAATAGCTTTTAGTCTACTGTCGGATGGATATACAAATATTTCAATTTATGATGTTACAGGACGAAAGGTAAATAATCTAATAAATGGAAAGATAGTTGCGGGAAATCATTTACTGAAACTGAATGCTTCAGATTTACCATCTGGAATGTATTTTTATCATATTGAAGTAAAGAGTCAAAAAGGTGTGTATTTATTTTCAGAAACAAAGAAAATGGTATTAATGAAATAATAAAATAAAATGAAAAAATTACTTTTATTACAAATTTCAATTTTGCAAATATTATCTGCGGATATATATAATGATAGAATTCTTATTTATATTGATAATTCAATTAGAGACTTTCAAATAGATGAAAATTCTGGAAAGGTAAATTTAGAAGATCTAAATAATGAAATGGTGAAGATTGGTGCAGTTGAAATATTTCAATGGCTTCCAAATGCTAGACCAACCGATAGGGATGGTGAGATTTACCTTAATCGTTATTTCATAATTATGTTAGGTTCAAATCGTTCCAATATATATGATATAGCAGAAAACATTGGAAATGTAAACGGTGTCTATAACTCTGAAGTTATGCATATTATGAAGCCTGATTATATACCTAATGATCAAAGATGGAATCAACAATATGGCTTAGAACTTATAGAAGCTGATCTTGCCTATGACCTATGGGATATAGATAATGGTGAAATTCCAGGTTATGTTGAAGATGGTGAGATTGTGGTTGCAGTTACTGATGTAGGTTTTGAATGGGATCATCCCGATTTAATTGATAATGTTTGGCAAAATCTAGGGGAAGATGCCGATGGTGATGGATCTGTCATTGAGTTATCTGGGAATACTTGGATTTTTGATCCTGATGATGTGAATGATATAGATGATGATGAAGATGGCTATGAAGATAATTTCATTGGATGGGATGTTGCATTTAATGATAATAACCCAATGCCGCTAAATAATAGTTATAGCCATGGTACAGAAGTTGCTGGTTGTGTTTCTGCTACTACAAATAACAATATTGGTGTTGCTTCCGTAGGTTGGTCAGTAAAACTAATGGGTCTTAATAATTCAAATGATGGAGATTATATAACTCATGGAGGTCAAAGTATCCTGACAGCAGCCCAAATGGGGGCCGATGTAATTAATATGAGCTGGGGTAGTTTTAGTGGCTGCCAATTCACGGCTATAGTTAATAACGCATATAACTCTTATGGCTGTATCCTTGTTGCTTCAGCAGGTAATGGTGGTTCTGATGGTAACACAAATTTTGTTTTGCATTCTCCATCATCTTGCAACAATGTAATATCAGTATCAGCAATTGGACCTAATGATAATTTTGGTTGTTGGGCGACGGCAGGTGAAACAGTTGATCTATGTGCGCCTGGAGAAAGTGTATGGACGACAAATGTAAATAATAGTTATGGTAGTTATTGGGGGACTTCATTCTCTTCACCAATGACAGCTGGAGCAGTTGCATTGGTATGGTCAAGATTCCCAGATGCAGAACAGGAGTGGGTTGAAGATAGAATAATTTCAAATACAGATGAATTTTCTGATATGCAGGGAACTTGCCAGGGTGAGAGCCTTGAAGGGATGTTAGGTACTGGACGTTTAAATGTTTATAAGGCACTTAGTGCAGGTGTTTTCCCTAGTCTTTATATTGCAGATGTTAATTATCTCAATGATACAGATGATGATGGTGTTTTAAATCCTGGTGAACAGGTACAAGTAAAACTTATAGTAGGTAATGAAGAAGGATGGGCAGATGCAGAAAATGTGGTTGCAACAATAACAACTGAAGATGACAGGATAGCAATTATAGATAATACAATAGAGTTCACAAGTTTAATACCATCTGGCGGTACATCATTCACATTGATTGATCATTTTTTAATTTTTGCATTTGAAGATGCAAACCTTGGTAATGTCCCATGTACCGTACATATCCAGGCAGGTTCCAGTGAACCGTATTATGAAACAGAAATTGAAATTGAATTAAATATTTCATTGAACCAGTTTGGTTTTCCTGTTTCAGGAATGGTTATTAAATCATCACCAATAATTGCAGATGTTGATGGAAATTCCATAGGTGAAATTTATTTTGGAAGTGATAATGGTAACTTTTATGGTTATACAATTGATGGTAATGAACAGTATGGTTTCCCATTCAATGCAGGATCTAATGTTCGCTCAAGCCCAGCTGTGAGGGATGTTGATGCTGATGGTGTTAAAGAGATCGTTTTTGGGTCAAATGATGGCAATCTTTATATTATTAATGCATTTGGAATGCAGGAGCTTTCATATTGGCAGTCTGGTTTGATAGTAGGTTCACCAGCCTTAATTGATCTAGATCTTGATGGTGTTTTTGAGATAGTATTTACCACCCAAAATGGGAATTCAGGTATGGTATATGCTATATCTGATGATGGAGAAGATGTAGATGGTTTCCCTGTAGATATAGATGAAAAAATGATGGTTGGTGCAGCAGCAGGAGATCTTGAAGGAGACGGTAATCCTGATATTGTGGTATGTACTTGGAGTGATAATATCTATGCTATTGATCATACTGGATTAGTAAAGACAGGGTTTCCTTTCACATCAACTAACCGTTTTAATGCACCACCAACATTGATTGATTTAGATGGAGATGGAAATCTGGAGATTGTAGCAGGGAACGATAGTGGTTTGTTGCATGTTCTACATCATGATGGAACAGAAATGGCCTCTTTTGATACGGGTGATGATATCCGAGGCGGAATTTCAGTTGCTGATCTAAATGATGATGGAAGCTATGAACTTTTGTTTGCGGGATATGATGATATGATTCATGTTTGGAATCCTATAGATAACGTTGAGTTAGATGGATGGCCTGTAGATTTGACTTATAATTCTTTGACGGAACCTGCAACTGCAGATTTAGATAATGATGGAGACTTAGAGGTCATTGCTGCAATGAAGAATGGAACAGTATACATTTTCCATCATGATGCTACACTTTATGAAAACTGCCCTATAAATCTTAGCGGGAATATTGAATCGTCACCAGCAATCAGTGACTTAGATGGAGATGGTGATTATGAAATTGCATTTGGTACAACAATGGGTCTAGAATTAATTGATATTAAGGCTGATAAAGGTGATAGATTATCTTGGAATCTGCATAGAGGTAATTTAGAGCGTACAGGCTCATTAGGAATGACTTTGGTTTCTATTGATCAAAATAATAGTATCCTCCCTAATAAATTTTATGTGAGCCCTAATTATCCAAACCCATTTAACCCATCTACAACTATTGATATTCATTTAATCAAATTAAATCAATTATTAGTCCGTATTTATGATGCAAATGGAAGAGTGATCAATACTCTGATGAATAAAACCTTAAGTCCAGGATCTTACTCTATCAGGTGGAATGGGCAAGATAGAAATGGAAGTAATATGCCCACGGGTATTTATTTCATAAAAGTAGAGTCAGGTATTTATGTAAATACCCAAAAAATAATTTTAATAAAATAATTTACCTAATTGCTGAATTCATAATTATATTCGTAAATTAAAAAGAACCCTAAATGGAGTTTCAAATGAGGAAAACACATTCTATTTTGCTTTTAAGTTTCTTAATGCTTTCTACAGTTTGGGCAGATTTAGATTGCCCTGCTGATTCTGCAGTACATATAGATACACGAACAATGTTACCAGATGGTAGCCCAAATCCAACATATGGTCAAGAAATTACTACTGGATTATGTGGTTGTCTTGGATTTATGGATGGGGCAATGGTTGATGGTAATGAAGTGACTTTTATAATTCGTATGGTAGATAATGAACCAATTCGTGGTATAGAACTAGATATCTATCATGATAATGCAGATTTAGTTTATTCAGGTGTTGGTAAGGGTGATAAATTAGAAAATGTAGTAGATGAAGAAGGTAATCCTCGAACGATGACATTACTTGGAAATTATATAGAAGATCATTTGAAAGTTCTTGCTTATAGTACGTCTCGTGCGCGCACAGCTGGAGATGGTACTGAAGGTGATTTGGTTCATGTCACTTATGAATTAGCTGATGGGGCGACCTTACCAAGCGAAGTCACGTTTTATTTTGGGTTAGCAAACTTGCCAGGTACTTCTATGGATCCAGAATTATTAAATGTAGTCTGTGGATATCCTGATGAAAGCAATCCAATGGTTGTTTCAACTACTGCGGTTGGTGTTGATGATATAGAAACGATTCCAGGTCAATTTGCTTTACATCAAAACTATCCTAATCCATTCAATCCATCTACACAAATATCTTTTGATATACCAACAGGTATGGAGCATGTCACGCTAAATATTTATAATATTCTTGGTAAAAAAGTAAATACTTTGGTAAATGGAGTTATGAATCCAGGAAGATATACAATGGAATGGGATGCCATTGATTCAGATGGAAATTCTTTAGCATCAGGTATTTACTTTTATGAATTACGTAGCCCATCATTTATTGCTAGAAAGAAAATGCTATTGATTCGCTAAAACTGTTTACAAACCAAAACTTTTAATTAAATTCCCCCATCTCCGAATGGGGGAATTTTTTTATGCGGAACCTTAGTAAACAAATTTGTTTTGTTATTCTCTTCAGTATCGGTTTTTCTCAGCGAGAAATATATCGCAATGCAGATGATATTAAAGATGAATGGACAGAGTATACATCGTATCAGAAAGAAGAAATGTTATCTTTCTGCGACTTTTTATTTAAAGAAGGGCACTATGAGCGATGTCTTTTGAGTGCTTTCAAAATCCTTTTTAAATTTCCAAATGATAGTTTCACACCTATCTTAGAGTATTATATAGCCAGATGCTATGAGAAAATGAATAATTACAAACTTGCAAAAAAATATTATAAAAAAGTTATTCAATCGTCAGATAATGAATCGCTTGAATATAAAGCAGCAAACTATAGGTCTATATATGTAGATCTTCTTCAAGGGAACATTGATGCAGTCTTGGAAAATACTCAAACAGAAGATGATCCCTATTTAATGACATTTCGTGGATATGCTTATATGAAAAATTTAAAATGGGAAGAAGCAAGAACATCATTTATTTCTGCCCAAGGAATTTTTAGTCATTCCCATTATGATGAGATGATACTACCTATCTATCAGATAATTGAAAATGTTAATACAATTCCTAGGCATAATAGATATCTTGTATTCATCACTGGTGCATTATTCCCAGGTGGTGGTCAGTTTATGCTAGGTGAAAAACAAAAAGGTCAAGGGATATTATCAAGTGTAGGTTTAATGTTATTAATTGGTTCATGGAGTAAAGTAGATAGACTTGTAGGGAATAGTAGGGTATTAGATATAGAATCAGCATCAATACCATTATATAATAACTATAGTTCGGGAAATACTATAGAGCTAGATCAGAAAGATCAACTCCCTAAAAACATGTCTATATCATCATCATCAATAAAATATGTATTACCTCCTTTGATTATTGGTGCAGGAGTATTTTATAGTAGTTCTTGGAAATCTTTTATGGATACAAAAGATAAAAATAAAATATTGGTTGAATATTATATTCATGAAAAAATAGAAAAAGCTGCGCCAGATCGATTTTTAGATTTTCCAGAACCTAATCTAGTTTTTCAAAATTAATTAAGGAAATATTAATTATTTAAGCTCTCAATAAACGTTGCATGGCCGCAACCATGTGAGTAATATTTCCGGCTGTTCTCAGCCTGCTTTTTGAAAATTTGGTATGCGACGAGTCTAAACGTCGATTCCGGCCAGAATACGAATATCTTTATTACATACAATGGAGAGTTTGATCCTGGCTCAGGACGAACGCTGGCGGCGTGCTTAATACATGCAAGTCAAGGAGAAAGTTTTCTTCGGAGAACGAGTAAACTGGCGAACGGGTTAGTAACGCGTAGGCAACCTGCCCTTTAGATTGGGA
>CAZPHE010000022.1:0-31370 GCA_964586315.1 uncultured bacterium | reverse complement strand
AACGGTTTTAGGTTTAAACCCATTTTACAACTCCTTATATCAGTTGATTTATTTATTAAACTAATTATTAAAAGCGGGGGGCGAAATTAATTAAATGATTCTATTATTTACAACAATGTAAAACCATACCGCAATCTATTTTATCATCGCAAAAAATATACCATATCTATATATATTTCATTTTGTAAGACAACAATCTAAATTTACGACAATATGGCATAAATTATTTAAAAACCTGTTGATCCAAAACCGCCTCCACCTCGATCTGTATCTGACAATTCGTCTACTAATTCAAAATCTATTGCGCTTCCATCTATTGATACAAGTTGAAATAATCTTTGACCTGACTCTATGGTATAAGGTTTTTCTTTAATGTGGTCTACTGCTGCCATAATCTCGCCCCTATACCCAGCATCAATTAGACCTATAGAATTGCAAAGGCGTAAAGGTGTTTTAGAGATACTTGACCTTGGCATTAAAAAATACGGTTTGTTTTCCAAAGTTTCACATGCAATACCTAAATGTATTCTTATGGTCTCACCAGGTTTAATCATTTGCTTTTTTATGATAAATAAATCTAAGCCAGCATCACCTTGGTGAAAATGTCCATGCCTTTGATACATAATTTTAATTGATTTTTTAAATGGTTTTATTTTTAAACGCATATTAATTATACTGAATTTATTAATTTATTTAAAAACTTGACATGCTTAGGAGTAGAACCGCAACAAAGACCAATTACATTAGGACTTTTTTCTAAAATGGATTTTATACATTTTTTAAAAAAAGGATTATCAATGATTTCAAAATAATCATTTTCATATTCATTAACTCCAAGATTAGGGTAGGCACCCCATTTACCATTCCATTTTTTTTGTAATTCATTACAGGTTTTAACGGTTAATTCCATTTTATTACAATTTGTTAATACATAATCCATAGAAAATTTTTCAAGAAGATCAAAAACATCATAGACATTAGTACCATCAAGAATACTAATTTCATCTCTCATAATCAGACTTAACCAAATGGGGATTTTATAATCTTTTCCTATAGAACAAGCACAAGCAATTTCTTCAACATTGCCCATTGTTTCAAAAAAAATAATATCTACACCAGAATCAACCAACCATTCTAAAGTCTCACCATATATATCATAAGCTATAGAACAACCAGGAAATTTTTCTGGATAATAGCAATCTTCTATAGATGTTATAGATCCTGCAATTTTAATATTTCCTTCTTTTATCTGATGTGCACAATCAACAGCTTTATATAAACTTGTTCTTGCCATCTCTCTTGAATCATTTAATGATAATTTAGTCTTTCTAAATGTCCATGTTGTAGTGCGGAAAGTGTTAGTTGTAATAATATCTACTCCAGAAGCTATATATTCTTCATGGATGTCTTTAACAATTTCTGGGTGATTAATATTAGCATTAGCTGACCAAATAGGTAAAGGTAAATGTAGCCCCCTATTTATTAATTCTGTACCCATGGCGCCATCAAGCAATAATGGTTTTTTATTATTCACTTATTGGTAATTAATAAAATTCGATAGAATAATATACCAACTGTAAAAATCCCAATACCAATCAATGATTCATATGGAAATTCTTGAAAAGAATAATACAGTATATATCCATTAACAGCCATATAAATCAAAGGCGGGAAAGGATAACTCCAAACTTTATATGGTCTATAAAGATTTGGTTCAGTTTGACGAAGTATAAAAACTGAAATTACGGTTAGCGTTGTAGTAAGAATCAGTGCAATACCAGCATACATTAATACCTGTTCAAATGTTGAAGTAATTATAAAAATAAATGAAAGAATAAGCTGAACCCAAAATGCAGTAATGGGGATATCGTTATCGTTTTTAAATTTTAAAAAATTTAATATGCTATGGTCCTCTCCCATAATTTGCATAATTCTAGGTCCAATATATACATAACTACTGACTGTAGATAGGAGAAGTATTGATATACCCAAACCAATAATTTTTGCGCCAATTTTACCAAATATTTCAATGGCAGCAATATAGCCAACATCAACTTTTTTTATCATTAGGTCAATTGGAGTTGTATAAAGAAAAGTATAATTCAATAATATATAGATGATCATTACAAAACTGGTTGCGATTACCATTGCCTTTGAAATATTAAGATTAGGATTTTTTATCTCTCCAGAAATATATATAGCAGAATTCCATCCTGTGTAAGCATAAGAAACCCAAACAAGGCTTACAGCAAATTTTGAGCTTAAAATGATATTCAAGTCACCTCTTAGAGGGAGAATAGATATCGATTGAGGTTGATCAACAAATATTCCAAAAAATATAAAAATGAGTATCAATCCAATTTTTAATGCTGTAAAACTATCTTGAAAGATGATACCCCAACGAACGCTTTGCATATGCAATAAATGCAGACTAAGTAAAACAAAACAAGCAATAATAGTTTGATCTAAAAAAAGAAAAACAGATGACAAATAGCTTCCTAATGCCATTGAAGCTAATACTGCTGGTGCTGTGAAACCCACTGTTGCAGAAACAATACCTGCAGCAAAACCAATTGATGGATACAATGTATAACTTAAAAGATGATATTCTCCACCTGATCTAGGCAATGCTGTACCAAGCTCACTATAACTTAATGCACCGCATAAGGCTACAATTCCACCAATAATCCAAAGCATCATTAAAGCAAAAATTGATTTTATTTCTATTAATTGAAAACCCAGACTAGTAAAAACACCAGTACCAATCATTGATGCTATTATAAAAGATGCAGCAGACCAATAAGAAATATGACGGTCTGTTAAGATGGTCTTCAATAATCAGGATCGATATATATTAAAAGCTAAAAAAAACCAACCCATAATTAAACAAAAACCACCAATAGGTGTAACAAAACCAAGCCACTTTGAATTTGTAAATATTAAAGCATATAGAGAACCAGAAAAAATAATAATACCTGAAATCATAAAATATATAGGTATTAAAAGTAATCTATGTGGCAAAAAAAAACCTGTAATACCAATCAGAAAAATACCCAAAGCATGATACATATGATAGCGAACAGCTGTCTCATAAATATTTAACTCTTCTATTGTTAAACGTGATTTTAAGCCATGTGCACCAAAAGCACCGAATAAAACTGCCAAGCCTGCTAGAGAAGCTCCAACAATTAGTAATAATCTCATTGTCTAATCTAATTGTTTAATAATGGTTCGAACAGGATAAGGGATCTCTATACCTTCTTGAGTAAACCTTTGATGAATTTTTTTTATAAATTCATGTATAATTGGATTTTGATCACCATATTTATTACCACGAAAATAGACTGCTAAATCAATACTAGATTCACCGAATCCTCGAAACTTGAATGATGGTGTAGTTTCTTTATTGATTTCTTCCATATTAGAATGAAGTGTATTTGCTACTTCCATTACAACTTTACTAACCTTGTCAAGATCTGAATCATATCCTATACCTACTGGTATCTTAACAGAGAATGAGGGATCACCACTATCATAATTTTTTATAATAGCCGATGAGAGTTTTGTATTTGGGATATGTATGATATTATTTGCGCGCTCAAGCATTTTGGTATTACGCCAAGAAATATTTTGTATATATCCCATTTCTCCAGAGTTTAAACTAACAAAATCACCTGGCTGGACTTTTTTACTTAGTAAAATATGTAGACCTGCAAAAACATCTGATAAAGTGTCCTTTAGTGCAAGGGAGACTGCCAATCCACCTACACCCAATGCAGTAAGCATTGGAGCAATTGACACATTTAGAGTATCTAATATTATCAATAAACCAATTGTATAAATTGTAATACGAACAATATTAGAAAATATAGTTGTAGAGGGTAGCCCTCCACCTTGTTCCTTAGACCAAAGATCAAAAAATCCCAATATCAGTTTTGCAACTGAATGAGTAATAGATGCAATCAGAATAATTATTATAATTTTAGATAAATAACCTAAATATTGTTTTTCAATTGGTAAGTCATTTAAAACTAAAAATAGACCGCAAAGTAAGAACCATAATACAATTTGGGATTCTATTACTAAAATCAATATGTCATCACCTTGCCATTTAGATGCTTCTACCATTTTTTTAAGTTTAGAATGAACAATATATTTAAATATTAGACCTAAGATTAAGAATCCAATAATAATACTTAAACTAACCTGCCATTGACCATTAGAAAATATATTATTGAAAAATTCTATGATTATTCCCATTTTAGTCAAACTTTACAGAAACTAATTTTGATATGCCTTTCTTTTCTTGGGTCACACCATACATATAATCTGCAATTTCCATTGTAAGTTTATTATGCGTTACAATAATAAACTGTGTCTCATCACAAAATTTTTCTAAAACACGAGTAAACTTGTGAATATTCACATCATCCAAAGGAGCATCTACTTCATCAAGGATACAGTATGGGCTTGGTTTTACCTGGTAAATTGAAAAAAGGAGTGATATTGCAGTAAGGGCTTTTTCCCCACTGGATAATAATCTCAATGATGTATTCCTTTTCCCCGGAGGTTGTGCATCAATGGCAATATCGGCCTCTAGGGGATCTGGATCACCAATTAATTTCAGGGTAGCATTGCCTCCATCAAAAAATAAATTAAATAAAGTTTCAAAATTTGATTTAATTAAATCAAAAGCCTCCTGGAAACGTTTTCTTGCTACTTTATCAATTTTGCGTATCGTTTCTCTAAGGTTTTCTTCTGCTTCAAACAAATCATTCCTTTGAGTAGACAACATTTCAAATCTTTCTATTTCTTCATTATATTCATCTTGTACCGCCATATTAACAGGCCCAATATTTTCTAAACTCCTCTGAATTTTTGAAATTTTTATTTTAAGTTGCTCTTCTGAATTATCTACAACTAGTTTTTCAGGAATACTAGTATTGTATCTATCTGATATACGCTCTTGAATCAGTTGAATTTTTTGTTCTGTTTCACTCGCCTCTAGTTCCGCATTTTTTAAATCTTCAAGTATTTGCTCTTTGTCTCTTTGCTCATTCGAAATTCGTAATTGTATTTCTTCAATACTTTGAAAAGTCTCTTTAAAAACAGATTGTTTTAAATCTAAGATAGAGCGTTGTTTTTGGATTTCTGCATTAATCAGATCAAGTTCTTTTTCACTCGATATAATCTCATTGTCCAAATTTTCCTTCTTTTTATTTAATTCTTTAATCTCCATATTAATAGAGTCTTGTCTATTTATTAATTCTTCTGATGTTTCATCTCCAGATTTCTTTTTAAACTTTATCTGGTCTCTTCTTGATTCTAATTCAATAAGTCTAATTTTAATATCTTGAAGTCTTTGTTGGCAGTCCTCCTTTTTTTGTCTAGTAGCAAGCATAACATTATTTGATTGATTAACCTTTTCTTCAAAAGATTCCAAGTTTTTATTTGCTTTATCTAAACTAGGTTTTAGCATTTGTAAAGCATTTTTTGCTTGTTCAAATTCAATTTTTGCTGAATTGAAGTCTTGCTTTGATGTACTTATTTGGTCATCTATCTGTTTAACTAACAATTGGTTACGGATCAAATCTTTTTCAAAATTTGTAGACGCCTGATTTAGAGCACTTATTTCCGATTTATTTAAATTTATCCTGTTTTGGTTAGTCTTAACAGAATCAGAAAAAACATTAAGTTTCTTTTTAATCATTTTTTCCTTGGAAACTAGTTTTTCAAGCTCTATTCTAACCAAATCAAGTTTTTTCTGTCTTCCCATGATATTCCCATGTTCCGATATTTGTCTATTTTTCAAGATTAAATCATTTCCTGAGAAGTTTCCTTTTATATCTACAATATTCCAATCAGGTAATTCTTTATGTGATACAAAAGAAGCTAAATCATTTACTATTAAAAGATTACCTAAAAGATATTCTGCTAATGGCCTAAGTTTTTTACTAGTTTGTATAAGTTCAGATGCCCTTTTTATAGATTCAAATCCATTTGGTAATAATTTTGGATTTAAATTAAAAGCTGCAACTTCTTTAAGAGGAATTATAGTTAAGTCACCCGCCTTAAGTTCATTGGCCTTTTTTAACGTTGAAATTGCTGATACTCTATCTTTCGCAATTAAACAATGCGATAATTCTCCCAAACCTGATTCCAAAGCATCCCTATATTCTTCATCCACTTGAAACATATCTGCAACCGTACCTAAAACATTAGGAAAGGATTTAGGGTTTTCTAAAATATAACGAGTTCCATCAGGAAATCCATCTCTTGATTCTACAAGACCTGAATAAAACTTTATTTGCTCCTTTAGAGAATTAATTAATGCAGTTATAGTATGCTTTTCTTCTAAAGTTATTCCAATGATATTATTTAATTCTTTATCTTTAGTCTTCAGCTTAACCATAATTTTTTCAGCTTTTTCCAACTCTTTATCTACATTATTTTTATCTTTGCTTATACTTTTTTGTAATGCCATTTGCTTCTTTTTATTATTATTACAAAAAACAATATTTTGATCTAATTGATCTATATCATCTGATTTTTCAGATATAATTGCTTTAGTGCGTTCATAAAAAGAACGATCATCTGATAGTTTTCTTTGAATTTCCCATCTTTCATTTTGTAATTGGTCAAGATGATTAACTTCTTTTAGATATTCTTTTTCAATTATGGTAAAATCTTTTCTATGTAATCTATAATTATTGAGCTGTTCTTCAATAGTTGGCTCTAATTCAATCATTTCTTTATCAAAATCAAGGCTCAATTGTTTTAGACTGCCAATTTTTTTAAAGTTGTTTCTTTTTTCTCTTTCCAAACGGTCAACCGTTAGTAAAGAACCTCTACCTTGTTCAGATAATACTAATATATTATTCCTCAGAGTTTCTCTATTTTCATTCATCTCATCCATGTGAGCTTGTAATTGATTTAATTCTTCCTCTTGGCTTTTATATGTATTTTTAAGTTCGCTTATTTTTTTTTCATGTGACGAGCGTTCACTTGATTTTGTTTCTCGCAAATATTGATACTCTTCAATTTTAGACCGTAAAGGTTTAATTTGAGAATTAAACCGATGAACTTGGATATATGCTAATTCAATATCTTTTATTTCTAAAGTTTCTGTTAAGGATGCATGACGTTTGAAGCGTTTTAGTTGTAATTCAAGATTATGAACTTTTTGCTCTACTTCTGCTATAATATCTTGGATTCGTTCAAGATCATTTCTTGTAGCTTCAAATTTTCTTATGGTTGATTTTTTTTGGGTACGATATTTATGGATACCCGCTGCTTCTTCAAACATTTTTCGACGATCATCTGCTGTCTCGGATAGTATCTGTTCTATCATTTTCAACTCAATCACCGAATAGGCATCAGCACCCATTCCAGTATCGACAAAAAGATCCATTATATCTTTCAATCGACATTGTGTCTTATTTAAATAATATTCTGATTCACCACTACGATAAACGCGTCTTGCAATTTCTATATCATTATACTCTATTGGTAGTTTCCCAGAATTATTATGAACAGTCATGGAAACCTCACAGACTCCAAGAGGTTTAGTCTTCTCAGCCCCATTAAAAATCACATCTTCCATTTTACCACTACGGAGGATACTATATTTTTGTTCACCTAAAACCCAGCGAATTGCATCAACAATATTAGTTTTCCCACAACCGTTGGGACCCACAACGGTGGTGATACCTTGGCCTAATTTCATGACTTCCTTATTGGCAAAGGATTTGAAGCCATGCATTTTTATTTCAGATATATACACAAAAGCTGGTTTGGATGCGGTGCTTTAATTTATAAGTTTTTCGTCGAGAAATCCACCAGAGTCTTTACCTATTTAAAAAAATTAATTATAACAATTTAGACTATAGACCTTTTAAAAATACTTTCAGACAATATCTGAGACATGTATTAGTCATAATAATATTTTGCTTAGTTTATTTTTTATTTAATAATTAGTGTATGAATTGATGACATTCTTTCTTCTTGCAGTCATCATTGTAAATATAAATTTGCTTATCATTTGATTGATTATAACTAGTCTTTGATAAAAGGTTATTGGATTTATCAAATTTAACAGAAATAATTTTATCACCATCAGGTCCATAGACATAAAAAATATCTGCTTTATTGATTTCTTTAAAGAGACTATGGGATTCTATCTCTGGTTTGTTTTTCTGATTTTCAAGTGTTTTTGGTTCTTTGCCCAATAATAAAGCAAAAAATAAAAAGTAATATCTAAAAAGCAATTCCACATACCAATTTACTTTAATTATACTTTACAAAAGAATCAAAGAATTAACTGAAACTACAATTTAATCTAATTATTATTAAAATTTATTCTAGATAAATCCTCGCCTTGAGTAATCTTATAATAATAATTTGGTTCAATATCTTTATAGATTTCTTTAATTAAGCCTGGCCAAATAATTTCGAGAGATAAAATAGATTGATCATTCCCTATCCCAAATAATATCCTTTTATCATTTGAAGTAAGATAACTACCTGCAGGATTCACCCAAGCAACTTGAGTACCAGCATCTGATATAACGATTATTTTACTGCCTATAGCATCACGATTACATGTTTTCCCTTCAAGAAGAAAACCTATCCAATTATTTTTTGGTTTTCCATCATTTAAATATAGATTAGCCTTTTGGTTATTATTTGCAACTATATAATCTAAATCTCCATCATTATCAATATCTCCAAACGCTGTTCCCCTGCTAACTCTTTTCTTTAATACATCACCATTTATGTTTTTTGTTTGATCAATATATGTTCCATTGCCCTGATTGATATAAATTTGATTATATTGTTCATGATAATAATCCCTATTAAATAAATTAATATTATCTACAACGTGACCATTTGCAACATATATATCCAACCAACCATCAAGATTCAAATCAACAAATTTGGTCCCAAAAGCAAGAAAATGGATACTTGGTCTTCCAAGCCCAATTTCATCCGTAATATCAAAAAAATAACCAGCTTTTTTATTTTGGTAAAGTGTATTGGTTTCACCACTGTAATTTGTAACAAATATATCTAACCACCCATCACGATCAAAATCACCTACATCAACACCCATACCAGCCTCGGCAAGACCATTACCATTGAAACCAACACCCATGGCTAAGGCATTTTCCGAGAAACGACCAGTACCATTATTAATAAATAATAAATTCATGTCTTTATCATTTGCCACGTAAACATCCATATCTCCATCATTATCAATATCTCCAGGTATTATACCAAGACCTCTAAGTCTAAATCTATTGATCCCTGACCTACTTGATCGATCAGTGAATTTTCCATTTTTATTGTAATAGAATTTATCTTCAACTCCAAGAAATACATCTGGATCACAATAAGACCTTGCAAATATTTGCCCATGATCAGGATACTGCATAGGGCTCGTGCACTCGGGGTTATTTTCAATATCATAATCTACATAGTTTGTAATATAAAGATCTAACCAACCATCGCTATCACTATCAAAAAATGCGGCACTCATTCCCATTTTTTCGTTTTCGATTCCTAAATTGTTCGTAATATCCGAAAATGTTCCATCATTATTATTAATATAAAAAATATCCTTTCCATAATTTGTAACATATAGATCTGTATCGCCATCATTATCATAATCTGCACAGGCACAGCCCATACTATAACTTTTGTCACCAACACCTGCTTCTTTTGTAACATCTATCCATTTTGAATTATCATTTCTGTAAAGCTTATTTTCTAATATAATGCTTTTGTTCCAACCTGGTAAGGGAGCACCTTGAGTAAAATACACATCTAAATCTCCATCATTATCGTAATCAAAAATACAAACTCCACCTCCCATTGATTCAATATAATAGTATTTTCCTGATCCTCCATGATCGTGTTTAAATTCTAACATTTGTTGGTGAGCTACATCTTTAAAATAAAGAGATTGTCCTAATCCCGTAGATAATAAGATATTATAAATTACAAAATGTAATTCAAATTTTTTGAAATAGAATAAAAGCCTTATAAGCATATTAAATATGTATCAACAACTCTGCTTCATCTAAAAAGATAATATTTTGAATCAAAATTACCAGATTGAAAAGTTATTTTTTCCCCAAAACCAATGTATTCTGGTATAATTTTTTATTTTCTACAATATAGATTGTTTGATCAGATGATATTGATCTAAATGATTCCTGAATACCGCTCGGCCATAATATCTCAATGAGATTTATCATATCATCATCGCCTAATCCAAAGTATAGCTCCTGCGCATTATTTGAAAAGTAACCTTCTCCAGAAGAAAGAGTTTGTATCTGTACATTATTATCCGTTTTTACAGTAACAAAAGTACCGAACGCATCGCGATTAGATTTTGTTCCTTCTAAACGAATTTTTAACCAATGATTGTTTATATTAGTAATATTTTCAAATAATACACCCCTACCTCTATTTTTATCATCTGTTATATTACCCTGACCATCCTCGACTTGCTGCCCATTAACAGTGATATACATATCAACCAATCCATCATCATTATAATCAGCAAATACTGCACTCCTATGAATTCGTTTCCCAGCTGAGATCACTCCTGAATTAATGGATATATCTTTGTAATTACCTTCACCATTATTTTCAAATAGTAGATTAGATTGCCTATTATCTCCACTAACAGAATTAAGATGACCAGCCGCAAAAAAAAGGTCTAAATCCTTATCATTATCCAAATCATATAAACCTGTTCCCCAACTCACTTTTGGCCAAGTGAGTTTTTGTACAATTGGTGAGTTAAAATCATGAACAAATACTGAATTACGAAGTTTTCCATCATTTGTACTTTTATTATCTATTAACAATGCGAGTATATTGACTTCTGATGAATAATTTGTATATATAAGATCTATTAATCCATCTCTATTTACATCACCAATTGCAATGCCCATACTACCATCCGTCGTTCCCAAACCACTTGGACCAGAGAAGGGTTTAAACTGGCCATCTCCTTTATTTAAATATAGGCCATTAGCATCTGTATCATTTGCAACAAAAATATCTGGGTACCCATCTTGATTAAAATCGTGAAACAAAACTTGCATGGATTTTCTTGATGCATCATTGAGTACTATTATTTCAGAAGTGACATCAATAAATGTTCCATCGCCATTATTCTTGTAAAGAGTATTTGGAAGACCCCCAAAATCCATTGGAAATCTTAAACTGGTATTACGAGGTCTTCTTGAGAAATCCACATAACCTGCAACATAAAGATCTAAGAATCCATCAAGGTTATAATCACCCCATGCAGAGCCTCCGTACCACCAATTTTTAATTCCATCAGGGAAAGCCACTTTACTAACATCTGAGAAGGTTTGATCGCCATTATTTTTATAAAGTTTAAAATCACCATAATTGGTAACAAATATATCAGAAAAACCATCATTATTATAATCTGCAATTGAGACAGCCATACCTTCACCATTATCTTCCGCGCCTGATTTTCTAATTTTAGTAAATATTCCATCACCTTGATTTTCATAAAGAGAATTTGTTATAGATTCATCACCTTGGCAGTTCACTAAGTATAGATCCCAATCACCATCTTTATCATAATCTAACCATGCACCTCCAGAACCATTCATTTTAATTAAATGCAAGTTAGCAAACTCATCTAATGTTAGTAGGTTCCCATTTGAATTCCAGAATTCATCTCTTTCATTAAATATTAGTTTTAATTCTTCGTTTGTAGCGGCTCCTACAACCGATGGTCCAATCTCACACCATCTAGGTCTGGGTGCATAGTGAACAAAATCGATCCCTGAAGAATTGGTCATATCTTGAAATTGGATCCCAATCTCGGGTTGACCTATAATCATATAGTTATTAAAAAAAAGACAGACAAAACCAGTAACTAGTATTCTGTAATTAAGAATAACTAAAAGAAATGGAGAATTATTTTTTCGATTCTTAAACATCCATAATTAATAAAATAAAGTAATTGAAGGTATAATTTATCAAAATAATATTTTGCAACTAAATCTAATATTTTTCAATTCCATCAATTGACCCATCTTCATTATAATATATCCATTCACCATTTTGATTACCATTAATAAAATTTCCCTTTTCTTTGATTTGGCCATTATCATACCATTCACTTCTTGGTCCATGAGGTATCCCATTACTAAAATGCATTATAGATTTTTTATTTCCATTTTTATGCCATAAAACATGCTGACCTACAGGTATTTGATTCTTATAAAAACCTTCCCCTTTTTTATTTCCATTATCATACCATTGAACCCATAGCCCTTCAGCGCTACCTTCTTCTTTTTTTTGACCATTTTTATACCATTCTATACGGGAGCCTACTATTATACCATTTTTAAAATATGCCTCAGATTTTTTATTCCCATTAGGAAACCACAATGTATGTTTACCATGTTCTTTATTATTTACATATGATCCTTCACCACTAATCGTACCGTTTGGATGCCATTTTGTCCATTTACCCTCAAATTCATTATCTTTATAATTTCCTTCTTCTTTCTTTTGACCATTATCATAAAATTCAATTCTCAGTCCATTTGCCTTCCCATTTTTATAAAAAGCCTGCAATTTTAATTTATTATTTTCATACCAAAGTTTCCAAATACCTTCGGGTAGACCTTCTTTGTAATATTCTTCACTTTTTATTGAACCATTTTCATAATATTCCGTCCATAATCCATTTTTTTTTCCATTAAAAAGACTACCAATATTTTTTTTGTTTTTATTTTTGTAAAGGGAAAATATTTGTCCAGTATACGGTTTGCTTTGATTTTTTTTAAAAAATAAATTATCTTTTTCAACAATTTCTATTTCAAAATTAATCGGATCTTTTGAACAATTAGTAATCCAAAATATAATTGGAATAAAAAAAATTATTTTTTTTCTTATCATCTCAAAATTATTTATAATTAAAAAATTAATAATGTAAAACGGATACATCCCCGCCTTCAATAATCTGATAATATTGATTTGCTTTTAAATTTTTAAATTCATCTAGTGCTCCGCTAGGCCAATCAATGATAATTTTATCTACAACAGTATACTTATCTAGGCCAAATAAAAGTCGCCTATCATTTGATGCAAGGTAACTTCCTGCAGTATTTACAAATTTTACTTGGCTAAAATGTTTTGTTGAGATTTTCACTTTTGATCCAATAGCATCTTTATTTGAATTCATACCTATTAATAAAATTCCTATCCAATTTTCAGATGGATATCCTTGCCGAATTAATAAATTTGAAGACCCATTGTTATTTGCAACAACTACATCTATATCTCCATCATTATCAAGATCTCCAAAAGCCGCTCCACGACCTACACTTGGAATTTTTAAATCACCAATTTTATCTACAGAGAGTTCTTGAAAAGAGCCATCTTGATTATTAATGAAAAGCTGTTTACGTTGGGCATGAGTATGATCTTTTAAAATATTATTTACATTTTCTGCTACATGACCGTTAACCACGAATAAGTCTAACCAACCATCATAATTTAAATCTAACAACTTTGTTCCAAACCCAACATAATTCCAACTAGGTTGAGTAAGACCTGAAAAGTTGGTTTCATCACTGAAAAACCCTTTTTGATTATTAAAATAAACAGTATTGGATTCACCACTAAAATTTGTTACAAAAATATCCTGCCATCCATCACCGTTGACATCACCGATATCAACGCCCATACCAGCTTCTGCCAATCCATTTTCATTAAATCCCACACCTGTAAACATAGCATTTTCTTCAAAATTCCCTTTGCCATCATTAATAAAAAAATGATTCATGACTTTGTCATTAGCAACATACAAATCAAAATCTCCATCTTGATCAAAATCTGCAGGTATCACTCCAAGACCCTTACCTCTATGATGCGCAATACCTGAAGAAGCAGATACATCCTTAAAAATCCAATTCCCTTGGTTATGGAATAAATAATCTTTTACTCCTGGAAACCAATCTGGCATACAATAATCTCTAAGGTTCTTTCTTCTATCTCCACACCACGGATTATTATCTAATGAATATTCAACATAATTTGTTACATAAATATCTAGGAATCCATCCATATCCATATCAAAAAATGCCACACTCGCTCCCCATTCTAGATTCTTAACACCAGTTGAATCTGTCATATTTGTAAAAGTGCCATTACCATTATTTTTATAAAAATCATCCTTGCCAAAGTTTGTAACATACAGATCAGGATCACCATCATTATCCACATCTCCACAGGCACATCCAAAACTATATGATTTATCACCACCAACACCAGCTCTTGAAGTGACATCTATCCAATTACCTAAATCATTTCTAAATAATTTGTTTTCTAAAACAATATTCTTATCCCAACCAGGTAATCCTGATCCTTGGCAAAAATATATATCTAGGTCATTATCATTATCATAATCTAATAAACATACTCCGGAACCAATTGATTCTATATAGTATTTCTCTCCGCTACCTCCATGATCATGTTTAAAATTTAGTCCCTGCATAACAGACTCATCTAAAAATATGTAGTCATTTGAAAATAAAAATGCTGAGTAAAAAATTAATAATGTAGAGAATCTCATTTCGAATTAATTATTATTCTCTAATTTATCGATAGAACCATCTTTATTAAAATAAATCCATCTCCCAATATTTTTACCATCTTTCAAGTGACCCTCTTTTTTAATCTGTCCATTCCCATACCATTCTTTTAATAATCCCTCAGGATTATCATCCTTCCAATTTTGTTCTATACTCTTTCTTCCATTTGGATACCATCCAATCATTAGACCGCTCTTTTTACCATTTTTATAATTCTCTTCTAACCATTTCCGTCCATCTATATACCAATAAATCATCTTCCCATTCTTTAAGCCATTACTAAAAATTCCTCTTTGTTTTTGTTGGCCATCTTCATACCAATAATATACTTCACCATCTTTTTTACCATCTTTATAATTCTCTTCTACACTTTTCTGCCCATTTGGATACCACCCAATTAACAAACCGTCTTTTTCTCCATCTTTATACTCTTCCTCTAAATATATCTTCCCATCTTCATCCCAGTAGGTCCACTTATTTTGTTTATAGTTATAATTCCCAAGATATCCTACTTTCTTTTTTTGCCCATTTTCATGCCATTCAGTATATAATCCATCCTTTTGATCATTTTTCCAATTGGTTTCTGCACCTTTATTCCCATTCAAATACCATTCAATAAATAATCCATCTTTTTTACCATCTTTATAATTCTCCTCTAAATATTTTTGACCATCTTCATTCCAATATGTCCATTTCCCAGATATGTAACCATTTTTGAAGCTACCTTCTTTTTTCTTTTTTCCATCATCCCATTCTATAAATAATCCATCTTTTTTACCATCTTTATAATTTTCTTCTCTTATTTTTTGACCATCTTCATACAGTATAAATAACCCGTCTTTTTTACCATCTTTATAATTCTCTTCTAAATAATTTTGACCATCTTCATTCCAATATAACCACTTTCCAAATAATTCTCCATCTATATAATTTCCACACTTTTCTTTAATTTCATTTTCATACCAAAAAGTAAAAAAACCATTTCTCTTTCCTTTTTTATAGGTACCTTCCTCTTTCATTTTACCATTTTCGTAGAGTGAAAAAATTGGTCCAGAATATGGTTCATTTGTATTGTTAGTATAATATACACCTTTTCTTTCTATAAGAAATTTTTGATAATTGATTGGTTCCTTAGAACATCCAACAATCAGTATTTGAATAACAATTATTATAAAGTTTTTTACATATTTTACCATATTAAAATCTACCCATCTTGAAGCTAACAAAAAAACACCGTGCATAATTTGATAACTAAATTTATTTAAAACTTAATTTCACAAATATTTTATCTTTTGTAGTAATATATAAAACACGAGGTTCTAAGTGTTCTTAATCATTGAAATAAGTATAACCTCGAAATATTGATCTAATACATAATGCGAAGATTAGCCAGGAGGCCAGTCAAAGCTCCTCCCACCTAATAGATGTAGGTGGATATGATAAACCGTTTGCCCACCAGCAGTATTACAATTAAAACCTGTCCTATATCCATCATCTGCTATTCCTTTTTCAATTGCTAATCTACTTGCAGTATATATCAATTCACCTATCAGTTCACTATGGTTTAATTCTAAATCATTTAAAGTTGAAATATGAATCTTAGGAATTAGCAGTATATGGATTGGAGCCTGAGGATTAATATCGTTAAATGCTAAAATCTTATCATTGTCATATAATATTTCTGCAGGGATCTTACCATTGACTATTTTACAAAATAAACAGTTTTCCAATTTTAATCCTCAATATAACATTTCATTTAATATGGATAGAGTAGCAAACATTGCAGTTTCAGATTTAAGGCGTCTATTTCCAAGTGTAAAAAAAGTAACACCTGCCTTTTCCATCGCCTTAACTTCAGAAGAATCAAAATCTCCTTCAGGACCTATAATTATATGTATTGGATCCTTTTTTTTGAGTCTTAGATTAGAAAGATGCGTATTTAAATTTTGAAGACCTGCAATATATTGGCCATCTAACTCATCTAACCAAGGTATAATACTAATCGGTTCATATAAAATTGGGAAATAACTTCTTTTACATTGTTTAGCTGCAGAAATAATAATTTTTTTACAACGTTTCATATTTATTGTTTTTTTAAGAGAATGGCGTGTAATTAAAGGTTGTATTTTTTTAACACCCATTTCTGTTGCTTTTTCCAAAAGAGATTCAAAACGTATCCGTTTAATTAAACTTGGAGCAATATTTATAGTAAATTTATTTTCACCGAGCATTTCTATTTTTTCTGTTATTTCTCCAAGTATAAAATTTTGACCAATTTGAGTAATTCTAGCATAATAACCTGTTCCTTTTCCATTAATTAAAATTATCCTTTGTCCGGATTTCAACCGCATTACCTTTGCAGCGTGAAAAGATTCAGAATCAGATAATCTAAACGTATTTTTTTTTAGCCTTTTAGGATCTAAAAAAAATACTATTTCACTAGTCATCTTCCTATTCTGCGGTTAAAGGCGATATGGATTAACATACCATGATTATCTGAACCTTTAACCATATCTTTTAATGGTAAAATTTCTAAACCAATCATGGTTGATACAGATGTCTGACCATACATTTGAAAATCAATACCAGTTCCTAAAAACCCTCCTGGTGAAAGTTGCACATTAGGATTTTTCCAACGATCACTAAAACTTCCATCTTCTTTTCCATCTAAACTAATGACATAGCCAGTTCTTAAAGCAATAAAAGGAGAAAAATTATTTTCAATTAATCCATTGAATGGATAATAATTCGCACCAATTAATATAGGAATCATCACTAGACTAAGTCCACCAACTGATTCAAATTGTCCATATATGGGATTATATACAATCGTTTCATTATTAGCTTTAATATCATAAAACCTCATTTCACCATTAATAGAAAATTCTTTTGAATGGTGTATTGAATGACCAGTAATAAAAAATCCAGAGCCATGCGAACCAATATCTAATCCAAACCCATAATACTTTTGATTGAATTGACCAAATAATGCTGTATGAAAGATGAGATTGAATAAGATTAGAGTCTTTTTATTCATAAAAAACATTAACCTATTTATTTTATACCATCATCTAGACTATACTTACCAGGACCAAGTATAAATATTACAATATAAATCGTGAGATAAATAAAAGCTAATTCAGCACTTTCACCATCTACTAAATGATAAACACCAGCAAAGCACATTGTAATTATTATAAAAATACATGAAATTCGTGTAAAAAATCCCATTATTATAAACCAAGTCAGTATCCCTTCGCTAAATGCTGCAAGAAATCCAAAAAAAATATATCCAAACTTAATTCCAATTACAGATAAAGCTGCTCCACCTAACCATTCCCACGAATCTGATCCACCCATTATTTTTCTAATACCATGATAATAGAATAAATAAAAAGATGGTATAATTCTTAATACAACTAAAGCCCAGTCTATACTATGGTTAAAAATTTCTTTTTTGAAAAAATATTGCAAATAATTATTCATTTAATTTCTTCATCGAATTCAGCATCTTGAATATCCATTTTTGATAATCTTTTATGAATATGATCTTTACGTTTCTTTCTTTTTATGGATTGATTAAATCTAAATAAACCTAACATTGGGTCAAAAATTTTGTAAATCAAATAAAAAAACGCTATTAAAAATAACCATTTAATCATTCAACACCTGAATAAGGGTTAAAATATTTTGTTCCGGATATTGGTTGTCTTATAAAGTTTATAACTTCTTTAAGATCTTCTTTTTTATGTACAAAGTCAATATTATTTGTATTAATAATTACTAGAGGTGTTTCTTGGTAACGGAAAAAGTATTCGGTATATATTTGACTTAATGCATCTATATATTCATAACTCATATCAGATTCCATCTCTCTTCCCCTATTTGCGATATTTTTCATTAATGTATCGGTATCGGCTTGTAGATATATTACGAGATCGGGTCTTATAATATTCCTCTCAAGTAGATTAGCCACAGTATCATATAATTGCATTTCTTTTTCATTCAAATTTAAAGAAGCAAATAATCTATCTTTTACAAATAAATAATCTGTCACTAAGAGATTTTGAAACATATCTACCTGCCTTAGTTCTTGTTGTTGCCTATATCTTTGAAGCAAGAAAAATAACTGAGTTTGGAAAGAGTACCGTTCTGGATCCTTATAAAAATCAGGCAAAAATGGATTCTCTTCAAACTCTTCAAGTACAAGTCTAGCCCCTAGCTCTTGCGTCATAAGGGTTGCTAGACTTGTTTTACCCACTCCTATTGGACCCTCTATTGCTATATAATATAAATTTTTCATGCTTGTGTATCCATGTAATGGCGTACCACCCTTGATGTATCAGGACAATTATTAATTAGATCATTAATGGAAATATTTGAATGTGGAATATTAAAGTCTGGTTCTATTTCAGCAAAAGGAATTAAAACAAATTTTCTTAATGAAATCATTGGATGTGGTATAACTAATTTTTCAGTTTCTATCACAGAATCTCCATGAAATAAAATATCAATATCAATGATACGCGGTTGATTTTTCTCCCTCCTTTTTGATCTACCTAACATTTTTTCTACCTTTTGAATTACATCTAAAATTTCAAATGGTTTAAGAGATGTCATAAATTTTACTACAGAATTCAAAAAATCTGGTTGTTCTATATTATATAATGGTTCAGATTCAAAATAAGAAGAACTTACAATATCTTTGATATCAAAATTAATTGAAAGTGCGATAGTTGCTTGCGCTAAATTTGATTCACGATCACCTAAATTAGATCCAAGTGAAAGATATACTTCTTGAGCTTCCATTTTACTTGGATCTGGTAATTTCTACTTCTACTGTATCAAAATTTGCCCTAATTGGTGCGTGTGGTTTCCTAATCCTTACAGTAATCTTTTTTATTGGATATTTTTCAATAATTTTTTCACATATTTTTTCCCCGACTGATTCAATTAAATTATAGTCTTTTTTTGTAAATATGTCAGTAACAACTCTTATTAAATCATCATAATTTATGGTGTTATCTAACTGGTCAGAAATCACAGATCCTTTCAAATTAACCTGAATTTCAATATCTATCTCAAATAGGCCTTCACTGTCTTTTTCAAATTCATAAGCTCCATGTCTCGCAGGAATTTTTAGGTTTAATATTCGGATTTTATCCATTTATTTAATTAACTGTATTTTTTGACTATACAATGTATTATCAGCTTCTAATTGAATAAAATACGTTCCCGTGGCTTGATTAATTGCATTCCATGCAGTTTTATTTATACCAGGACTTATAGTCCCTATATTAATATGATCTATAAGATTGCCCCTTATATCAAAGATTCGTATTAAAGATTCTATCTCTCCTAATTGATCTGGTACAAAAAATTTAATTGAAGTTTCTGGATTAAACGGATTTGGATAAGCAGGATATAAAGTGATTTGATTTTGTGATGGCAAAATACCATCAATGCTTAGATATTCTACTTCTTTTAAAACCCAATTATTTGGATCCAATATTACAGAATATGGAGAACCATTAATTACCCCAAGATTAAATTCTTGATTCTGTTCTTGATTATTTAAAGTGAAGTCCAATGTATCATCAGGTAGCATCACTTGTAGATGTAAAGGCATCTGGAAATATTGCCAACCTTGCATCTGTACAATAGTCACTATCAGTTCATTGACATTATTAATTTCCCATGTGATACCATATCTAGGATAATATTCACCATATATCCACTGTTGAAAAAATTGTGTTAAATCCAGACCAGATATATCTTCACAAACTGCCTGAAAATCTTCTGTAGTTGCTGCTCCATATGCCAATGAATCATTATAGCCATATGATTTTAGTGTTTGGAAAAAGATGTTATCACCCATTACACCTCTTAGCATATGCACAACCCAACCAGCCTTATTATATGTAAGATTACCATTAAAAATTTGGCTAGCAGTATTTGGCTCTTCAACATAAATGGTACCAGGCCCATAATAAGCATGATTTTGCCAATATTCCTTATAAGCATTGGTACCATCTCTTGCTTCTTCCCATAGTGCTTCTGAGAAGCGCGCAAATCCTTCATTAAGCCAGATATGATGAAAACTAGCACAAGTTACCAGATCGCCCCACCACTGATGCCCTAGTTCATGTGCAATAAGCCACTGTGAATAACCACCTAAACTCGTAATTGTTTGGTGTTCCATTCCTCCACCACGACCAAACTCAGCGTGTCCATATTTTTCACCCATAAAAGGATATTCACCAAAGTGCTCAGCAAAAACTCTCATCATATTATGGGTTAACATATAATTATCATAAACTAAATTATAATGATCAGGATATACATAATACTCGAGCGGTAGAGTATCTCCTTCTAGCCCAATATATTCATCAAACCAAACTGTATAAGGATAGCTAGTTACAGAAATAAGATAAGTACAAATTGGATATCGTTCAGACCAGTGATATTTTTTTCTCCCATCACCAAGATCTAAGGTTTCGATTAAAGTTCCATTAGAAACTGCAATCTGTTCTGCTGGAACTGTAATAATTATATCCGCAGAGTCTGCCTTATCAGATGGATCATCTTTGCAAGGCCACCAATCTCTAGATCCATAAGGCTCTGATAGGGTCCAAATATGTGCTATATTTGCATGCTCGTCAAAATTAAATGATCCAAAACCGGTAGAAGGTGGATGTCCATTATAAAATATTTCAAAACTAAAATCATAACCTTCAGAATTTGTTACCGGAGATGGGATGCTAATTATATTATCATTATGTAAAAAATCCCAATTCTGGTTATTAAATTTTATTGAATCCACTGTCATTTCATCGGAAAAATCAAGCTCAATTGAATCCGGCTGATCTACTCCTACAGAACCATTTACAATAACAGAACCACTTATTTCCTGTAGTTCTATATCTATTTCAAAATCTATTTTGTAATAGGAAATATCTATTTTTTGTTGATTCTCAGTTAATGATGAATTTATTGAATAAAACCTAGAAGCTGAATTGGCTTTACTACAGTGAAAATTCTTATCTGTTAAAATCTGTGCAGATAAAAAACAAATAAAGTTAAAAAATAATAATAACCTATGCTTCATGGGTATAAACTAACACCTAATTAACATTAAAAAATGCATAGCCCAAAAATATTTAGAAAAATTTATTTAAAATATCACAATAACAATCCAAACTTAAAAACAGGATTTTAGATTAGAATAAGCAAGATACGGTATAAGTATATATAGAATTGAATCCCGAATAAGATAAAATAAAAAAAATGCAATTACAATAACCCATCCTTTTATTTTAAAAAGGTGTAGAAAGCCTCCATCTCTATATATATTCAGCCAATCCTTAATAAATTCTGGCTGAAAACGGGACATCTAATCCTTTCCAGGTTTGATTTTATCAAATTGCAGATTTTCATACTTTTCCCATATATTAGTACCAGAAGCTTCTGCAAACCTATATGCAAATTCCAATGCCTCTATAAATGGACGGTTTGCATACTCGTCATGAGAATAAAACTCATTTATCCATTGAACTATTTCTGAGATTCTTACTATTTCCAATTGGTCAAAAATTCCATATACCATCTCAGCACGGTTTTCATAATACCATTCCGTTATACCACCATAACCAACTGAGTTCTTTAGCTCAGAGTGAGTTTCATATACCATAGTAAGATAAGAAAATAAAAAAATTTCTTTTTCTTCTTGAGTGAGGGTTTTCCAATAAGTCACAACAGGTGAAATGGAATTTTCAGTGGTTTGAGGATATAACAAAGTAATGGTAAATATGATAATAAGTTTTTTCATAATGATCTCTTTTTTATCAACTTTCTTGATTTAATGATACTAATAATACGATTCTCAAAGATAGATGAACAATGTTAAACATCACTAGGTTCTATCCAATCACCATTTGAATCAATTAATTGGATCAATGCATCAACTGCTTTATCCTCTTTAATATTTTTTTCCACAATCTCTTGCCCTTTATATAGTGAAATTAACCCTGAACCCGTACCAACATAACCATAATCTGCATCAGCCATTTCCCCTGGACCATTCACTATGCAACCCATAATTCCTAATTTTATTCCTTTCAAATGGTCTGTACGTGCACGAATTTTAGCCGTTGTTTCTTGGAGATCAAATAATGTGCGACCGCACGAAGGGCATGAAATATATTCAGTCTTTGAAATACGAGTTCTACTGGCTTGCAGTATACCAAATGCAGTCTCATTTATAAAACTACCATTAAGATCTGAATTGATCCAAATACCATCACCAAAACCATCGATTTGAAGTGCTCCAATATCTATAGATGAAAAAAGCAATAATTGTTCTTTGGAAAGGTTACGATAGTTCCGCTTTAATATTATCGGGTTAAATATATCATTATTTATACATTCTATAATAAAACGTCTTTGGGCAATATAACCTCGCGGATATTCTGTATCTAAAATAACAATGCAGTTGGATAATAATTTTAACTTATCAAAAATTGGATCTGTATCCTTGCAGGATAAAAAGGATACACCATCTGAAGGAATTTGGTTTATTTCCTTAATTGAATACAGCGAATAATTATTGTTTTGATCGTCCAATCCATCATAATCACGAATAATAGTTAAAGTACCAGGAAGTTCAAAATGAATTGTATTTATTCCAATATATATATAGTCTATTGATATATCAGATATATGCCATTTATCCTTTTCTGGTATGTATAAATAACCAAATTGACCTAAATCTTCACGCTTAATTGATTTTTTAGAAGACAAGTCGCCGATTACTATAGGAACCTGATTCCCACCAACATTATGGATTTGGTTAGAATAACGCCGTTTATGGAAAAAAGGATCATACGGAAGAATACTAATTTTTGGTAATTCAATAAGAATATCTTTTTTTTGTTCGTAACGATTTACAATCATTTTGGCAACTGGGATCTCTGCTTCTGGTTTTTCAGTAAGAGATACCCTGATAGTATCTCCTAGACCATCTTCAAGCAATGCACCAATTCCAACAGCTGATTTAATTCTGCCATCTTCTGCTTCACCAGCTTCCGTAACACCTAAATGAAGTGGGTAATTCATGCTTTCATCTGTCATTGTTTTAACCAAAAGTCTATAGGCCTGTACCATAACTTGGGTGTTACTGGCCTTCATAGATAGAATTAAATCATAGAATCCTTCATTATTAGCTATACGAATAAATTCCATTGCAGATTCTACCATTCCTAAAGGTGTGTCTCCATAACGGCTCATGATACGATCAGATAATGATCCATGGTTAGTTCCAATTCTCATGGCGGTACCATTCTCCTTACAGATAAGAACTAAAGGTCTAAAACTAGTTTGGATACGATCTAATTCATCACTATAAGATTGGTTTGAATAATCATGGGTTTGAAAATTTTTACGATCGGCGTAATTGCCAGGATTTATACGAACCTTTTCCACAATAGTTGCAGCAATTTCTGCTGCATTGGGTGTGAAATGAATATCAGCTACTATAGGGATTCTATATCCCTTAGACCTTAATCCTTCCTTGATAAATTTTAGATTTTTTGCTTCTTTAATACTTGGTGTAGTAATACGAACAATTTCACAACCCGCTTCTATCATTCTAATGGATTGAGCAATGGTTTCTTCTGTATCCATAGTATCTGTTGTAGTCATAGATTGGATACGAATAGGATTATGCCCTCCTATGCCTACATCTCCTACCATTACACAACGTGTCTCCCATCTTTGATATTGTGTTATACTTGGACAATAGACCTGCATCAGTTTCCTGAATATGGCTGATTTAAATATTTTTTGGCTAATTTGATAGAACTAGAGAAGTTGTCTAAGGCGATACAATGATTATAACTATTTCGAGCTTCATCCCTTCTATATAATTTATCATTTGCCATACCTTGTAATAAATATGAATTTCCTAGAACAATATCAAGCTCTCCAGAATAATTATTAATTGCAGGATCAATAGATTCTAGTACTTTGAGATAATCTTCTTGATAAAAACTAAATAGTGCTTTTGCATAATATTGATAAGATGAATACCATTCCTTTTGTCTAATTGTTAGATTATTTAAGATATCTTCCATATTTTCCAAAACTAATAATGACTGGGCTATATTTTTATTTCGAATCATTGATTCAAAATATAAAAGATTAAAATAATAATTTTTTGGAAATTGTTCTACAAGATCCTTTGAATGTTCAAGAGATAACAGAGGGTCATTTTCTACCCAAAGATAGAGATTGCATAATATGGACTTTGCCTCAATCCAAGACCATTGACCCTTATCTGCTGCTATTAAAATTTTTTCTAAACCAGATCTTTTAGATGCCTCTAAACCATAAATTTTTACTGCCCACTTTAATATAATATTGCTAATACCAGCATAATATTCAACAATTCCTATAGGTAACTGTGCATCATAAATATTAGGATAATTATTTGCGACATCATCAATAATCGAAAACCCTTTATAGGACCAAAATAAAGTCTTTAACCATTGTTTTCTTCCAAGAGTCACTCTAGCAGTTAACCCTACTGCTGATCCTTGATATAACCTATAATTAGGGTCATATTCATATTTTAATACTAATTCTTTATATATTGGATAAATTTTTGTTAAACCACTCTCAAGTGTACTATACGTTTCTTCTGTAGAATTATATGCTTGAGATTGAACCCAAAGGGAAGCAACCCAGATTAAATGCACACCTGGATGTTCTGGGAACTCTTTTCTTGCTTTATCCAATATGGTTACTGCTTCATCAAATTCATAATTATAAAATGCATAAACACCTTTTTGGATTAATGAATCTCCTCTATAATAGTTTTGATTAAAAACAATAGAAGAAAGAAAAACCGCAATAAATATAATGCGGACCATTAATAATAAAGAGTAAAGTGTGGTTTCAGAATTAAATTTTTTAAAAGTAGTAATAAAAAAAATTTAGGAGCCCTGCAAAGATAATATAAGCCAACCTTTTGATTCATTATTATCTGGCTTTATCTCTAGACTTCTCTCCCAAGAAGCACGGGCCAATTGTTTTTCATCCATTTCCCAATAAGTGATACCCATTCCCATATATGCATCGGCATTGTTTGGAGTGAGCTCAAGAACTTCTTGAAAAGCAATAAGGGATTCATTGTACATATTCTTTTCACGATAATATTTACCTAAAACACCCATCGCTCCAGGTAGCCAAATAGAATGATTATTATTAACTGATAGTGCATTCTTAAACGCCTGACGACCCATGGTGGGATTACCTAAACGGTTATATTCTACCGCCAAAATATAGTAGGTTTGTGGAAGCAATGTTTTAACAATTGCATCATTAGGGCGATAATGTAAAAGGTCTTCCCATGAAGCAGCTGTTCTACCCCATTCATGTGCATTAAAATAGCTTAATCCTTGCATATAGCGAAAATCACTATTATCAGGATCAAGATATACGGCATCACTATAGGATAGAGCTGCATAAACATATTTACCCTGATCAAAATATAAATCTGCTAAAGAAATATGTGGTTGTATATCTTTAGGCCCAACCTTGATCGCTCTTTGGAATGATCTTTTCGCATCTTCCGTACGACCTAACTTAAGTTGATTTTCACCAATCAGTTGAATAAATCCATTTTGTTCAGGATATTTTTCGGAACCTTCTTCTGCTATATTTAAGGCTTCTATATAATTATTAGCAGCCATAGCTTCTCTTATCATAGTAATTTTTTTAGCTGGACCATCAGGTTGTTTATTTGATGAATAATCTAATAAACCGCTACTCAACTCCCTCTGGTCTTTAGTTTGAACAAACATAGACATGGCTTCGATTGTTGCCTGATGGCTTGGATCAAGATATAATGCTTCCTCAAATGAATATTTTGCTTTTTGATATTCTCCTAGATTAGCATAAAGTGATCCTAAGAAATAATGAGAGTCAGGATTATATGGCTTTTTAGCCACCTCTCTTAAATAGACTTCTTTTGCTGCAGCATAGTTTCCATTTGCTTCATAGTGCAATCCAAGTTGACGTTGGATATATAAATTGTCAGGATTGAGCTTTGATTCTTTTTCAAAATCCTCTGTTGAAAAATAAGGTTTTGAATCTAAAGAAACTGGTTGCTGTTTTACTTCATCTCCATAAAAATATCTTGTTGCACGAGCCAATTCCTTATTCGAAGCCTGGAGTTCGCCAGTTAGATTGAATAATTCATCAGCATAGGATGCAGAACTGGTTCGAGTTGTCTTTTTTGATGCAGGTGCTGACTCAATTGCTTCTTTAGCAGGAGCACCTTCCTCAGTTTTGCTCTCATCTGATGATTTTTTCTTCTTTTTCTTTTTCTTCTTTTTCTTTTTCTTTTTTTTCTTTTAAGATTTTTTATATGTTTATTTTTTCTTAATATATGAATTTTTTTTCTTCTTTTTCTTCTTTTTCTTCTGCTCAGCAGCCAATTCTGCATGTACCAATCCTAAATCTGAAATAGGTATGGCCCCTATCAAAACTAGACACAAAATAATATGTTTTAAGAATTTCATAATATCATATTCTTCAATTAAAGAGGTAAATTACACATTTTGACTGATTTTGAAAGCAATTTTTATATTTATAGAAAAAATAAAAAAAATTATAAAAAATCAAAATATTTTTTTTAATAAGAATAACCATTTAAAGCTAGATCATTTCTTATCCATACCACCTATTTTACAACAGGCAGGTAGATCCTTATATGCTTTATCATCAGCCTTTATTTCATTCGCCTGATAACCTAACTCGGAAATAGTTTTTTCAATTGTAACTAAATTAGTTTTTTCTGGATTAAAAGTTACGGCTGTTGTTTTAGTCTCAAGATCAACTTTTGAACCAGAGATTCCTGATATCTTTCCCAAACCAATTTCAATCGTTTTTTGACACATTCCACATTGTATAGTTGGGGTATTCACTACGATATTTTCTACTTTCCCATTACAGGAAAAAAAAATAAAAAATATTAATATATTAAAAATCAAAACTAAATTCTTCATATTATATCCTTTTTGTTAATAATTATTATTTATTATTTAACAATTTTAACTAATTCTCTAAATCTGTCACCTTTTGCATTTTCTTGAATATTAAACAAGATCATTTCTACAGTTGTTAAAAACCCACCATTATTTCGTATACGATCCAAAGCTATGTTATGATTAATTGGATCACGAGATCTAACAGCATCAGTTACAACTTCAACATGATGACCTCTACGGATTAAATCTCGTTCAGTCTGATAGATACAGACATGAGTCTCTATCCCTGCTAAAACAATTCCATCTGCAGATAAATTACTGGATTTTTTTATAAAATCTGGGTCTCCTGCACATGAAAAGGATGATTTTATGATTGGATCAAAATCAATGAATAAATTACTTATAGAATCAATTGTTTCTCCTAATTTATGGGGAGCTTGCTCTGTAATTAAGATTGGTAATTCAAATAAATGGAAACCTTTTACAAGTTTACAAAGATTATTTAATAGTGTTTCATGATCATGCATAACTGGATACAATTTTTCTTGGACATCAATAATTACAAGATAGGGATTCTTCATTTTTCACTTTTATTTAATTTGAAGGTTTTTATTATTTTCCACTCTTGAATTTGATCAGGAGTCATCACCAAAGCTACATCTGAAAAACATATACTTTCATCTAAAGAAATTAAATCAAAATCATCTTGATTACATTTAAAATTACCATATGCTAGACTTAAATGAGGTTCAAAAATATATTCATGAGACCCCTTTAATGTATAATTAATCTCTTTTTGAAATTCATTAAGCAGGGTGTTTTCATTGAATGTTATAATTAAAGATTTCCAAGGAGGAGTATCTAATTTCAATTTTTTTGGATTTAAATTAAAATTTTGATAGTCTGTGATTAATTTATCAAAAAATGGAAATGTTGATTCAGGATCAATACTTAGCCGACCGTATAAAGTAACATGAGGATTAAAAATAGGTGATCCATACCTGTTACAAAACAAATTAATTAACTCTTGATATTTAGATTTTTTTTTGGGATGTGGTACCAGCCAAACTGACCAACAAAAATTCATTAATTTAAAATCTTTCTTATATTTTCCAGTTTTTCATTTGCTTCTTTCAATTCTTTTTCTACACCTTTTTTCGCAGGTTTTTTTGGAGGATTTAAGATATTATTTTTAGATGTTCGAACATCTCTATCAAGAATAGGATCCGTTGCTAAAACATCATCTAATGCTCCTAAATGCTTTTTATTTCCATAGCGCCCTAGTGCTCTGATTGAATTTCTGCGAATATCCCGAGATTTATCATCTAAAAGCTCTACAAATAAATCCAGAGTTTCTGGTTTTTCTTTGGCATATTTACTTAACTGATTTACTGCTTCAGGTCGTGCATCCCATGTCGTACCACCATATTGCACCAATTTTTTTAATCGTTTATAGTTTTTATCATTTTTAACACTACCAAAATAAGAAATAGCTGCCTTACGAATTACATCTGTGTGAGAATCAGTATTGAGTAAGTTTTCAACCTTTTGTCTTGATGCCGCCGTATCTACTACTACTAGTGCTTTAAACGCATCACTAACGCTATAATACTTTTTATCTGTTTCAATAATATTTTGTAAAAACAAACTTACATTTTCATCATCTTTATAATTTTTTAGTGCTCGCCAAATAGCCCTGCGAACCCTGTTATCCTGATTATTTGATAATTCCATTAAATCTTTAGCATATCTTTTTGATTTTAGAGCAGCAAATCCATTAACAGCTTCATAACGCACTCCCCAGAAAGGATCAGATTGTGCAGACTTCAAAAGTGCTAATTCTACATTTCGACGTCCTTTCTTCTTTTTTAACACATTAATGGCTGCGATTCTATCTAATATATGTGGTCCTTTTTCCAATTGTAATATCCATTCTGATATCGACTTATTAAATTTTAATTCACATGGAATGCTCATACCTGCATTGAAAATCACAAGTTCCGGACGTACTTGAGCAGGAATCTCATGTAATAATTCTTTATCTTCTATCCAAATCGTATGAACTATATCATCAATTCTAACTTTTACAGGCATTTTAAATAAATTACCATGTTGGTTTTGTTTAACTCTTAATTGAACAGATCGATTTCTCTGATTGTAGATCCACTTGACATCATATTCTGGATAACCAGGTTCATAAACCCATTGCTTAAAAAACCAATCTAAATTTTGTCCTGTTATTTCTTCAATAGATCTTTTTAAATCCTGTGTTTCAACACACTTATATTTATAAAATTCTGTGTAATATTGTATAGCCTTCCAAAAAGGATCATCTCCAAGGACATCCTTCATCATACTCAGAATAAGACTTCCTTTTGCATATACATGTCCATCAAAAAGATCCATAGGTACAAAATATTGATCATGAACTGTAGGACGTCTCCATTTCTTATTAGATCCAAAGTAACTCCGTATTTCTCCTAAACGAATATATTCACCTTCATTATATCCAAACTTATGCTCACGGTACTTCCTGGAAAAAAAAGTAGCAAAACCTTCATTTAACCAAATATTCGCCCAGTTTCTCGTTGTGATCAAATCTCCATACCACTGATGAGCAAGTTCGTGACCAACTAAACCGACACTACTTACATCTGGTGCTGCAAATTCGTCATGCATCGTGCGATCTGTATTATGCGTAAGTGTAATATTTTCCATACCTCCAAACATAAAATCATCAACAATGATCTGATCATATTTTTCATACGGATAATCTACACCCGTAACCCTATTAAAATATTTCATCATATCTGTTGTAAGACCAAAAGACCGTTTGGTTTCGCTCTTATTTTCTTTATAGACCCAATAATTCACAGGTATATTATTATATGAGTCTTCTACTTTTTCATATTCTCCTACAACATAAGAAATTAAGTAGGACACCATGGGATGATTTTCACGCCAGTGCCAGGTATGTGTACCGTCTTTATTTGTTTTTATTGAAACAAGTTCACCATTTGAAACAGCTTTAAATTTCTGATCTACCGTAAGTATAGTTTCAAAAGTAGACCGATCATTTGGGTAATCATAAAGAGGTACCCAATGATGATTATCCGTCTCTTCTCCTTGAGTCCAGGCCTGCCAGGGCTTATCAGGATATATATCATCTGGTTTAATAAAAAATGTACCCAATAATGGCTTAGCAGAATAATCTATTTTAACATTAATCGTATCTTCCCAACCTATAGATCTCATTAAATTAATGAAGATCTTACCACCTGAATGTTTAAATCCTATATCATTATTATCTATCCTAACCCTTCTAATAATCATATCATCCGCATCTAAACTAAAAGAATTCAAAGATGAACTTAAAGGAGATATTGTATGAATTACATTTCCATATACAGAACCAGACGCTATATCTACAGACACATCAATTTTAATATGTTGTACATCTATTTCTCTATCCCTTGTCCTGTTAAATGGTGCCTTATCGTTAGCCGCAGATAAAAACGATAACAAACCTACTAAAAGTATATACCTCATTATTACCTCAAAATCATTCAAATATAGAAAAGTAATTTAAACTTACTAAACAAATTTAGATCATAAAAAAAGGGCCCGGTAACCCGAGCCCTTTTTTAGATCGTTTGTGTGACAA
>CAZPHE010000021.1:0-31629 GCA_964586315.1 uncultured bacterium | reverse complement strand
GCAATATTAATGTCTAAAAGATTTTTTATTCCCTTTCTCATTATAAATATTATTTATTCTCAGGCAGAAACTAAAAAAAGATTAATATCCTATAAGTTTCTTGTTTTTTTTTCATTTTGAGTAGATTGTAATATGAAAATAAAAGTGATTTTTCTATTAATATTGTCGGGATTAATCTATGGTCAAACAAAAAATGATCAGCTTGTATTAGAAGAGAAAAGTGTTTTTTGGAAGCAAGGAAAAGATAAATTAATTCTTGAAGATGGTAATTTCTATTATGGTGAGTATATTAAAAGATCTGGTAAAAAAATTACTTTTAAAAGGGAATACGACATATTGCCTGAAAAATATTTTATTAAAGATATAAAGCTTCTGGCTTTAACAAATGGTAAAATAATTGTAAGAGATAGATTAACCTTTAGACCATTATGTTATTTTATATTTATTTATACTGTATATTATTTTTCATTGATTTAGAGTTTATTGAAAATAAAATTAATAATATTTAATCTAGGTGGTACTCTAATAGATTCATTAGATGCAATCAGATATTGATTGTTTATTATTAGGAATAATTAATTTTTTAAGGAATAAATTTTAATAATTCTCTTACTGCATTTTAAAATTTAATTGTATTAACTTTTAAGGTGGGAAGTATTAAAAATCTTATTGAAAATAATCCAGGTTTATTTAGGTTTATTGCATTCATAATTGGTCCTCTAATTGGCTTTCTATTTTATTATATATTTATAGCTTAAGACTATTAAGATTTAGCCTTAAATAAGGAGATTTATCTTATAAGTGAATTTTTGATTTTAGAATATCCGTAGATTCATACATTGATATATCTAGAAAAAAAAGTTTACATTTTTTAACCTTATGAGAAATATGATTTTCAGATATTTAATGATACTATTAATCCTTTCCTTAATGGATCCAAGTCTGCTTTTTGCAAAAGAAAAACCATTAAAAGAAAAATTAAAAACACAAAAACCTATAGATAAATGGGTAGCAATTGATAAGGTTCAACATTTTTCCTATAGCTGTCTGGTTTCATTAGGAGTACAATATGTCTTGGTAAATAAATTTAAATTAGATGAAGAATTAGCGCTTCCCTATTCTTCCTTAATGAGTTTTTCTGCAGGAACTCTTAAAGAGCTTAATGATAAAAGAAGTAAAAATGGTTATTTTAGTATTAAAGATATGGTTGCAAATGGGTTCGGAGTATTTTTTGCAGGAATAGTTATTTCAATGCATCCTGTTTAATTATAAATCAATTTCCGATTATGGATCTAACAAAAAATATATTAATTGCATCTAAGAGTATTAAACCTTATATAAGAGAAACATACCTTCATTATTCTGTATTCTTTTCAAAATTGTTAGAGGGAGAAGTTTGGTTTAAATTGGAAAATCTTCAAGTTACTGGTTCCTTCAAAGCCAGAGGTGCTGTAAATAAGCTTATTTCATTATCTTTAAAAGAAAAAAACAAAGGTGTCATCTCTGCTTCAACAGGTAATCATGGCGCAGCTGTGGCATATGCAGCCCAAAAATTGGGCATGAGTTGTACAATTTATGTTCCGAATGATGCTTCATCAACAAAATTGAAAAATATAGAAAATTTTGGAGCAAAAATAAAAATTTATGGTAATGACTGTGTTGAAGCTGAAAGAAAAGCTAGACAAGTTTCACAATCAAGGGGTCAAACTTATGTATCTCCTTATAATGACCCTTATGTTATTGCTGGACAAGGTACTATTGGTGTTGAAATTGGTTCGCAATGTGCTGGTCTAGATGCAATGATAATTTCAGTTGGTGGTGGTGGTCTTATAGGAGGTGTGTCAACATATTTAAAATCGGTTTGGCCTCAATTTCATATTATTGGATGCTCACCTAAAAATTCTGCAGTTATGATTCATTCTATTAATGAAGGGAAAGTATTAAATATGGAATCTACCCCCACTTTATCAGATGGAACTGCTGGTGGTGTAGAAGAAGATTCGATCACTTTTCCAATTTGTTGTGATGTTATAGATCAATCTATATTAATAAATGAAAATGAAATCCAAAATGCTATGCTCTGTTATATAGAAAATGAGCATCAACTTATAGAAGGAGCTGCGGGGACTGCAGTTGCGGCATTATTAAAAATGAAAGATGATTTAAAGGGCTCTAGAATTGGTGTCCTTATTTGTGGCGGGAATATATCTTTAAAACTTCTTAGAGAGATTTTTAAATAAAATAATATTATGAATTATAAATATCTGGTATTTAAAGTTCCTATTTTAGTTTGTTTGATTTTTTCAGAAGAGAAGAAAGAATTGCAATCATCATTCAATGATCACTTCTATTATAATCATGTTGGGAAGATTGGTGATAATCCTTTCCCAACAAATCCAATGAGTGATAGAGCTATTGGATATCTGCTTCAAGGTAAGGCTCAAACAGCAATCTCTAATTATGGGAATATCATTAATTGGGATGAGCATCCTATGGGAATTTGGAATGGCTATTCATATCTTCCATCTGTAGCATTTTTGGCAGGAGTGCCTGGACATCAATATTCACATCATTTTTCTTGGGATAATCTGGAATATATTATCGATGATGATGGTATCACTCTTTATGGTATTTGGGAATCAAGTGATGCATATGATCGATGGTTCGAAGAAGGTGATACTACTTTTGTGGGTATTATCTTTGATACCAACGAAGATTTTGGTAAATGGTCTCCAGATAGTATCTCAAAGAAATTTTCAAAGGACTTCTTTGATGGACCATATCAATGGGCGATTGATGATGAAACAAAAAGACTGTCATTATCTTCTTTTGGTGAATTGGATCCAAATAATGCAAATGCGCGTATTGGTCTCATTTATCCATGGGCTTTAAGACCAAAATTGATTCGTAGAGAAGATCAATTCGATTTTTATAATTATGGTAAAGATTTGGAAGAATGGACAGCCGATGATGAATATATGTATTATGGTTTTAATGTTGCAGAGTCTTGGTTGTCTAGGATCCAAAATTCCCCAAATGGTGAATGGCATGCCTCTACAATGGCGAGAGTCAATACACATAATACTGCTGTGAAAAATGGTGATATTTTTGGGGATACTTATGTCACTGATCCAGGGGACACATATCCACTTTTAGCACACAGCGCTTTTTCTGATACATGGCCAGAACGTTATAATGAGACAACAGGACTACATGAATCATTCTGGCCGGGTTGGTGGTCTCAAGATTATAATATAAATCTACCCGGTTGTTCACAATCAAGAAAAGATCCGGATTGCTGGGAAGAAGTCCCAGGTAGGTTCATTTCAGATATGGAAGTATATATGGAATTTGATGATCGATGGGCACACCGTGGAAATATGGTTAACACAAATGATGATTATGAACAGACAGGATATCCAATGGGTCTTCGTGTTATGGCAGAAGCCCATTCATATGGTGTCTCTTATGCTGAAGACATATTATTTGTAACAGTGAAAGTGCGTAATGAAAGCGGGGATTGGTGTGCCGAAGATGAGAATGGAAATCCGATTATTGATGACTATGGAAATCAAAAATGTGGTGAAGGAATGATTATGCCAGATGGAACAAAGCTAAATAAAGGTAAAGGTTTTGATTATGAAGGTACAACCTTAGGTTTTTATTTTGATGCTGATGTATTAGTAGGTGATGAAAGTGGTTATAATTCTGCTTATCATACAAATGATGATGATTTCATGAAATATTACTGGGAAATTTTCGAATTAAATAATGAACGTATGTTAATATCTATGGCAATGGTTGGTGACTATGATGGTCTGAGTGGTTCTGCTGG
The DNA here is from genome assembly GCA_964586315.1 of uncultured bacterium. GTDB lineage: Bacteria > Fidelibacterota > Marinisomatia > Marinisomatales > UBA1611 > CAZEER01. Next base: position 27,794 of record CAZPHE010000021.1, on the reverse strand, counting down.
CTATGCTATGAATGGTGATGCTCCAGCAGGTACTGATTTTGGCATTGTTGCAACTCAACTATTAGATTCTCCAAGAGCAACAGATCCGGTAGATCTCGATCAAGATGGTACAGTAGATATCTTTCCTGGTGAACCTTTGAAAATGACTGATTGGCATTGGTTTGACTGGTATAGTCGACCGGGAGTTCCTCAAATGGAAAGTAATAGTAGTAGTTGTTATACTGGTGCGGAAGGTTGCCCACAAGCTAGAAATAAAGAAGAGATTATGTATAAAATTATGGCTGGAGATACAACCAACTTAAGTCAAAATGAAAAACAATGGCATTTCCATACTCAGAATCCTGGAACAGATCTTGGCTCTGAATTGAATCCTCATTTTGACTCACTGGAGGGGCTTTTGGAAGAGACGGCCTTTCTTAGAGATCCACCAGGTCTTGACTGTTCCATTTTTTTAAGTTGTGGTCCATTTGATCTTCCGGTTGGTCGTGAAGTTCCTTTTTCATTCTGCATTATTTTTGGACAAAATGAAGATGATTTAATAAATAATGCTCGATTTGCACAAGTAATGTACAATTCAAGATATCAAGGTTTTACTCCACCAACACGACCTACAGTATACACAGAAACAGATACAGGTTCTGTTAAAATCTATTGGGATAATGCTGCTGAAAATACATTTGATGTATTAACTGGTTATTCAGACTTTGAAGGTTATAAGATCTATAAAAGTATTGATGGCGGATCTACATGGGGTTCTGCATCTGATCGAATTTATGATACAGATGGTCTGTTTGTGGGGTGGCGACCTTACAAGCAATTTGATTTATCTGCAGAAAAAGATTCTCTTCATTGTGTTTATTCTAATTCATACGATTGTGAACGAGAACAACGAAGAAACCATAGTATTAGTGGTCCAGACCCATATTCCCCATGGTTTAGTCTAGGTGAAGATACAGGACTTGATATTATAAAGTTAGAAGAATCAGAGTGGAAAGTAGTGAATGGTGTTACCTATAAATATATTTATATTGATCAAAATGTCATTGATGGAATTGAATATACATATTCTGTCGTAGCTTATGATATGGGTGTTGAACCGACTTATATCACAAATTACATACCTATTGGTAATGGTCAGTTTGAAACTGAAATTGATACTAATTATTCTAATCCAAATGAATGGGCCAATCCTGAAGGTTATGCATCAATTGAAAATTCAAAAGGTACAACAGTACTTGATCGAAATTTTGTTCAGGCTTATCCGGGTATCCAACCTCAGGAAAATTTAAATCAAATTAAGGTTGTGCCTAATCCCTACATAGGACGGTCGCAATTCAAAGAATCTGAATTTCAAAGACAAATACGATTTACCAATCTCCCACAAAAATGTAAAATTAAAATTTTCACACTATCCGGTGAGTTGGTATATGAAATAAACCATGATAATGAGTTTTCTGGGAGTGAATGGTGGGATATGAGAACTATCAATAACCAAGAGGTTGGTCCTGGATTATATCTTTATCATATATCTAATCTCGATCCACAAAGTGGTGAAAAACTTGATGAAATAGTTAATAAGTTTGCTGTGATTCGTTAGAAAAATGAAAAATTTATTTAAAAATATTTTTGTGTTAGTTCTGTTTGTAGATAACATTTTACCACAGTCATCTACTTGGGAGATTATCCAAGATAATATCTGGACACAAAAATGTGTCACTTGTCATGATCATGGACTTTATTTTGCAGAACAATCAGGTTTAATATTAGCTGAAGATGTTGCTTATGAAGAACTTATTAATATGACTCCTACAAATGAACATGCTGCTGAAGATGGACTAGAACTTGTAGGCACCGATGGAATTACTAGCATTTATTCCAGTTTTTTATGGGAAAAAATTAATGCAAATAACTATGAGCATTTTTATGAAGACCATCCAGAGTATGGGGTAATAATGCCACTTGGGATGGATTTTTTAACCAATGGAGAACTAGAATTTATACGGCAGTGGATAATTGCTGGAGCCCCTGAAACAGGTACTGTCGCAAATGAATCTTTATTAGAAGATACCACGATTTTTGAACCACCGGAATTTGAGCCATTGGAGATTCCTGAAAATGGATTACAGGTGCATTTGCCTCCTTTTGAAGTCCCTCCTCAATTTGAAAGAGAATTATTTTATTATGTTGAACCGGATACCCAAGGTTTTTTATATATCAATCGTATAATAACAACAATGAGACCTGGGAGTCACCATTTTATTGTTTATACCTTTGACCAATCTGCTATTGAATTTTTACCTGAATCAGGTGTATATCGTGATTTAAGAAATCTTGATGGTTCATATAATTTTAATATTCTAATGCAAATGCAATATCATAAGTTTGTATCTGGTACCCAGACAAGGTTGTATGATTATTCCTTTCCTCATGGTGTAGCACTCAAGGTTGATCCTACATTTGGCTTTGATTTGAATTCACATTATGCAAATTATTCTAATGATACAATAATTGGTGAGGTTTATAATAATTTTTACTTTTCTGATTCAACAGAAGTAGAGCATATTGCAGAAATATTAGATTTTAACAATAATGATATTGAACTACCTCCAGGGCAGGAAACTACCTTAAATGCTTTTTTTTGGATAGAAGAAGAGTTTGATGAAATAATTTCTATTTTCCAGCTTTATTCCCATGCCCATAAGCATAATACAGAATTTAAAGCATATAAAGTAAATCAGAATGATCCCAATTATCGTGAACTTGTATATATTTCTTATGATTGGGATCATCCACCTATTATAAGATATGATCCTCCTTTGGTAATGAATTTAGACGATGGTTTAGAACTTGAGGCAACCTATTACAATAATACAGAAGAAACAATTTCTTATGGTTTTCTAAGTATGGATGAGATGATGATTATGTTTGGTTTGTATTATTTTGGTGAGGAATTGGAAATCAATATTAATAATTTCATAACGCCTTCAGATTTTAAAATAGTATCTATATTCCCTAATCCTCTTAACCCTATTGCTAATATACGTTTTTTAATTAACGTCCGGTCTATGGTTACATTAGATATATTTAATATTAGAGGAAGAAAAATTGAAACATTAGTAGATAATGTATTGGAAAAGGGATCGCATAATATAATATGGGATGGCTCTAATTCATCCAGTGGATTATATTTTGTTAAAATATCACATAATAACAATTCAGATATTAAAAAACTCATTCTTGTTAAATGAAACTCCCAAGATTTCATCTGGCTTTTCCAGTTTCCGATTTAAAAAAAGCAAAGGAATTCTATACACATATTCTTGGGTGTACTTTAGGACGGGAATCTAAGAAATGGATTGATTTTAATTTTTATGGTCATCAAATCGTTGCTCATCTGTCTCCAAAAGACTGTATCCCACTGAATACAAATTTAGTAGATGGAGATAATGTTTCATCTAGGCATTTTGGAGTGATTTTACCTTGGAATGATTGGGGAAAATTATGCGAAAAAATAAAAGATTTTGGTACGCAATTTATAGTGAAACCAAAAATTAGATTTGCAAATTTAAAAGGTGAGCAGGGAACCTTTTTTATTAAAGATCCAAGTGGGAATGTTTTAGAATTTAAATCATTTAAGAATGATTCAATGGTTTTTGAAAGGTAAGTTACGTTATGGCTAAAATCACTTTTCTGCCAGATAATAAACAGTGTGAATCACATCCCAATGTTACAATATTAGAAACTGCAAAGAGGAATAATATTCCTCATGTGAGTGCATGTGGTGGTGAAGGAAACTGTACAACCTGTAGGTTATTAATCCTTGAGGGAATAGATAATTGTTCTGAAGAGACTGAAAAAGAGAAAGTTTTGATAGAGCAAGCACATACTACACAAGGATTTAGATTAGCATGTCAGACTACAATTAAAGGTGACATAACAGCCCGGAGATTGGTATTAGATTCAGATGATATCCAAAATATGTCATTTGATAGACAGGGGGAGTCCAAGAAAATTGCAATTCTATTTAGTGATATCAGAGGATTTACCCCATTCTCTGAAAAATTAACACCATATGATGTTGTATTTATTTTAAATAGATATTTTAAAAGGATGGTGAATGTTGTTGAGAAAAATAATGGGCATGTTGATAATTATATTGGTGATGGGATGATAGCTATTTTTGGTTTGAATAATGAAAAAAATCCAGCAGAATATGCTGTTAAAGCTGCACTCGAAATGTGTGATGAAATGGATGATATGAAACCTTATTTAAAAACAATGTATGGTAAAGACTTTGATATAGGGATTGGGGTCCATTGGGGTAGTGCTGTTGTGGGCGATATTGGAGCAGGAGAATCAAAAAGATTTACAGCGATTGGTGATGCAATGAATTTTGCTAGTCGTGTAGAGTCAGCAAATAAACAGTTTCAATCCAGGGTTTTAATTTCTGATGATGTTTACCAAGAAGTTAAAGAATCTGTAGTTATAAAAGATTATATGCGTACTATGGTTAAAGGAATTGATGGACGTGTTACTCTTCACGAAGTGGATCAAATACATTTAAGTGAAGAAATAGAAAAGTTGGAAAAAAACCAAAAGTCTGAAGATGGATTGAATTGGAGGAAATTTGAAAAGATTGAATCCTTTGAATTGAATCCACAACAAGTTTTTAAAATAAATAAAGAAACCATTTTGGTTGTAAAAATTGGTGAAAACTTTCATGCTTTAAATGAAAAATGTCCTCATATGAATCTTTCTTTGAAAGGTGGAAAAATTGATCCAAAAACTGGCACTATAAATTGTGCATGGCATAACACAACTTTTTGTTATAAAACAGGTGAAGTCAGGGAGTGGCTTGCTTTAGGCAGGGCTGAAAAATTTATATTTAAGACGTTTATGAAATCCAACAAGCAAGCGGAAGGAGTTCTAGATACAGAACCAAATAATATCGAAACATATCCCACTCAGATCATTGATGACTCTGTATGGGTGGGAATAAAACAAAATTAATAATAAAAAATAGAGCAAACATTAATACAATATTTAATATTTATCTTAGATACTTTTTGTTCGTTTTTCTTTTTACTATAGGATGCACACAAATCACTAATGATTATGTAATTCAGAGAAATAATATGCTAGAAAATCAGATAAAAAAAAGAGGTATTAAAGATCAATCTGTTTTGGATGCTATAATGGAAGTAAAAAGGCATGAATTTGTTCCAGATAATTTACAGAGATTAGCATATTCAGATAGCCCCCTTCCAATAGGGCATGATCAAACAATTAGTCAGCCATATATTGTTGCATATATGACTGAATATTTAGATGTGAAAAAATATCACAAAGTGTTGGAAATTGGTACTGGTTCAGGTTATCAAGCTGCTGTTCTTTCAAATATTGCTGAACATGTCTACACCATAGAAATTGTAGAACCACTTGCTATTAAAGCTAAAGAAATTCTAAAAAAAAATAATTATTATAATGTGACAGTGAAAATAGGAGATGGTTATAAAGGGTGGGAAGAAGAAGCACCTTTTGATAGAGTGATGGTTACGGCTGCACCAAAAAAAATCCCGGAAATGCTTGTTGATCAATTAAAAAATGGGGGCAAGATGATTATCCCCGTAGGTGAAAATGTTTCTCAGCAGTATCTATGGATAATTGAAAAAGATGAAAAAGGTAAGGTTGAAGAAAAAAAAATACTTCCTGTTCGATTTGTGCCTATGGTTAAAGAATAATATTGGATGAATAAAATAATTTATTTAATTATTCCAATAGTTTGTTTTTCTAAAAATTTACATTTAGAAAACAGATATAATCCTCCAGCTAGAGAACTTATGGATGTAGAAATTATCAATGATCTCATGATTATACCTGGCAATTTGGATGGATATGATTTTTATGATATTTCTAATCCTTTAAATCCAACCTTAATAACTAATTTCGAAGTATCAATGGGTAATCGTTCTTTACCTGGTATATGGATAACTGCCAGAGATACTGTTGCTTTTTTTACTTGCAGAACCAAACAAGAAGGATCAGCGATTGTAAATTTCTCTGATCCTTATAACCCCGAGCATATTGGGTCACTTTCAATTGATGATGCTGATATTCAAAATCCTTCCTTTGAAGGTTCAGATATTTATGGGAATTATTTTGCTGTTGCTGCCCACGAAGATGGAATATTATTATATGATATTTCTGATCCCCTAAATCCTAATTTTTTAATGAAAAGTGTTTGTGAAAATGCTTGGACAGTTGCATTTATTGATTCAAATAGTTTTGCCATTGGAAATGGTGAATACGGTATGATATTAGAGGAATTTAATTGTTCATCTGATTCGTGTGATCAAAGTTCTTTTACCACTGGTGGAGCTATTAAAGACATTATTGTAAAAGATAGTTTATTATTTATTGCTGAAGGTTCATATGGGGTCTCAGTATATAATATTTCTAATATCAATCAGCCATTATACTTAGATCATTTTGATACACCTGGCTTAGCAAATAAAATTTCACTTTTTGATTCAAATAAAATTGCGGTTTCAGATTGGTTGGATGTAAAGATTCTTGAATGGAATGGATCAAACCTTGAATTAGTTGGATATAAGAGCACCGGGAAACGAACTATGTCAATTGGTGTAAAAGATAGTGTTATATACTCTGCTGAATGGCAACATTTACAGGTATTTTCTTTTGGTGAAATAGAAGATGCTGATTTGGATATTAGTTCTTGGGATATTGTTTTTCCTGCTTTAGAAGTAGGGGAAAGTGATACTTTTGAACTATTGATTGAAAATAATGGACAATTTGCACTTGGTTTTTCAACACCCTATATAAACAATAATGATTTTTTGATATTGAATTTTCCAGAGTATATAGAGCCAGGTGATACATCTATTGGGGAAATTGTTTATACAAAGTCCAATGAAAATGCCTCTGGAGTTTTACAGATAACATCCAATGATCCTGATGAATCAGAGATTGAAATTCCAGTAATAGGCAATTATGAAGGTGGGATTGTTGGCGTAGAAGCTCCAGACTTTACCCTTCCTATTGTTGCAAATGGATCAGGTGATTTTACCTTAAGTGACTATTTAGGGAAAATTGTTGTGATTGCATTTTTTGCACCAGGATGACCTGTATGTATTCCGGAGTTATCGGATTTTGAAACATCTATTTGGCAGACCTTTTCACAAGATAGTGTCGTGATGGTTGGTATAACAGGTGTTAACCAAGGACAAATAGATCAATTTATAGATGATACAGGTATTACTTATCTAATTCTTCAGGATGAATCAAGTAATGATGGAAGTGGTCCTGGTGGTTTTGGAGGTGTTACGTATGATGATTATTATATTCCAAATCAAGGGTCACCATACCCAAGAGATTTTATTATAGATCAAGATGGTATATTAGTTTATGCAAATAATGAAATAGATACAGAGTATATGATTTATATCTTAGATTTGCTATTAGAAGGGGAAGATGTGGTGCATACTTTTAGTAAGGATAAGTTACCAAATACACTTAAAGTATATCTAGCTTATCCAAATCCCTTTAATCCAATAATAAATATCCCTTTCTATAAAGTGGAACCAATACCTATCACAGTTCGTATTTATGATAACATAGGGCGAGTTGTTAAAGAAATATTGAGTAATGACCTTGCAATTGGTGAAACTAATATTCGTTGGCATGCTATAGGTCAGTCTAGTGGAATCTATTTCGTTCATATTGATAGTAAATCCTATAATCAAACCCAGAAAATTGTTTTAATTAAATAAGTAATATTGAAATACCAAAGCATAATTTCTTTTTTACTTTTCTTTAATATAGCGTTTTCGCAGAAACCGTGGTTTGGTGGGAATCTGAAAGGTATCGAAAATTTAATTTTAGAATTGAATATAAAGGGTGTTGATGATGATACTTGGGAAAAAAGAATTTATAGTTTAATAAAACTCCGACTTTTAGAACATGATCTCCAGATTGTAGATGGTTTGATGCCAAAAATGGTGGTAGATATACATATTATTGATTCAAGGGTAGAAAAAACTTCATCGCATTTAGTAATGTTAAGTATTTATGGATACAGTATAAGGGAACCTGATTATTATCAATCAATGTCAGATAAGAAAATTACAAAACATGTGATGACAAGTAAGGTATTCGGGCACGAAATTATGGGTCAAACATCATCAAAAAATCTGTATAGAGATGTGGAGATTAGTATCAATAAATTGATTTCAATAATGCTTGATCAATGGTATAAAGATAATCCAATGAACCAATTTTAACAGTATAATAATTTTAAGGTCTTTCTTTGACAATCATCTTGAGTGATGTAAGTTTAAAGGAAGGGCGAAAAACAAACCTTCAAATACAGTGATGTTCGTGATCCGAGGTATATTCATAATACATCTTGTGAGTTTTTGCTTAGCAGCAAATTCCGCTAAGGACGTTTCTTTAAAAACAGGGAATAAGTTAGCTGTTTTAAAGTTCGAAGGGTATGCTATATCTGATCCTCTAACGGAGCACCTTACAGAAGAGTTTAGAGAAACTGTTCGTGATTTAAAAATCTTTAGAGTTCAGGATGGTGGTATTACAAATGAGATTAATATTTTTTATCCTAGAAAGAAAAACTATTGGGCATGCTGGAGTAAAGAGTGCGCTGTTGATATTGGTAAACGACTTAATGTGGATTATGTAATTGCAGGAAATATTCAAAAAAATGAAGATGATGAATTTTTAATAAATGGTCGATTATTTTCAGTAGGGATGGAAACTATGATGAATGAGTTTGCAATGAATAGTAGTGGTATTACAGATAGTTTGCTATTAGAAATGAAAAAGTTAGCCTATAATGTAAGTGGACTTCCCATACCAGATACTCTATCCGTTGGTTCAGATACTAGTAGAGTAAATATTACTGAAAATATCACCCGAAAAAAGAAGATTTTTAGAATACCGTATATTCCACCACTTCCAACAAAAATTAAGGCGCTAATGATGTCAACGGCAATACCTGGAAGTGGACAAATATGGGTAGAACGAAAATATCCAGGTTATGGTTTCATGGGTACGGAAGCAACACTGGGTTTTTCCGCTTTAATTGCATACTATCAATATAATAAGGCTTGGGGTGGGTTTGAAAAAAATTATAATGCATATCAGGATGGTATGGATCCACATACGCTATATGAATTAAGACCTAAAATTATTGCTTATGCAAAAGATACTCAAAAATATAATGCATTTATGAAAAATATCCGTAGCGTAGCAGCATCAATATGGATAGTGAATATGTTTCATGCATACCTTGTCGCACCGAGCGATGATTATTTTGATGGAGAATATTTTTTTGATCTAGACTATGACCCCAATCTTAATCAATTTCAATTCAATATCCATTTTTAATTAAACCTTGTTTATTATGCGTAGTTATGTAGTATTTGCATTCTTTTTATTCTTTTCTTGTCAAGACGCTGAATATGTATTAAATAATCCATTTGATCCAGAAAATATGGCACTAAAACCACCAGCTCTTTTTTTCCATCCTCCAGATATTAATACAATCGTTGATACATCAATTTCTATTGAACTGTATGGTTTAGAACTTGAACCATCTGCGGCAGCTCATTTAGATATCAGATATGACTGGGGGAGTATTGTTGTAGACTCAGTAATTCCTGGTCCATTTTTTATGAGTGAGAATAATCCAATTGAAATCATTATTGATGAACAAGGCATACTTGATATTTTTATTTATTTTCTTCCAGATTTAGAATCAGATCAAAATGAAGGAGGTACATGGTCATTGGCAACTGTTTATTTTTCCACTGTATCCAGAGGTGAATCAGAATTACTTTATGGATCTAATACTATACTGCGGGATGCAAATAATGATTCTTTGTTCATTAGAGAATTTGGTAAAGGGTATGTGAATGTTGAATAAATATTTTAATCTTCTCATACTATTAATTTTGTTTCAAACCCTATGGAGTCAGGATGCAAGTTTTACATTTCATGATAATGATTTTGTAAATATTGGAAGTGCGTCTACAATTCAACCAAGTACTGCAATGACCATTGAATGTTGGGTAAATCCTGAAATTACAAATTATGATGATTTTGATCCCATAATTCAATATCTAAGACTTGCAGGAGCAGACCAAGAATCAGGTTTTGCTTTAATTTATTATGAAGATCAATTTCGATTTATTTTGAGCGTAGGTAGCGGACAAAATGACATCTACGGAGATGGATTACAACTTTGGCCAGGATTCACTCTTGAATTGAATACATGGACTCATATTGCTGGGACTTATGATTCACAAATGGGCATTGCAAGAATTTTTAAGAATGGTATTGAACAAGCAAGCTTTTCTACTGCAGGCGGTCCCATTAACTGGTCTTATATAGATGATATGGAAATGAAAATTGCAAAAAGTATTAATACTACAGTTGGATCTGCTGATGGTTATTTTAGTGGTATGATTGATGAAGTACGATTATGGGATATTGCCCTAAATGCTAATACAATAGAGAATGAAATGTGTGTAACTCAGGACCCTAATAATCCGAATTTGATGGGATATTGGAATTTCAATGATGGAAATGATAATACAATCGAAGACTTAACTGGGAATGGGAATGATGGCATATTAAATAATGAAGGAGAAGGATATTGGGATTCTGATGTTTATGAAAATGCGACACCATGCATTGGAACAGGTGCATGTGTAGATTCTGTTATAGCATCACTTCCATTTTTTCATTCTTCAATGCTTAATGGTACAATGGGCAATGATTGGCCCTCTGATACTTTTCCTGATGGTGTTGATTACGCATATCAATTAACCTTGGCTACACCCAAAAAACTTTACATTGATACTTGTGATCCAATAACAGATTTTGATACCTTTTTATCAATAAAAGATACCTGTGGTAATGCAATTGGAATTGTTGATGAGGATGATGGATTACCAGATTTTTGTCCTGAATCGGGTATCCCAGAAAATCCTCATTATGCTAGTATAATTGATAGCGTTTATCTTCCTGAAGGAACCTATTATATTATTTTAGATGGTTGGGGTGGTGCAACAGGTAATTATGCAATAGCGGTAGGAACTTTGCCAGAGATTGTATCCTCATTAATTGCTGAAGATGATAGTTTTCTAGAAATACATTTTAGTGAAAATATGTTTACAGACGCAACCGGATCTGGAGCTTTAGAACCTTCGGACTTTGAAATTTCATTTGATCAAAATGGTGGGACTGCAACTGGAGTTAGTATTGACTATATAGCTAATGCTAATGGAGAACCATTATCCAGTGGAGAGGATACTGTTCGATTTTATATTTCTGTGATTGGTGAATCCACAGGTCAGGAAGAAATAACAATTTTCCCACAAAATAATGCATCTATTTTCAATTCTTTTGGGATAGGTTTATTAAGAAGTGCTTCGATCACTCAAGGTTTATCAGATCAAAATCCGCCAACAGTGATCTCTACAATTATAGGTGATGGATCTACAGATGTTTCACTATCATCCAATATAGTAATCCAATTATCCGAGTCTCTTTATAATAATGAAACCGGTGATTCAATTACTGCAAATGATTTTTTTGAATATTTAACACTTAAATATGGAGATAGTTTAGGTGTTGATATACCATTTAACATAAGTTTAAATGATTCAACTAATGAATTAATAATAGATCCCATTTCAAATTTCTTAGGGGACACGACTGTTTATTTTCATTTCTATGGCGCCTTTGTTGATGCAAGAGGAAATGAAGCTGTCATTGATGTTGGATTAATTATAGAAACCTTAGATAATATTCCACCTACCAGTCTTGCATATATTTTAGCGGATGATAATTCATATATAGACCTTCAGTTCAGTGATCAAATTTTCGGTGATAGTTCGGCTTCCGTGCCATTGCAATCAGATCATATTCAAGCAATAGTCACTTCAAATGGAAGTCTTGTAGATACATGTTCTATCACTAGTGTCTCTCGAATCGATAGTTATGATTTAATTGGTGGGGAAATTAACGTACGAGTGAATCTCGAGTACAATCAGACACCAACAGGGAATGAATATATTGTACTTGTTCCTTCTGATAGCATGACGCTTTTTGATGAATCCGGAAACACATTTTCTGGTGAATCGTTTACAAGCTCATTACAGTTGTATGATATTTTGCCTCCGAGTATTGATTCTATTTCAGTTTCTATAGATTCTTTTATAGTTTTAATGGAAAGTACACCAATAACATTTAGTTTTAATGAAAATGTGGACTCTATAGGGTTTAGTGTGACTTCTGGCGTAATGGATTCTGTAAATTTTTCAACGTTCAAAACTGACTCTTCAATCCAAATAGTTTTACAACCTCCATTTGCAAGTTTTGATTCTATAGTTGTTTATTTTTCATATTTAGAGGATGGAGCCAACCTCACCACAGTTGATATTGCTTATACTTTTCACACACCTATTCTAGGTGATTATGATTTGGATAATGTGATTAGTTACAATGATATGTGGGATTTAGTTGAAAACTGGGAATTAAAAAATTATAATTATGAATTAGGACCATTTACAGGTACCGTTCCTCATTATATATTCACTCCTGATTCTAAATTTGATATTGAAGATGGAATGGCATTTATTAAAATCTGGTCTTGGTATCAAAACACCTATGGAGAAATCAATCAAGATACTACACAGGTTGGTAGACGATTAAATTTTTTTCAAAACGGTACAGACTTGTCCATTATTTTAAGTGATAGCATCAAGGCAGGTAGATTAGAATTTATTTATAGCACAGAATTACCTCCATTTGAGTTTTATCCATTTCTATCAAAAGATAAAGAGTTATATCTAACTAGCCATTTTCCTGATAGAGGCTATTCAATTTTAGAATTTGCTAGAGCAGGAATCTTTAGCAGTGATACTATACAATTGTCCATTGATCTATCAACAAAAATTGAATTGTTCTATTCTTTTAATAATTTCGAAGAGACTAATTTTCAAAAAGGTATAATAAATATTAATCATAGGCCTGTCCCAAATAAAGTCGCACTATATCCAGCTTATCCCAATCCATTCAATCCTGTAACTACTATTAAATTTGACATTCCGATAACAAGTATATCAGAAAAAATTTCTTTAACAATTTTTGATATTCAAGGTAGAGAGATTGAATCATTAATTAATGGTAAAAAATCACCAGGATCTTATGAGTTGAAATGGGAAGCAAATGAACATGCTTCCGGTATGTATTTAGCTCGTTTAATCCATGGGAACTCGATTCAAACACAAAAAATTCTACTGCTGAAATAATTAATTTTGGTTCATTGCTTTCAATGATAAACCGCTACTACATTTAGACTAGAATGAAAATTTTATTTACTACTCAACAACTCCGTAAGAAGTACAATCCTGATGAAGTTATTCAAAATATAGATATATCATTTAATGCTAATTTGGAAAAATTAAGAGGATCATTGGCAAATAAGAAAAGTCCGCTCTATGATTTTAATTTTGATAAACAAATATCATTTCTTGAGGCAGATCACTCTCAAGGAAATAATCTAATAGAAGAAATAGAACTCCTTTTAAGGGATGCAATTTATTTTATGATGCTATCAAAAAAAAACAGGACAGCAATAACCCAAAGAATGCGTGGATTCTATTCTGAATTGATTACAAATTATTTGCAAAGAATAAATTATTTAATTGGAGATCCTGAATTATTATCCCCAAAACATTTCAATGACCCTACGCCTAAGCATAAAAGTATTGATCTTGTATTTAACATTTTAAAATTGTTAAAAAAAGATCTTGAACTAGAACAAAAATACAGAAAGAAGATATCTAGATCTGGTTATTTAACAGGCTTCCAGATTTCTATGGGAAAATTTTTTGTAAAACTTAATGATATTGGTCTTTTGCAGAAAGATCAGATCACCTTGGTTCAAATTCTGTTCGATGATTTTGAGGTAGATTGGGAAGAAGGTGATCGCGAAAATATTAAACTGTCTATTCAGAATCCAGCAATTGAATACTATAATAAAACAAAACAAGATATTCAAAAGGTTTCTAGTTATCTTTTTTCAAAATCCTTAAATGATAGTTTAATTTCTAATTTGATCGAACAGGTGATTATTTTGAAAAAAAGATCAAGACGTTTTTAGCCATCAGTGGGAATTCCTTCAATTATTAACATTTTCTCATTTCTATGGTGGAAGGGCATTATTTTTTCAACAATAATTTCATTGGGTATCATCCAGTTTGCGATTAGGATTCCTCCAGATAAAAGACGGGTTCTTATGATTATTATAGGAATATTCATGATATCATTAGAAGGGTGGCAACAAATTTATTTGTACAAATTGAATCTGTGGACAATCAAAACCTCTCTCCCGATACATTTATGTGGTATAGCTGGTATTTTGGCAGGGATCATGATGTTAAAGCCAAATCAGAATGGATTTGAATTCTTAGCTTTGATTGGAATTCCAGGTGCATTGCATGCACTCCTGACTCCTCAACTAAATCATGGTGAAACCATTTATCTTATATATGAATATTATGCAGGTCATACTGGAATAATTTTGATTCCTATATACTTAGCTGTTGTAGAAGGGTATCGAATTCGAGAAAAATCATGGTTTAATGTGTTTTTAATCTGTCAAGTTTTAATAATATTCATTTCCTTTTTTAACTATATCCTTAATGCAAACTATATGTATCTATCAAAACGTCCATTAGTTGATAACCCTATGATTTTTGGAGAGTGGCCTTGGTATATCTTAGGATTTGAAACATTTGGATTAATTCACATTTTAATTTTTTATTTTGCGTTTAGAAAAATGAAACCTCTACCATTTTAATTTGATTTAGTTAAAGTTAGTTTTTTGACCAAAATGAAAAATAATTTTCTTCTTGAAAAAAATATCATATTTTTAAACCATGGGAGTTTTGGTGCCTGCCCAAACCCAGTTTTTGAAGATTACCAGGAATGGCAAAAAAAAATGGAATCACAACCCGTCCAATTCCTTCAAAAACAATTATATCCTGCATTAAGAGAGTCTAGAGTAGCATTAGGTAATTTTTTAGGATGTTCAGAAGATGAACTAATTTTTTTTCAAAATCCAACGACAGCAATATCAAATATTATTTATAATTTAAATTTTAAACCTGGTGATGAAGTTCTCATGAGTGATCATGAGTACGGTGCTTTAATTAAAGCTTGGAATGCTTGGGGTGAAAAAACTGGTGTTAAAATTATACAACAAAAAATTCCAGTCCCGCTTCAATCAGAACACAATTTTGTAGAAGAATTTTTTAAAGGGGTTTCACCAAAGACAAAGGTTATATTTTTATCCCAAATTACCAGTCCAACTGCTTTAGTCTTCCCTATAAAAAAAATCATTAATTTTGCAAAAGATAGGGGTATTTTGACAATTATAGATGGTGCACATGTCCCAGGGCATATTGAATTAAATATTCATGAATTAGGATGTGATTTTTATACCGGAGCACTTCATAAATGGTTATGTGCACCTAAAGGTACTTCATTTTTGTTTGTGAAAAAAGAACACCAAGAATGGCTAAAACCAGTTATTTATAGTTGGGGGGAAGATGGTGACGATCCTACACCTTCATTATTCCTGAAAAATTTTCAATGGCAGGGTACAAGAGATATGTCAGCATTTTTAACAATTCCAAAAGCTATTCAATTTTATAATGAAAATATTAGAGAGAGACAATTTAGATGCCGTGAAATAAATTTAAAGGCCTTTACAAGATTCCAATCTGTTTTAGGGACTGATCCAATATCCAATGGTAATGGTTGGTTAGGTCAAATGGTCTCACACCCTCTTCCGCATAATGTTCCAAGTGATATTCAACAAAAATTATGGGAATTTCATCAAATTGAGATCCCTGTTTTTGAATGGAAAAATTATAATCTAATTAGACTCTCAGTACAGATTTATAATGATCAGAATGATATAGATTCTTTGATGAGAGCAATACATTCTCTTAATTAAATTTCCATGCAATTTATAAAAATGAAAATGAAATTTCTATTAACAGGTTTTATTCTTTTGTCAATCGGGCAATCACAACGGGTACAATTATTTACGAAAACCGATGATATTTTCACTTCTTCAAATCATTTTAATATTAAAAATAAAGAAGTGATATTTATGGAAAATGGAGTTGTAATAATGATAGTACCAATAAAAAATCTTGTTGAAGTACGTTATGCTGAAAAATCATATGAGTATTGTGGTACACCATGTATTTTTTTTGGATCATTAATATTAGCTTCAACAACAGGGCTTGGAGTTGCAGGACAAATTAAAACTACTTTTTTTAATACTGAACAGTTTTTGATTGGATTAGGAAGTGGAGTGACATTCTATTTTTTGGGGAAATTACTAAAAACGATTGGTCTAAGATTTGGAAGAGATATAATTTATGAGAATTTTGATCGTTTATCCGGCTCAACAAAAAATCTTATTCTTGAATCTATCAGCCTGGATATGGAAAAAAAAGAAAAACAGAGTAAGTTTATGCATGGTCCTGAAGGAAGACCGGAAGGTTTAAAATTATCATGGGAAGGTAAAAAGCCATGGAAGACAAAGTATAAGCCAAAAAAGAAGATTGTCCGATTTTCCTTTTTCTAAGAAATTGCCTATTCAGTGCATAATTTCCGCACTCAAAGCAGAGTCTGTTCCATTGGTGCATTATTTTGGTTTGGAGAGAAATCCGAATTTTAATTTTCCCGTTTTTTCTAGAGATGATCTTTTTTTAATTGGAATCGGTGTGGGAACTATAAACATTAATAGCAGGGTTCAGACTTTTATTCAATCAGTAAAGAATGATTCAGTACAGTTTATCAATATAGGTACTGCAGGAGGTAAAAAGAATATTTCAAAAATTGGAAATATATATCTCATTAATAAAATTATAGATGATTCTTCAAAAAGAGTCTTTTATCCTGATATTTTATTAACTCATTCATTTGATGAAAATATTCTTACAACGGTTGCAAAGGGTGTTAAAAATGGAGGCAATAAGTATGACTCTTTAGTAGATATGGAAGCATCTGAAATTTTTAAAGTTTGTTCAAAAATAGTATCTATTCATAATATATCATTTCTCAAAATTGTATCTGATTATATGGATTTAGATCAAATTAATTTTAATCAAGAAAAAATCTCATTTCTTATAAAATCTAAATTAGGATTAATAAAAGAATTTTTAAATAGATTCAAATTTTTAAAAGAATTAAATCCACCCATTCTAAATATTATAGATCAACAATGGATTCAAAATATTGAAAGTCAATTGCTATTGACTAGAACCCAAACTTTAAATCTCATTAGCTTAACAAAAGGATACCGTATTCGTCAACCTAATGTACTTTGTCCTCAAATAAATATCTCTAAACCTCAATCAAAAACTCAACGAAATAGGATTTATAAAAATATCTGTGCAAAACTTACTGCCTAATTTTTCCCATATATATCTTGAAAATGCAGCGATTGGATATTCAATTACAGATCTCGTATTATCAAAGTTTCCTAAATCTAAAATATTAAAAATTAATCATTATAAGGATATATTTAATCGTACTGGTCAGGATTTCCAGACTCAAAAAACATCAATGAAACTTATACTTTCCAAAAAACCTGAGCCATTCATTTATCCCGCTTCTGATATGATTCAAGAATATTCTACACCAAATGCCTTCTATAATACTCCATTAATAAATTGTTTATACAATTGCGATTATTGTTTTTTACAGGGGATGTATCAAAGCGGGAATCTAGTATTATTTGTAAATGATGAAGATTTTATGGATGCAATAAGTGTAAAACTCAATCACCTCGATGATCCTCAAAACCCAATGATTGTATCAATATCATATAATACGGATATTTTGGCAATGGAAAATATTATTCCCCTATCATCACGATGGATAAATTATGCAAGAAATAAAAAAAATTTATTTATTGAAATCCGAACCAAAAGTGCTCTTTTTTCTGCAATAAAAAATATTGAGCCATCACGTAATGTTATTTTAAGTTGGACTTTATCACCACAGCCTATAAGTGAAAAATATGAACATTGTGCACCTCCCTTGGATAAAAGATTAAGTGCTGTAAAGCAAGCTATAGAAAAAGGTTGGGAAGTGCGATTGTGTTTTGACCCAGTTATAATTATTAAAAATTGGTATGAAATCTATTGTAAGTTTTTTGATAAAATATTTATGGAGATTGATACAAACAAACTAAAAGACATAACACTTGGGGTATTTAGGATGAATAAGGATTACTTTAATAGAATTCGAAAACGCAATCCCAAATCAGATATTTATTATCAAAAATATTCAGTGCAGAACAAAACTGTAAGTCCAGATATGCATATGAGAAAAGAAGTTTTAGGTTCATTGGAAAAAAAAATATCACAATTTCTTCCGAAAACAAAAATCCTTAAGTGGGAGTAAATTTTTTAAGTTTGTAAATTTTGTGAATAAAATTATCTTAAAAATTAAGATTTATCATTTTTCTAGATTGATAAACATTAGATTAGAATTATTTTTAGAATAATGTAAATATTATATAATGACATTAAAATTAATTTTATTTATTATAATTGTTTTTTTTATTGTTGGTTCATTAGTCCTTGCCCTTTGGTATAGAATCAATGAAGATAATAATGAATAGATTTTTTTTAAATTACCTGATTTTAATTTTTATCGTTTATGGACAAGGTGATTTTAATTTAGAAGATTTAAATCCCAATTCGGATACTTTTGGTGAAATCATTGGTCCAAATGACTATTTAGGTGATATTTGTATTGTTTTTTTTGGGCATGAATACTGAGGCACTTGTAGAAGCCGGTTCGGTTTTTTAAATACAATATATAATGACTTGTTGGCAATGGGAATCAATGATGTAAGTATATTAGGTGTTGGGAAAGATGAGTTCAATGGTAATCTCGAAGGAATGATTGATGGTCGTGTCCTTCCCTGGGTAGAAGATATTGAAGAAGATGGATATCCAGTATGGTCAGATTATGGAGCAGTTCAGAGAAGTACGTATTTTTTAGATAGAGAAGGAAATCTTTTATATCAGTTTAATATTACCACTCTAGATCCAGATATACCTGAAGATTATAATTACCTCATTAATATGATTCTAGATTACAGGGCAAATAATGGACCTGCTATCATAAGAGTCGATCAAGATTATTCAACAATTCAAGATGCAATTGAAAATGCAAATAATGGAGATATAATTCTAGTAGATCCAGGGACTTATATAGGACAAATTGATTTTTTAGATAAAAATATTTCTCTTTCATCTTTAATCTATAGTGGTTATGATGAAAATGATTTTGAGAAACCTGTTTTAGATGGGAATAATCAGGGTCCCGTAGTAACAATTAATAATGGTCAAGACCAATCTTCCATTTTATTGGGATTTCAAATTCAAAATGGTAACTCAGAAGAATTTGGTGGAGGAATATTAATTGAAGATTCTAGCCCAACGATAGATAGAAATATTATTAAAAATAATCGAGCTGGATCTTGTGGTGGTGCTGGTGGAGGTATTGCAATTATTGGTGATTCATACCCGCATATTTTTGGTAATATAATTTATAGTAATGCTGTCAATGGTGACTGTGACTGTGAATGCTATTTTGGTGGTGGTATATATGTTGGAAGTTCATCTTGGCCAATCGTAGGTGGTTCTATAACATTAGGAAATATATTTTATGGAAATATAGCGGATAATGGGCATCAACTTTTTAGAGATTATAATGGTGATACGACAACTTGGACACCGATATATGCACATCATAATTTTTTTCAAAATTGTCCTCCTGATTCATTAGATGTGTATCCTTCAAATGGTTGGGATCTGGAACATTGCCATACAACACATCTAATGCTAGATGACCAAAATGTCCAAGCTCAAGATTTTTCTTTATATCCAACTTATCCAAATCCATTTAATCCTATTACAAATATAAAATTTTATATACAGCATCCTAGTACTCTGAATATTATCGTATATAATATTTTAGGAAAAATTATTTCACAGAATACAATTAGTCGTTCTTCTGGGACTCATATTATTCAATGGAATGCAAATGCATTACCAAGTGGTCTTTATTTTATTAAATTGGAATCAGGGTCAAACTCGAAAGTTCAAAAGGCAATTTTTGTTAAATAGATTATTATATCTTTTTTCTATATCATTATTGATAGGATTAGAAATTGAAAAAAAATCAGAAGTTGAATCTTCCATATTTTTTGCGGGTGTGAAGTTTAACATCATTCAAAATGGAAACTCACCGAATCGATATATCTGGCTTCATGGGGATGAAAAAACAGCAAAAATGGCACTTGAACACCATATAAACAATTATCCAGGTCTAGCATTTTTTATTCAAAATGACAATCGGGAAATTCCCTATAAATCTACGATTGTAGATCCAAATAGGATTTTTTCTAGAACGGGTGCTTATCATGCACTTAGAAAATTCAAACCTGGGTGGTCTAGAGGAATGTTAAAAAGAGCATTAGATGAGATTGATGATGGTAGAAGTCAATTCCTTAATATTTTATTACCAGATAAAGATGGATTGCTGGTATCTGTGCATAATAATTTCCGCGGTTATAATGTTTTTAAGGAAAAAGATAAAAGTCAACAAATATCAATTAAATCGAATGAGAATCCCAGAGATTTTATAATATGTACAAATCCCCAAGATTTTGAAAAATTATCTAAAGGTCCATTTAATGTGGTTTTGCAAAATAAACTTCCAGAAAAAGATGATGGTAGTCTATCGTGGGCCGCCTTAAGGAGGAATGTGCGGTACTTAAATATTGAGACCCGATTAGGTTATCTAACAAAACAAAAGAAAATGCTCCGATTCGTAGAAGCTACCTTAAATTGAAATTATGACAATTTTTTTTCAAAAACTAATTCGTTGGATGCCATTATTTCTA
Source organism: uncultured bacterium (assembly GCA_964586315.1). Lineage (GTDB taxonomy): Bacteria > Fidelibacterota > Marinisomatia > Marinisomatales > UBA1611 > CAZEER01. The sequence continues at coordinate 6,745 of CAZPHE010000021.1, read as the reverse complement.
CTTGTTTTCTTATTTTTGATTGATCGAGATAATACATTGCATACTGTGATATATATTTTTTTCCTTTTATCCTATTCAGCTATTTTAATTCTTAAAATTCTTTATGCTAAGGAAGAATGGCATAGAGATTTTGATACAGATAGCTTGAGCCAAAATTCATCTTTAGAAAAAATGGATGACTACCAGAATCAATTAATTAAAAAAAAATGATCTAATGCAGAAAATTTACGTTTACAAAATAATTATTAATTCATGAGGAGTTATTATGAATAGTATAGATATAAAAAGTTTATTGATTGGCATACTTTGCGCGTCATTGGTATTTGTTCTAATTGGGGCTGAAGATGATCAATTGAATAATGGTAATCTAGGAGATGTTGTTGTTAACTCCATTACAATATTAGATGATGGACATGGTGGATTTATTACTGCTTATAATCAAGAACAAAAAAGAACTTTATATCTTGGAACGGGAAAAGATGAGAATGGATATGTTCAAACCTATAATAAATATGAAGAGCCAACAGCGTACATTGGTTCAAATAGAGAAATGGATGGAGTGATAGTTTTAAATGATAGATATGGTGCCCTTGGATATACTAGAACAGGGAAAAAATAGAATAAGGTTTTTTTGTTAATTAATGATTTTTATTTTATTTAATCAATGTAAATATTTCATTAAATATTTAATTATTTTTTTTTATTTTTTAAAAATTTTATGAAATTTATTGTTTTTATTGATAAAATGAAAATTGTATTTATATATTAACTATATTCTTTTGTACTTTTTAAGTTCAAGTAATTAACCTTAATAAAAATTTTTAAATTATGTCAAAAAAAATAAATATTGCTATCTATGGCTTTGGAAGAATTGGTCGTAATATTTTTAGATTGGGCTATGAAAATCCAAATTATAATTTTGTTGCAATTAGTGATTTTGGAGCGGCTGATATTTTACAGTATCTTCTTGCAAGAGACTCCATCCATGGTGCTATTAAAGATGATGTTATATTAGATGGGAATTACTTAGTAGTTAAGGATCAGCGAGTTAGAGTAATTAGTGGCGGAGAACCAGGATCCATACCATGGGATGCGTTAAAAGCTGATATTGTAATTGATGCTACAGGTCGTTTTTTAAAACGCGATAAACTTGCTTTGCATTTGGACTCTGGGGCAAAAAGAGTTTTCTTAACAAGGAATCCAAAGGATGAGATTGATAGATATGTGATACCTGGTATTAATGACTTAGAAATATCCTTAAAAGATGAAATAGTATCGACTACATCTTCAACAACTCAAGTTTTAGCTTTGATGGTGAAAATGTTAGATGAGTCATTTGGGTTAAAAAGGGCAATGATGACTACAGTGCATGCTTATACGTCAGATCAACCTTTAGCAGATGCTGCAGGGATAGATTTGAGACGAAGTCGTTCTGCGGTTGAAAACATCATTCCAAATACAACTTTATCTCCTGCTCTTGTTGAAAAAATCATGCCAAAATATAAGGATAAGATTGATGGTATTGCTTTCAATGTTCCTGTCCCAAATGGTTCTTGTGTTGACCTTACAACAGAATTGCAAAACACTCCAACCGTAGAGGAAACAAATAATGCTATAAAACAATTTTCCAATACAACCTTAAGCGGTATTGTAGGTTATACTTCAGACCCAATTGTTTCTAGTGATGTCAGTGGTAGAGAAGAGACGATGATTTTTGATGAGAAAGCAACTATGATTACTAAGGATGAATTATTAAAAACATTATGTTGGTATGATAATGGATGGGGATTTTCTAAAAGAATTCTTGAAGTAGTAGATGCCTATGCAAAATTGGAGGAAGTATTATGAATGTAGCAATTAATGGTTTTGGAAGGATTGGACGTTCTGTTTTTCGTATTCTAAATTCAAAAGAAAATGTAAATATTGTAGCAATTAATGATATTTTTGATAAAGAAGCATTAACCTATTTGTTGAAGTATGATACTGTGATGGGTCGTTTCCCGGAGTCTGTTTCTCTTGATGGAGATATATTGAAAACTGATAGTCAATCAGTGAAGCTAGTCGCAGAGCGTAATCCATCTTCATTACCTTGGAGTGACCTTGGCGTAGATATTGTTATAGAATCAACCGGTATTTTTCGTAAACGTGTTCAACTAGAAAACCACCTTTCAGCAGGATCTAAACGTGTGATACTCACAGTACCAGCAAAAGATGAAATAGACTATACTGTAGTATTAGGAGTCAATGATGATGGTCTTAGTTCTGATCATAAGATCGTCTCTAATGCTTCATGCACCACGAACTGTTTAGCACCTATGGCAAAGGTATTGAATGATTCTTTTGGTATTGAAATGGGAGTTATTAATACAATTCATGCTTACACGAATGATCAGCGACTTGCGGATGTACCTCACTCTGATTGGCGACGAAGTCGCGCAGCTGCTGAAAATGTTATACCGACTACCACAGGAGCTGCAAGAGCCGTGGGCAAGGTACTCCCTGAATTAAATGGAAAGCTTGATGGAATCGCGATGAGAGTTCCAGTGCCAGATGGTTCTGTGGTAGATTTTAATATTCGATTACAACAAGATGTAACAATAGATGATGTGAATGGTGCAGTTAGAGATGCTGCAGATTCTGGACCATTAAAACATGTTTTGGATTACTCTACTTTACCAGTTGTTTCATCCGATATTATTGGTAATCCTCATTCATCAATATTTGATGCTCCTTTCACAAGAGTAATCAAAGGCAATTTTGTCAAAACATTAAACTGGTACGATAATGAATGGGGTTATTCAAATAGGGTAGTAGATTTGCTAGATAAGCTTTATGCGTTAGATTAGTTATTTAATTCTGGAATATCCAAATAATAATCTAGAACATTAGGATCAGCCAAAGCATCTCTGTTTGTAATATTTTCTCCTTGTATAATCTTTTTCACTGCTATTTCAACTTTTTTCCCATTGATTGTATAGGGTATACCTTCAGTCTCTAATATCTTTTCCGGTACATGTCTTGGAGAGCAATCTTTTTTTATTTTTGCTTTAATTCTTTCAATCATTTGATTGTTCAGTGTAAAACCGGGGTTCATTTTTAAGAATAGAATAACACGTTGGTCGCCATTCCATTCTTGTCCAATAACCAGACTATCTTCAACCGATTCTAATTTATCAACTACTTGATATATTTCTGCAGTTCCAATTCGAACTCCTCCTGGATTTAAAGTTGCGTCACTTCTACCAAATATTTTTACACTGCCATAATCAGATATACTAATAAAATCTCCGTGGTGCCAAATTCCTTTATATCTATTAAAATAAGCATCTTGGTATTTCAATCCATCAGGATCATTCCAAAAATAAGTTGGCATAGAAGGGAATGCAGAAGTGCATACTAATTCTCCTTTCTCATTGATGACTGATTTCCCATTTAAATTAAATGAATGAACATCCATACCTAAACTGCGGCACTGCAGTTCTCCTCTAATTACAGGAAGAATGGGATTTGCTATGGCAAAACAAGAAATGATATCGGTGCCTCCTGATATAGATCCTAAAAGAAGATCTTTTTTTATATTTTCATAAACATAATCAAAACCATCGTTTGTTAATGGAGAACCAGTCGAAAGGATTGTTTTTAATTTAGAAAGTTTTAAGATTTCTATTGGTCTAATATTTGCGTCTTTGCACGCATCTATAAATTTTGCACTTGTTCCAAAAATAGTAATTTTTAATTTATCCGCCATTTTCCATAACGTATTACCATCAGGGAAGAAAGGAGAACCATCATATAATACTATAGTTGATCCTATTGCAAGAGTAGATACAAGCCAGTTCCACATCATCCATCCACATGTAGTGAAATAAAAAATGCAATCATCTCTTGTCACATCACAATGAAAATAAAATTCTTTGAGGTGTTGAATTAGAGTTCCACCTGCTGAATGTACAATCGATTTAGGAATGCCAGTCGTTCCTGAAGAATACATAATATAAATGGGATGGTCAAAAGGCAGTTGTTCAAATTGCAAGGGCTCCGGAGAATTAGAAACAAAATCAGTATATAAAATACCATTATCTATGTGTTTTATATTTTGATTATTTTCTAGATGTTCTATAATTATTACATTTTCAACGGTAGATAAACTTTTAAGGATTCCATTCAGTTTTTTTAGAGAATCAAATTGTTTTCCATTGTAAAGATAACCATCTGCTGCAAAAACCACTTTTGGCTTAATCTGTGTAAAACGATCTAAGACACCTTTTATTCCAAAATCCGGTGATGAAGAACTCCAAATTGCACCAATTGATGTGGTAGCTAACATAGCAATTACGGCTTCAGGTATATTTGGAATAAATCCAACAACTCGATCACCTTTTGTGACATTAATTTTTTTTAATGCATGTGCAACTTTTTCAACTTCATTGTATAGTTCTTTATAGGTTATTGTTCGTATGGAGTTTCTCTCATCTATTGCATGAATGGCAGGGCGGTGATCTTTGAATTTCAACAAATTTTCTGCAAAATTTAATTCTGCATTTACAAACCATTTAGCTCCAGGCATTTTTTTGACATCATCTACTACTTTTGAATAAGATTTGGAATGAATAATATTAGAATACTTCCAAATATGGTGCCAAAAATCAGATATTTGATTCACTGACCATCTATGAAGTTCATCATAGGAACTAATATTAGTCTGATGAGACTCATTTATTATTTTTATCAAATGAGCCATTCTGGTTTTTTCGGGTGATTTAGGTTTCCAGAGAATATTTTCCATAATCTAATTAAAGTTATTAAAATTATTTTAGGATTAATAGTATTTGCATATTAGTAAGAACCATTCTTTTAATTAATTTTCAGACCGAAATTTTACCCTATTACAATATTTATGAAAATTGCATTTTTAACAGCAGGTGGAATTGCTCCATGTTTATCAGCTTCTATTGGTGCATTAATTGAAAGATATAATGATCTAAGTCCAAATGCTGAACTGATTGGTTATCTGAACGGATACCGAGGGCTTTTACTTGGAAAATCTATCCAATTCCCTAATAAAGTTAAAAAAAATTATAAAACCTTATATGAATTTGGTGGTTCTCCGATTGGAAATAGTAGAGTCAAACTCACAAATGTAGACGATTGTATCCAAAAAGGATATGTCCAAAAAGGTCAAGATCCACTAAAAGTTGCTGCAGATCAACTTATTAGAGATCAGGTTGATATTTTGCATACGATTGGAGGTGATGATACCAATACAATGGCTGCACAATTATCTTTTTATCTCAAAGATAATGGCTATGAACTAACAGTTGTTGGTTTACCAAAGACCGTTGATAATGATATATTTCCAATCAAACAGACATTGGGTGCTTGGACAGCTGCAGAGCAAGGAGCTATTTTTTTTGAGAATGTTTCTAATGAAAATACAACTAGTACCAGACAACTCATTATACATGAAGTAATGGGTAGACACTGCGGATGGCTCACAGCAAAGACTGCATATAATTATAGAGATAGATTAAAAAAACGTAGTTTTTTACCCGAATTGTTAATTGATCAAGCAAGATGGGATATTGATGCTATTTATATTCCTGAAGATAATTTTGATTTCGGGGCTGAAGTTGATCGACTTAAAACAATTATGGATGAAAAAGATGGTGTGAATATTTTTTTAAGTGAAGGAGCTGGTCAAAATACAATTATTAGAGAGCTTGAAAATAGAGGAGAAGAAGTTCCTAGGGATGCTTTTGGACATGTCCGACTGGATGAGATTAACCCAGGAAAATGGTTTGCAAAACAATTTTCTGGAGCGTTAGAAGCCGAAAAAACATTAGTGCAGAAAAGTGGTTATTTTGCGCGTTCTGCAAAAGCGAATGAACAAGATTTAGAGCTGATTAAACAGTCCGCATTTTTTGGTGCTGAACAAGCTTTAAACTGTGAGAGTGGGTTAGCTGGTTTAGATGATGATAATCAGTCTGAGCTGAGACTGATTGAATTTAAAAGGATTAAAGGTGGTAAGTCATTTAATCCTGAAAAAGTCTGGTATCAATCAATGCTTCAAGAAATAGGGCAAAAATAATAATTAAAAAGGAGATATAATGGATTTTAATAGCTTAAATGATATCGCAAATGCAATGGTAGAAAAAGGTAGAGGCATTCTTGCGGCTGATGAGAGTACCCCTACATGTAAAAAAAGATTTGATTCTATTAATGTAGAAAGCACAGAAGAGAATAGAAATGCGTATAGAGATATGCTTTTTACAACACCTGGAATGGAAGAATATATTAGCGGTGTAATTCTATTTGATGAAACCCTGCGCCAATCGACATTAAGTGATAATACACCATATCCGAAGTATCTTAAAAATCTTGGTGTTATCCCAGGGATAAAGGTAGATAAAGGTGCACATACTCTTTCAGGGAGTGATGGTGAAAAGGTTACTGAAGGTTTAGATGGATTAAATACTAGATTAAAGGAATATTATGATTTAGGAGCACGGTTTGCTAAATGGAGAGCAGTAATTACAATTGGTGATTCTGCACCTAGTGGTACCTGTATTTCTGTGAACGCTCACGCACTGGCGCGATATGCATCTTTATGTCAGGAAAATGGTTTAGTACCAATTGTCGAGCCTGAAATTCTCATGGATGGAGATCATACAATCGAAGATAGTTTTATTGTTACAGAAGAAGTGTTACATACGACATTTTATGAATTGTATACACAGAATGTCCT
>CAZPHE010000020.1:0-33032 GCA_964586315.1 uncultured bacterium | reverse complement strand
CAATCCATCTACTTTATCTTTCGCAGGTGCTTTTGTTAAAAATGTGACAAATATGCCAACACCAGCGCAAACAACAATATTATAAAGTGCACCTATATATGAATATCCTTTTCCTGGACGAAGTTCTATACCATGTGAGAATGGGGCAATTAGTTCATGATTAAATTGACCAAGAATCATTAAAAAAGCACCAACAGTAAATGTTGCAATTACTGCGGGAGTTGTAAATCGTTTCCAAAAAATTCCTAAAAAAACTGCAACAACTAAAGGTGGAGTAAATGTTGAATGGAACCAACCATGTGCTTCATAAATTGATTCAAAAGAATTAAAAAATGGAACCAATACAATAGCAATTACTTTTACACCAATAGAGGCATAACGGGCGATTTCTAATTGCTTTTTTTCTGTTTGTTTTTTATTAATTAAAGGTCTATAAATATCATTAACAACTATCGCCGATGATGCATTTACCAATGTGTCAGCAGTAGACATAAGGGCAGCACATAGAGCTGCAATAATGAACCCAAACACACCAGGACTTGCAACAATATTTGTCACAGCAACAAATACATCATTCGGTTGTAAGTCCATAGGGAGAACTCCCGGCATCCCATTTGCAATAGCTCTGCCAATCCAGCCTGCATTAGAGACTACAATTGCTGAAATTGGAAGCACTAAAAGCACATTAAATGCGGCTGCTTTTCGTCCTTCGTTTACATTTTTTGCAGCCATAAAGCGCATGATTAGACCTTGATTTAAAAATAAAAATCCTATTGAACCAGCAATTCCATCCTGCCAAAATATTCCAACAAAATTAAAATTTGGCGGATGATTGAAATGGGCTAATGGTAATTTTTGACTGGGAGTCAAAAAATCCCAAAAAGAATTTAGTCCACTTGAGATTTGTCCCCCTCCAAGATACTGTAATCCAAGTACAAATAAGAGTAGACCTGCAAATATTAATATTAATCCTTGGAATAAATCTGTAAAAATTACCGATGTCTGACCACCAAAATGCATATAGATCGTAGTAGCTATTGCAATAATAATAACTGTAGCCATTAAAGGGATATTATAGATTCGATAAAGAGCTGTTGCCAAAGTAAGTAACTGAATTGCAATATAACCTATCATATATAAAAGAGTCATGGTCGTAGCTAAGTATCTAGCAGTTTTATTAAATCTCCTTTCAAAATATTCTGGTATTGAGCGTACTTTGGTATAATAAATGATTGGAAGCCAGCCAAACATAAAAAGAGGCATGAAAAACCAATCATTCATGTAAGTCATGGTTGATGAAAATCCATATTGATATGCTTTTGTAGAATACTTTACAAAACTATGTGAACCTATTCCAGTTGCAACGATAGAAATTGTAATCAACCACCAAGAGAATCTTCTACCACCAAAAAAATAATCAGAAGTGGTTTTACTGTATTTCCCAAAATATGCACCAAAACTCATGACTAATAAAAAGTATATTAGTATTACAAAACGATCAATTCCTGTACCTACAGATATTTCCATATTAATTTTTTAGCGCCATTAAAATAAAGGCTGTATGAATTCCTGCATAATAAATAAACCCAAAAATAAGAATCACCAACCATTTTTTGTGTTCCAATCTGATTATATTTAATGCATTGGTTTTAATTATCAGATACATCCCAATTAGAAAAGCAATACCACCTATTCCATAAAGATAGATAAATGGTAACCATGTATTGTAAAATGTTAGCATATAGATACTAAGAAATTAAATCAAACTCTGGTTTCATTTTGTCCCACGATTCCTGCAGGCCTTCTATCATCACCTTCGTATTACCAAGTACAGGCATAAAATTTGTATCCCCAACCCATCTTGGTACGACATGATAATGTATATGCTCCTCGATCCCTGCGCCGCCTGCTTTACCTAAATTTGCACCAAAATTAAATCCATCAGCTCCCATAATTTTTTTTAATATATTTATAGATTCATTTGCAAGTTTCATTATTTCCTGATTCCCAAATTTTGAAATATCATTTGTATCAGAAGTATGTTTAAAAGGTGAAATCATCAGATGTCCATTTGTATACGGATATAAATTCATAAGGATAAATGATTCCTTACCTCTGTGTAATACGAGATCCTCTCTATCATTCACTGACTGAGATTTTTTACAAAAAACACATTCTTCTTCCTTCGGGGTACGAATGTAATCCATTCGCCATGGCGCCCAAAGCTTATTCATCATCTAGCGTTTGACGTTGTTTTATCACTTTTTGTTCAAATTCCTTTGGCATTTTTTCATAATGGCTGAAAGATTCAGTATGAATTCCACGTCCTCCAGTTAATGAGCGAACGGTTGTAGCATAATGATAGAGTTCAGCCTGAGGAACTTGTGCTTTAATTAACTGAAAGTTTCCTTCAGTGTCCATACCCATAATTTTTCCTCGTTTACCAGAAATATCACCCATTATATCACCCATAAATTCTTCTGGTACTTTCACTTCAATATCAATAATAGGTTCTAATAAACAGGGTTTTGCTCCTAAAAATGCTTCTCTAAAAGCATGCTTCCCTGCAGTCTGAAAAGCAATATCTTTGGAATCTACCGGGTGCATTTTACCATCATAAAAATCTACTTTTAAATCTACTACCTTACAACCAGCTAGGATACCATCGGAGCAAGCTGTATTGACACCTTTTTCAACTGACGGGACAAAAACACGGTCAACATTTTGACCTACTAATGACTGAGTAAACTCAATCCCTTCACCTCTTTTTTTTGGTTCAATTCTCATCCAAACTTCTGCAAATTGGCCTGCTCCGCCAGATTGTTTTTTATGTCTATATTTTGCAGCACCTTTTGAGATGATAGTTTCTCTAAATGGAACCTTTGGTTCTTCTAACTGGATATCAATGCCAAACCTTCGTTTTAAGCGCTCCGTTGTTACAGTTAAATGAAGTTCACCTTGACCTGAAATGATTGTTTGTTTTACTTCAGAATCTACTCTATAAACAAATGTTGGATCTTCCTCATGAAGGGTGGAAAGACCAATCGCTAATTTTTCTTCATCTCCCTTAGCAGTTGGTTTAATCGCTGCATGTATATTCGGGTTAGGTAAATTAATAGCAGGTAACTTAACTTGTTTACCAGAACAAAGTGTATTGCCTGTATGAGTATCCTTTAGCTTCACCACACCAGCAATATCACCAGCCGATAATTGATCAACTTGTGTTCTCTTTTTACCATTTAAAACAAACATTTGTCCAAAACGTTCATTCGTATTTCTATTGGTATTATGGTAATCTTTCCCTGTTTTAACATTCCCAGAATAGACACGGAATAATGACAATTCACCCACATGAGATTCTGACATGGTCTTAAAAATTTGAAGAACAGTTTCTGAACCATCTAATTTAACATCAACATCATTTCCTTGGTTATCGTTAGCTGTAATTGTTTTTCTATCATCAGGTGATGAGCCATATTTTGATATAAAATCACAAACTCGCTTAACACCAACATTAGATGTTGCTGAAATGCAAAACAAAGGTATGAAGGTTTGATCTTGAATTGCACGATGGATACCATTTCTCATTTCTTCTTCAGAAAGTCCTCCTTGATCAAAAAATTTCTCTAATAGAGTATCATCAGATTCAGCTACATATTCAATTAATTCCTCATGAAGATCTTTCACTTTTTGTTTTAAATCAGCTGGTAGTTCATCTTCATTCATTTTACCAGTTCCATCAATCTGATATGTAATCAATTCTGTTCTAAGAACATCAACATTTTTATTATATCCAGGACCCGGATTAACTGGTAATTGCATTGGAAATACATTATTCCCAAATCTTTTTTTTGCTTGAACTAAAATTTCATCAAATTTTGTATGTTCTCTATCCAAACCATTGACAATAAGTATTTTAGGTATGCCTAGCTTCGAAGCATGATCCCACATTGTCTCAGTACAAACTTCAATACCATTAACAGCATGAATAGTAATAATAGCAAGATCAACAACACCTAAAGAGCACATAGCTTCACCAATAAAATCTGAATAGCCTGGTGTATCAATCATATTAAATTTTTTGTCCATCCATTCCATATGCAATGGTGTAGAATGAATAGAAATTTGTCTAGTTTTTTCTGCGGGATGATAATCTGAAGTAGTTGAACCATCTTCAATTGTACCAAGACGATTAATTTCACCTCCAAGTTTGAGCATAGCTTCTGCGAGGCAAGTTTTTCCTGACGCACCATGCCCTACAATCGCAAAGTTTCTTATATCAGATGATAAAAATTGTTTCATATTAAATCCTTATTAAAATCGTATAATCTTGACTGGAAAGGTGCTGATTGTAAACACTCAACTTTCTAAAATCAAGGAAATTAAAAATCACTAGATTTATATTTTTCAATATAGGAACGCAAAGCAGGTAACATATATATGTCATCCAAATTTTGGTCTAAAACACTAGATACTAAAATTTTTAAACGCTGTTCTAATGGTTTCAATTTATTAACTACTATAACTTTTTCATTATTTATTTTACATGTGCCACCAGAAAAGTCACCCTTTCCTGTAAGAATCCTTAACCCTAAACGTTGAATCAGTTGTTCAAATTCATTATATAAATTTTCTTTTTTCATTAAGTTAGATTATTTTGATCATTCTCTTTTAAAAATTTAACGAGATGTTTTACATCATTTGCTTTATTTTTATTCAAAATCAAAGTAGCATCGTTGGTGTTGACGACCACTATATTATCAAGACCTATGATAGCTGTATACTTATCAGCTGAATAAATTAAATTATTTTTACCTTCTAAAATCTTACCATAACCCTGGATAATATTACTATCTTTATTTTTATTCAAAACATCGTAAAGTGCCTCCCAGGAACCAATATCGTTCCATTGAAAATCTCCTGGAACGACATAAATGTTTTTTGCCTTTTCTAAAAGACCATAATCAATTGATTCAGACTCAATGAATTCCCAAATATCCTCAAAAGAATTGTCTGAACTTAGTCTTAGTGCAATTTTATTTAATGATTCTGTAAGGTCTGGCATATGAATCTTTAAACCATTAAGAAATGTTTTTACTTTCCAGAAAAACATACCTGCATTCCATAAAAAATCTCCACTAGAAATAAATCGTTCTGCTAGTTTTTCATGTGGTTTTTCTGCAAATGTTTTTACCTGATAAGCATTAATAGAGCCCATTGAAATTTTACCATCATACTGGATATAACCATAAGCTGTAGATGGATAATTTGGCTTTATACCAATAGTAACCAAAAATTCATCTTTTTTAGCTAGATAATTTGCTGTACTTAATGCTTTTTCAAATTTGCGATGCCCTACAATTAAATGATCTGCAGGAAAAACTCCCATAATATCATCAGGATTTTTTAGAGCAAAATATGCTGCCATCATGCCAATTGCAGGCGCAGTATTTTTACCAGAAGGCTCAACAATAACATTTTTTGATTCAACCCCTTCTATTTCTTTAATAATGTTATTATAAAGTTCTTTTCTTGTTATAATATAAATATCTGTAATAGATTTTATTTTTTTTAGACGATCTACAGTCATTTGTAGCATAGATCTATCACCAATTATTTTTAATAATTGTTTGGGACGGCTTGATCTGCTATATGGCCAAAATCGAGTACCTAATCCTCCAGCTAGAATCACACATTTCATATAATCAATTTCTCTCTAATTTTATTTTTTTTAGCTCAAATTCCCAATTACCTCTTATCTTTATTGTATCAGAGTAATTTTGAAACCATTCTGATGGTTTAAAAGGATCTATATTCCCCATTGAATATCTATTGTTTCTATCTGAATCTTGAAAAAAAAACAGATCATAATCTCCTTCAGGGAGTTGATTTATATTAATTATTCCTAATGAATTTACATTGGTTCTAAAAGTTCTAGGTTCTTTTTCCAGTCTTATTAATTCAACAGTTAAATCATGAAAAAACTTTCCTTCCGGCTTTATTACCAATGAACCAAAATTGCAGTAGCTAGAAGTTTTAAATGGAATCGTTATTATTGAATCCATTAACCCTTTTCCATAAATAGGAAATATTGAATTCTGTTTTATTTTCAAAACATATGATTTTTTTGGCTTCCAATTCTTAATTGGAAATAGAGCAACTGAAAGAGGTGATTCCCATAAAGTTTCAAATTCAATAGCTATAGAATCTTCAATAAGCATAAAAGGTTGCGTGTTGTTTTGGTAACTAACAAAACTTGAAAGAGCTATTCTTAGAGGAACAATACTATCTTGTTCAATATTCATTATATAATTCGAGGTAGGATAGATAATAGAAATACTGGTTGTATCTATTGTTGAATCCATCTTAATTCTAATTAGCCCTGAATCAATTACTGCATTACCATCATTATTTAATGTAGATGCATAAATAGAGATATAATCTTCAATTTGTTTATCTATAGTAAAGTTTAATTTTTTCTTATTTAATGGATCTTGGAAAAATTCTGTTTGTTCCATTATACTATCTTTATAAAAAAATTTTAATGAAATATTTTCTATCATATCAGAAATATCTCCAGAAAAAGTAATTTGACCCCATTTACCTTTAACATGCTCTGCTCGAATCATTTTTAATGACTCTTTATTTTGGGGTATCCTAATATTTATATTATCCAATTGCTTTTGACCAACCATATCCAATTTTGATATCCAATTTAAGCCATAAATCATATGATCTGGATCTATGGGGATACCAGATACCGATTGATCTACAGCAACAATACGATAAGTTCCCTCTGAAAGAAACCTGATTTCATAATCACCAGATTCTGCACAATCAATAACATAATCAGGAACCCGTTTATAAAACTGGTTTTGATCCAAATTGTTTTTAATTTTCCAAAGATTAACAGATGCGGGTTTAGAATGAAAAACTTTACCCTTAATTGATCCACCATCAATTTCATCTCCAGTGGAGAAGGCGACTTGTATTCCTTCAGAGATTTTAACTTTATGTTCATCAGCTAAATTTCTATTTAATATAATAATATATGTTTGGTTTTTTGGAAGTGAATCCGGGAATTCAATAAATACTTTTTTACCTTTATAAATAATTTCTAGTGGTTCTGAAAAATTTGGTAAAACATGAATTCCTTTCTTGATGGTATTAACATCCAAATATTCTGAGAATATTAGCTCAACACGCCCACCTTTAAAATGCACAGTACTATTTGCAGGTATAGTTTCAATCAAATAAGGAGGAATTGAATCTTTTTCTCCACCAGGCGGTGCCATTACAGCAGCACATGATAAATAGATTAAAGCAATTAAAATTAGTAAAAAATATTTGGTGTAAATTAAAAGGCTAGTCAATTATTTTCTAAAATATTACCGAAATTTACGGGAATCTCCTTCTTAAATGTAATTTCTGTTTTTTTAACATTTAATGTAATACACCATACTTTAACACCTTGATTATATGCATCAAAAAGGGCTTTTGCAAAAACTGGATCCCTATCAATCATAGGTTGAAACATATGAGCATCTGGTCTTTGACAAACAAACAATATACCTGCACCATATCCCGCAACTGCAAGTTGTTTTAGTAATAATGCATGTTTCATACCGCGCTTCGTTATCGCATCTGGAAATTGTGCTATACCATTTTCTACAAATGTGACTGATTTTACTTCTAAATAAAAATTTTCTCCTTTTTTATTTTTTAATAAAAAATCAATACGATGATTCCTTATTTTTATTTCTGGGCGCACTAAAGGCAGGCATTCTAACATAGGTAACTCTTTTTTTTCTAAAGCTCTCTTTACAAATTGGTTCGGGAAAGTTGAGACAAGAGAAATAAGTTGGTTGTTATGTTTTACCATTACAGTAGAATATTGAGTTTTCCGTTTAGATCCAAATGGTACAGGCCTGACTAATAATCTTACCCCTGGATATAACAATTCTTTAAGCCTTCCAGGATCTGGTAAATGACTTTTAAAAAGTTTATTTTTGATCTTTATAATAGTAATGAAACGATTGGGTCGTTCAACAAAGGTTGCAGGGATTAAGGGTCCTTTAATTTTCATAAATACTCATTATCCATATTATCTATAATTCCTAATTCCATAATTCTACGTAAATTTTGATCAAATATAATATAATTTTATAATATGCCTCTTGTTCCATCATATATAAAAAAACTGGAAAATTATAAACCAGGTAAACCAATAAGCGAAGCCTATAGAGAATTAGGTATTAAAAATATAATTAAATTGGCATCAAATGAAAATCCGCTTGGACCATCTCCCATGGCAATTTCAGCAATTCAAGATTCATTATTAAGAATTCATCGTTATCCGGATGCATCAGGATTTAATCTGCGAACAAAACTTGCAAAAAAATTTAAAGTACATTTAGATAATGTAGTTTTAGGAGCGGGATCAGAAGGAATCATGTCAACAATTATACGAACTTTTTTACTTAATGATGATGAGCTTATTAGTGCAAAAGATTCCTTTATTGGATTTCGGGTACTTGCAAATGCTTCAGGGCGAAAAATTCATTGGATACCAATGAAAAAATATCATTATGACTTAGATGCTATGACAAAACAAATTACTGAATACACTAAAATTATCTATATTGCGAATCCTGACAATCCTATGGGAACCTATATTACTAAGGATGATTTTGATAAATTTTATCAACATGTTCCTGACAGAGCTTTAATTATTCTTGATGAAGCTTACTTTGAATTTGCAAATGAGATTTCAGATTATCCAGATTCCATGGCCTATAAATATGACAACGTAATCACCTTACGAAGTTTCTCAAAAGCTTATGGCCTAGGCGGAATAAGGATTGGATATGGTTTTGCTCATAATGAACTAATTTCAAATTTACTAAAAGTAAAAGTTCCATTTGCGCCATCTAGTCTAGCACAAATAGCTGGATTAGCAGCTATAGATGATTATGATTTTCTTAAAAAAACAATTGAAACAAATAATTCTGGCATGAGATTTTTAAAAAGTGAGTTCGATATATTGGGAATAGACTATATCCCATCCGTCACAAATTTCATTACAACGATATGGAAATCTGAAAAGCATGCATCAAAGATTAGCAATAGACTATTTGCGAAAGGGATCATTGTGCGCCAATTATCATCTTTTGGTTGGCCTAATTGTATACGTATTTCTATTGGTCTTGATGAAGAAAATAATAGATTAATTTCAAATTTGAAGAAAATTATATGATTAATCAGAAATATTCTATAAAAGGTTTTAACCACTGTGAGCTTTACGTTAGTAATGCAAAACAAACCGCTCATTTTTATCATAGTACTATGGGATTTAAACCCATTGCCTACAAAGGCTTAGAAACAGGTAGTCGAGATAGAGCAAGTTATGTTTTAAATCAAAATAATATAAATCTGGTTATTACATCTCCGCTTGAAAAATGCACAAATATTGGTGCCCATATTGATCGCCATGGTGATGGCGTAAAAGATGTCGCTTTTACAGTTGATGATGCTGAATGTGCATGGAAAACTTCAATTGATCGGGGAGCAAAAAGCGCGTTAAAACCGCAAGAGTTAAAAGATGATAACGGAGAAGCTGTAATCTCAGCAATAAAAACTTTTGGTGATACAATTCATACTTTTGTGGAAAATAAGCATTATAAAGGTCCATTTTTACCTGGCTATGAGCCCTATACAATATCCTTTAATAATGGTTCTACAGGACTTATACACATTGATCATATTGTTGGGAACCAGCCTGATGGTCATATGAATGAAGTATGTGATTTTTATAATAAGATATTTGGTTGGCATAGATTCTGGAGTGTTGATGATAAAGATATTAATACAGAATATTCCGCACTTCGTTCTATTGTAATGGCTAATGATAATGAAATTATAAAAATGCCAATAAATGAACCTGCTCAAGGATTAAAAACATCTCAAATACAAGAATTTATTGATTATTATGAAACTGGAGGTATACAACACATAGCACTATCTACTAAAAATATAATTACAACTGTAGAAAAAATGCGGGATAATGGTGTGAACTTTCTGCCAACACCTCAATCATATTACGATAATCTTGAACAACGTATCGGATTTATTGATGAAAACATTGAAACTTTAGCTAAACTTGGAATTCTTGTTGATAAGGATGATAATGGATACATGCTCCAAATTTTTACCAGACCACTCCAAGATCGACCAACATTATTTTTTGAAGTCATACAAAGAAAAGGCTCTAATAGTTTTGGCAAAGGAAATTTCAAAGCATTATTTGAATCTATAGAAAGAGAACAAAATAAAAGAGGGAATCTCTAAATGAAATTTGTAACCTATACACATGATAAAATCTCTAAACCTAGATTTGGGTTTCTCAAAGAAAATTATATTTTTGATATTATTTATTCTGGAATATGGATTCATGAGAATTATGGTAAATCTAGCTTTTTAGATTTACCACCATCCTTGAAACAAGCCCTTGGAAATTGGCAAAATAATTTTGAGAGATTCAAGGAAATGAATGCACTCCTTAATACCGATAACATTCAAGCATGCCTTGTGAATGAACAAATTATCGCTTATTTAGAATCAGAAGTGAACTTAATGCCTCCAGTACACAACCCACAATCATTCAGAGATTTTTATGCTTTTGAGCAACATGTGAGAGCTGCTAGAAAACTTCGCGGATTAGATATGCATCCTGATTGGTTTAAAATTCCTATTTTTTATTTTTCTAACCCTGCTGCACTTTATGGGCATAAGGCCGAGATCACTTACCCTAGAGGGACAAAGGAATTAGACTTTGAATTAGAATTTGCAGCAATTATTGCTAATGGTGGTTCTAATATAGCTAGTGAACAAGCTGAAAATTATATCGCAGGTTATACAATCTGTAATGACTGGTCAGCAAGGGACATCCAGCGTGAAGAAATGGCTATGAACTTAGGACCAGCAAAAGGTAAAGACTTCGCTACTAGCTTTGGACCATATATGGTTACTCCTGATGAAATTGAGAATAATTGGGGAAAGGATGGAAAACTTCATCTTCGCATGACATGTAAAATTAATGGCGAGTTAGTATCTGATGGGAATACAAATGATCTTTACCATCCTTTTACAAAAATGATTGAACGCGCTTCAATAAATGCACAATTATTACCAGGAGATTACCTGGGATCAGGAACTGTTGGTACCGGTTGTATCTTAGAATTAAGACCAGAACACACTGGTGGATGGATTAAAAAGGGTGATATTGTCACACTTGAAATAGATCAATTGGGTGTTTTAGAAAACATTATTGTATAATTCATTATGCCTTTTTATCAAAAACGAGGAGAAATACCTAATAAGCGACATATCCAATACAAGAATAATAATGGGAATCTTTTCTGGGAAGAACTTATAAGCAGAGAAGGATTTAGCAATATTTATTCTAATGTTTACCATGTTTTTCCACCTGCAAAGGTGAAAAGAATAGGATCATTAGAGGAAATTGAACTAAAAAAATATGGTGAAACACACCGTCCACGCCATTTACTTACTTCAAAATTAGACTTAAAAGGTAATTATATTTCATCCAAAACCCCTCTTTTTTTCAATACAGATATTGTGATTTCTAAAGCACATATCACAGATTCTATGAATTCTTTATACCGCAATGGTAACGCCGATGAAATACTATTCATTCATTCAGGTAATGGTTATTTTAAATCAAATTTTGGTAATATGAAAATTAAGTCTGGTGATTACCTTGTAATTCCAAGGGGAATTATTTGGCAAATAGATGTTATTGATGAATTAATAGTTTTGATTTTAGAATCTAAATCACCAATAGAAACTCCAAACAGATATAGAAATAAATTTGGGCAACTTCTTGAACATGCCCCATTTTCAGAGAGAGATATTCGTACACCAGCATTTGTTGGTCCAGTTGAAGATAGGTCCATTGAAGTTGCAGTAAAATTAAGAAACGGTATACAAAAATATATTTACGAACATCACCCATTTGATCTTGTCGGTTGGGATGGATTCTATTTCCCTTATATTCTCAATATCCATGATTTCATGCCTATTACCGGGAAAATTCATCAACCACCACCAGTTCATCAAACTTTTCAAGGGAATGGTTTTGTAATTTGTTCCTTTGTACCAAGATTATTTGATTATCACCCTAAATCAATTCCGGCTCCCTATGCCCATAGTAATGTAGACTCGGATGAAATTATTTTTTATGTTGAAGGACAGTTTATGAGTAGAAAAGGGATTGAAAAAGAATCTATAACATATCATCCTATGGGTTTACCACATGGTCCACAACCTGGAAAAATCGAAGAATCGTTAGGAACTAAAGAAACAAATGAAATTGCAGTAATGATTGATACTTTTAATCCTTTATATATAACAAATAATGCAAAAAATATTGATGATAAAAAATATCCATTTTCTTGGATGGAAATATGATTTTTGATCCATCTAATAATCCTTTCCAAAAAACCCACAAACTGATGACTGGATCCATAGTCCCAAGACCTATTGCTCTAGTTTCTACTATCTCAACAAATGGTAAAAATAATGTTGCGCCTTTTTCCTACTTTAATGGTGTGTGCTCAAAACCTCCAACCATCATATTCGCCCCTGGTCGTCGAGGTTGGGATGGAGAAGAAAAAGACACATTAATTAATATAAGAAATACAAATGAGTTTGTGGTAAATATCGTTTCTGAATCTTTAGGTGAACAAATGGTAATGTGCTCTACCGATTATGACCCTAATATTGATGAATTTGAGATTTCTGGGCTTACTGCAAAAAAATCTGAGAAGGTTAAATGCCCTAGAGTATCAGAAGCAAAAATTAGTTTTGAATGTAAACTCAATCAAATTGTAGAAATAGGTGATGGTAGTGCAGGAAGTGGATTTTTAGTGATCGGAACTATTGTTCTTTTTCATATTGATGATGATATTTATGATAATGGACGCATTAACATAGAAAAACTCCAGCCTCTAGGTAGATTAGCGGGGAATTGGTACACGCGCTCTAATGATAAATTGAAAATTATAAGGAAGATTAAACCAGATAACTAGATAATAAATTGGTGAATCTCACTATGGTTCTAAATCAATTATCTTTTCACTATTTACATTTATTGTTCGAACATCATTACCCGATTGTACTTTAAATGTTTTACCTCTTGGTAGCATTACTGTCAAATGATCATTCAAATCGCAGGTTTTATCCTTACTTATTCCCTCAAATGTGAAATCATTTTCACCCCACACCATTACTTTTGCAACACGTCTTAAACCAGATGAGTCTAATGCTCTGATACGGATTGGAATTAATTCTTCTGAATTAAGATTTTGGGTATATCTATCTGTTATATCTACACCATTGTATTTTTTTATTCCTGCTAGCCAATCCATAGGAAAATACAAATCTGAGTTCTCCCATGTGACTGCAAAAATACCATATCTCATATCTCCCTTGGTTGCTCTACTTGCTAAATCTAAAAACCATACTTCATTTAGTTTGTTACCTGTTGGTTCTGCAGCACCTGTATAATGCCAACCATTATCCCAAATTTCAACCCAAGAATGATTTCCTGAATTATTATACCACATTGGGGTACCTACAAATCGTGCGGGAATACCTACACTTCTACAAGCATCAATTAATAGGATACTCAATCCAGTACATGAAGCCATACCAGCATCAATACTCTCAAAAGGTGATTGGTCAGCTTTTGGACGATCTGTAGAATATATTACACTAAGCATTTCAAAAATTTTCTGGTTTAAAATAGCGGCTGCTTCATAGGCTGATGCAGAATTATTAACAACTGGCATAAATTTTTTAAAAAAACTCTGACGCCAATTATCACGTCGCTCATTAAGATTAGCATAGGGCAAAACTGAATCAAAAAATATATGCTCAGGTATATTTTTACCCCATTTTGATTCTTCCCAAACCCTGTATGCTAGATTACAATTTGTTAATAAAAATTTAGATGATAAATTTTTTAAATCTTCTTCTGGCATATGGTTTATCAACCAAATCATTCCAGAAAGTTGATTATCAGGTGTTTGGTTAATTGCTCTTTTAATTTCAACTTTATTCTCACCAGCAATATCTAACCTTTCATTTAAATTGAATCCAAATAGACCAGTGAAATAAAAAATTAATATTAAACTTTTTTGCATATAAAAACTTATTGGCTACTGGCTAGAATAAAAAAACATTTCTTTTTTTATAATTAAATAAAAAATTATTTCTTATAGTCTCATGCATTCAATTCTCTCGCACAAGAAGATGCCACAATTTTCTTAATATCAATATTTAAAGATGGATAACCATTTTTTATATAGATTATTGAGTGGATTGAAATACGTCATATGGATTTCTAACTATATTAATAAACTTTGCATTAGGAAAGATTTCAAGTATAAGTTTGATACGCGCTGTGTGAAGTAGAGTTTTAAAAACTAATTGATGATCATATTTATATGTTAATTTTTTTATAAAATTTATTAAGCAATTTTTAAATGTGACTTTTTCTACTTCAAAAGTTAGATATTTTAAATAATCTTTATTTTCTGATGAAACCCAATACCCAATAAAGATATGGTAAAAGACCACACATTACAGCTAATGCAAATTCGTCTTCATTAGGGCTATAAATGCTTAGATCCATATTATATACTTATATTTTTATTATTGTTTAGATTGTTTTCTCATCAGAATAATTGCTTATTAAAAAATAAAAAAACATATTTATAACAATTCAAACCAAATAATTATTGGATGAATATTTTTTACACAATCAAAATTTGAGTTATTCTATTAAGTATTTATGGATAATAACTTACAACAAATTGCTTTTTTAATACCCATACTTGGTATTTTTGTTATCTTGGAAGGTATAATACAATTAAAAGATAATAAATCTTATAATTATAAAGAATCTTTCTCAAATATATCAGCTGGGTTGATCCCTGTTCTTACAGGAATTTTTTTAAAAAGTATTACTCTCTTGCCCTATATATATATATATAATAATTACCGAATTTTTGAATTTAAAGAAACCAACTTCCTATTAAACAATATCATTCTTTTTTGTCTTATTGACTTTTTACATTATTGTCAACATCGATTGGATCATAATATAAATATTTTATGGGCTGCTCATATAGTTCATCATCAATCAAATACATATAATTTTACTACAGGTTTTAGATTCTCATTTCTTACTTTTGCTTTTCTTTTTTTTCTTTATTTACCTTTGGCTTTTTTTGGATTTTCACCTGAAAAGTTTGCAATAATCTATTTTGTGATTATACCAGCCTATATGTTTTTTACACATACAGAACTTATTGGGAAATTGGGATGGCTTGAATACATTTTTGTTACACCATCTAGCCATAGAGTTCATCATTCTGCTGATATAAAGAAAATAAATAAAAATTATGGTGCAACGTTAATTATTTGGGATCGTTTATTTAATACCTTCTTAAAAGAGCCATCTAAAGGAATAAAAAATTATGGATTAATAATCTCACACACAGATCCCTGCCCATTAAGATCAAATATTTCTTATTACAAATTATTATTTAAAGCAATTAAGAATACTAGAGGAATTATAAATAAGGTTAGGTTAATATTTAGTTCTCCAAAAACTCTATATAATTCAACAAATTATGAGTTAAAAATTGAATTACCCAAAAAAAATAAAAATTATAATAAAGCTGAAATTATTTACATTTTTAAAAATACTTTGATTTTAACTCTAATATTTACATTGTTTTTATGGCACACGAATAAACTTGATAAAATTGAAATAATAGCCTGTACATTATATTTTATTTTGGCTAGCATTAATGTTGGAAGATTTTTTATAGAGGAAAAAAATACAATATGGCGTGAATTTTTTATAAATATCTATTTTTCAATGTTAGGTTATTATTTTATTAATGAATTTTATTCCACAACTTTCTTACTAGGATTATCATTTGTTATTCTTTTACAAATAGTATTAGTAATACATTATTATACTTTAAAGGAAGATGTCAATTTTGGATAGTGTGGTTAATTACCAAGTATTAAATTTTTTCATCCAACCTAATTCCTTAGAAAGAATTTGAGGTTTTAAATCACCTAATTTTACTCCATCTCGATTTTTTGATTTAATTATATTTTCCATAGTATTCTTTTGGACATATTGAATATTTGCACTTTTCAATTGATCTAACTCTCGACAATAATCATAATGGTAATTTTTTCTTAATAGGTCATCTAATTTCCGATTTAATTTATCTAAACTGTCTTCTTTATTAACTAAAGTATTAATAAAAAGAATATATCTATAGTCACTGTTAATCTTTTCAGGTGCAACCATATAAAAATCAGATTCTATATTATTTTCATTAAAAAATTGATTTATGATCATAGAAATAAATCCTTCGCTAATTTTTTCACCAAATAAATCAGATATATTATTTGATTTTTCTATAAAACGAATTAGTGGGATTTGTTGATCATAACCCATGACCTCTATTTTATCTTCTAAGTTATATCTATATAAACCACCATTTGTAGTAATAATAATTTCATATTGTTGTCCTATTTTTAATTCATGTGCTAAAAGTGTCTTTGATGAAAATTCAGGTAAAAATTCAAAAAAATGAGATGTGTAAGCTAAATTAGGATAATCTTTACCATGTAAAGGAAAAGAGATTATACCTTCTGTTGCGATTAATCCTTTCCCTTGTAATTCAATATTTTCTAGATACTTTTTCTTTAGACTCTTTGAAAAATTAATGGCTGATCCATCTTTCCAACAACTGACTAAGTTTAAATAAGGCCAAATTTTTTTAATACAGATTTCATCTAATGCCTGTAATTCTCTTATTCTTGAGGATGAAACTTTTAATTTTTTCAGTAGTTTTTGTTTTACACTTCTTTTGATAGGTTTTGGTGCATTTAATTTTTTGTTTTTTAAATCCTTTAATAATGAAGGCCAGTAATTTTCTAACTGATCGAATAAAAGAGTTAGAAATGTTGGGTTCCAAACTGATATAAACCGAAGGTCTTTTCTTGCTAATAAAAACAATAAAGTTACATAACGAAATGTGGAAATATCATTTATCAATTTTATATCCTCTGGTACAGCTAATATTTTATTAACTAGTTTGGCAGAAAAGTTTCCTAAATAAGAACTGTCACTGTCAAAACCTACAGGAATATTTCCAGCATCAAGATTTTTGGTTTTTATTATAGGGCTTATAGACCAATACGCACTTCCACCCATTAGGCTTGGATAATTAGAAAATAAATCATAAATCCAAACATTAATACTTTTTTGAAAGTCCTTTCTTAATTTTGATGTATAAGGTATAAGCTTGGTCGCTGCTGTAGAACCACTTGTAGGTTCAAATAAATCTACAGATTCTTTTACTAATACCCTTTCCTTACCATAACCAATCTGTTTTATATATTTAATATATTCATCATATTTAGATATGGGTACTTGCTTCCTGAATTGATCAATTGTAACAATACTATAAAAAGCATGTTTTGCACCAAATGTAGTTTTTTCATTTTGTTTTATGATTTTAGAAAGAATATTCTGCTGTGCTGATTCTAAATCTAATTTTGATTTTTTATATTTATACCAAGCTGGGAAACATGAAAGTTTCCATAAATAATTAAAGATAAAAGTCATTTATTGATCATTCTTTTAAAAACTTTTGAGTAATTCTCTTCTTTAACTTCTGCAAGACACACCAATTCATCTCCTAATTGATAATTAGGATTCTTTTTTAAAAAAAATGCGACATGTGGATCTGATATTTTACTTTCAGGTACTTGTGCTGTTTCAAATAATAATGGAGAAGCACTTCGATTAAATTTTACCAAACCTGTTCGTTCATTATAAAATCCATTATAAATAAAATGCCCTAAATGGTTCATAAGATTTTGAATGTCAGAAGGAGTTTCTAAATTGTATCTAGGAAAATATTTTTTATAGAATATTGGTAAAACTTTGTAGGTCCTAAATCCAGATGATAATAATAACCAATACAGTGGTTTATTAGTTTTACATTTTCCCAAAACAGTTTTTATCCATTGTTTAGGTAGCTCAAAGGTATTCCAGTGTGGTCTATCAATTATTGTATCACCAGAATAAACCACACGAATATCTTTTTGTTTAAACTGTGTATCGCGAAACCCGATACTAGAAAAACCAACTAGTTTCTCTTCATCATAATTTTTTAGAAGTATTATCCATATTTTACTTTCTAGGTCTTTTTCAAAAATTGATTGATCTGAAATAAAATATTTTGTAAAAAGAGAATACATTTCTATAAGAAGTTTTCTATCTATGTCAGATGATCTAATTACACAACTATTTAAATTTTTTTTCATAACAGTGCAATATCAATTCCAGGTGGTCTCGCATCAATAATAGTTATTGGATCAAATCCATCATCCCATGATACAAGATATATATCGCTATAAACTGGTATTAATGTATATTTTTTAATTATAATTTGATTTAGTGGGTGTAAGTCTGATAACCCTAGCATCAAATATTCTATTTTATTTTTTCTTAAAATATTGTAACAGGATTCAAATAATTTCGTAAAAACTTCTTTTTCATTATTTTTTATAGCGAGAAGACTTATATAACAACTATTTATTGCTGTATTCAGTTTGGGCAAACTTGGAAATCCCTTCAATTTCAAAAACAAGTTATAAAACCAACCCATATACTTTAGATTTTTACCATAACCTCTAACTATCATTTGTTTTATGTCCCTTTGATCCCATATCGCCATACACCCCACAAGCTGATCATCAATATATGCGAGAAAAAAATTTTCTTTATATAAATATGGGGTATATTGAGGGTTAAATAATGTATCTTCAGTCCAATATGGAAAAAATTGATAGTCCTTACCTGTTGTATTTAAATATTCTATAATCTTTTTATTAGATTCATTTTTTGCAGATTTAATTATTATTTCAGGATTATAGCCAGTTTTTAAAACGGTTTTACCTATCGGTACAGTATAGGTACAAAATCTTGTATATTTCTGGTAACGTGGTAAATCCCTATGACCTGAATTCAATAATCTTTGTGCTTTTAAATTATTCTCCATTATACTGGTAAAATAAAAATCTACTTTTTTATCTTTATGTAATTCTCTAACAAATTTATACCCCATTATTGTTGGAAAACCTGTCTGATATCCTTTAAGCATCCGTAATAACCCTAAATAACCTACTTTTTTGACGGTTCCATTAAAAAAATATTCTCTAACTGAACGATTTGTAATACCAAATATTTCATTGGTGTTTTTATCTCGACCAGCGATGGTTTGATGAAATGGGCCTTCTAAGTCTCTTACTGCAAAAAATGATGGCTCTCGTTCAAATGTCATTATGATTGAACCATCCATAGGAGTCTTTTTTAAAATAGAACGAAGAATCGATTCATCTTTTTCTGTTGCTAAAAAATATTCTAGCTTACGCAAAAGTATTCGCAGGAATATTTTTTGATTTTAAATCAAAGATTAATGGTCTATCTCTTACTTTTATAAGTTCACCTTGCCAGTTATTATCACCTAAAGGTAAATGATCTCTTGAAAATATCTCTCTTCGAATTCCAAAATTAATTAAATAGTATTGCATCCACATGTAAGCACCTTTGTTATTGACTTTGTCTAGACCTCTATCCCAAATACTCTTCATTGTATAAAAATCCGCACGTGCTTGGACACATCCATTCTCTAACTCTTCAGGTTCGAAATTAAGAGGCTGAAAAGGAATTTTATTATAACTATAAGTAGAATCAAGCCACCATTGATCATATAATAATCTATTTTGTTTTTCTAACCTTTCATAAAGAGGAGTACCTGGGAAAGGGGTTAGATGATTAAATGCTGCAATATAAAACTTATGTCTAAGAGCGAAATCAACTGACTCTGAAAAGCTTTCTGAAGTATCTCCATCATAGCCAAAGACAAATGTGATATACAATCTAATATTATATTTTCTCAAATTTGCTAGAGCTTTTTCATATCCCCCACCCATCATATTGAATCCTTTATTCATCTTTCTAAGATTTTCTGGATTAAGGGATTCAAATCCAATAAGTACCGCTTGACAACCAGCCCTATAAAGTAAATCTAAAAACTCTTCATCATGTGCAGCATTAATACTCATTTGACTTACCCATTTATAATTATAAGGAATTAATTCCCTTAAAAACTCTTTTGCAGCTTTAAGATTAGATGTGATATTATCATCAACAAAAAATATAAGTTTTTTAGATCCAATCTTCTCTAGTTCATCAATTACATTTTGATGTGGACGCCTTGTTTGAGAATTATTAAACACAGATTGAATTGCACAAAATTCACATTGAAATTCGCATCCTCGACTAGCTTCAACTAATGAAATTGGAACATAATTCTTACCTTCAAAAATACTCCTATCTGGCATTAAACTTTCCAAAGATGGCCTAGTTAATGAATAATAATAAGGTTTTAATGTTTTTATTTCCGCATCCTTAATTACTTCATGCCAATTTGCTTCTGCTTCACCTACTATAACTGATTCAGCATACTGACTTACTTCTTCTGGACATAGGGATGCATGAAATCCACCCATTACAACAGGAATATTTCTTTTACGGTATTCGCTCGCAATTTGATATGCTCGCTTAGCTGTATAGGTTTCAATACTAATTGCCACAAGATCTGTGGGATGGTCATAATTAATTTGTTCTACACGGTCATCAAAAAAACTAATCCTATGTTCTTCGGGAGTTAGGCTAGATATTGTCGCTGCCCCCAGAGGTTCCATTTGCCAGGTTCGAATATAATCTTTCTGTCCTTTGTGCTTACCAATTGAAGGATGAATAATTGTTAAATTCATGCAATAACAGCCTCTTTTTGCTTTAACATAGGTCTAAATCCTGTAATCCAATCACAATTGTAGTATGTATGTAGATTATTTGCATAAAATCGATATCCTAAATTTGCAAAAAGTGTAATGGGGATTTGAATACGTGATCCAAATAGCCGTCTCCATATAGAACTGATAGAATAAGTATATTTCCATGCTTTTTCATGCCCGCTCAATAATAATTCTTCTGTCATATTTTTTGGTCTAAAAACAACATGCTGTCCATCATATAATTCCCAGTCTTTAGATATAATACGTCCTTCTTCATTGAGTCTCTTATATAAAGGAGTTCCAGGGAAAGGTGTAACTATCGCAAATCTAGGAAGATCAATCTTCAATTCAACCGCTTTGCGAGCTGTTTCCATAAATATTTCTGGAGAATCACTATCCATTCCAAAAGTAAAGCAAGCTTGTAAGGAAATATTATGATTATGTAAAGCTATTACAATATCACTGTATCTTTCTGGATTATTAAAACCTTTGCGTGATGATTTCAAATTGTCTGGTGTAATTGATTCAAAACCCATTAAAAGTCCCGCACATCCACTTCGGGCTGCAAGCTCTAATAAAGGCTTATCTTTTACCAATAATGTTGTTGAAAGACCATACCATTTTAATTTAAGCGGTATTAGTGCCTCAAATAATCTAGCAGCATAGTCCTTATCAGCAATAATGTTTAAATCAATAAAAATAATTCTCTTACCCCAATGCTGCCGAATATCTTCAATTATTTCAGAAATAGGTTTCTGATATGGCTTCGTGCCCCAAGCAGAAGGCACCACACAAAAATCACATGTATGAATACAGCCTCTTGTTGCTTCAAAAACATGTGTAGTTAAATATTTTCCTTTATCCAATAATTCTCTTTTAGGGAATGGTCTGTTTGCTAAAGATAAGTCTGGACTTTGAATGTATCGTTTTTGTAAAACCCCATTTTTATAATCATTAAGTAATGTTGGCCAAGTATCTTCACTATAACCTATTACAATAGAATTTGCATGAGATATTGCATCTTCAGGCACAAGTGTAATATGTGGTCCACCTAAAACAACTGTTTTCCCTTGCTCCTGAAATAATTTTGAAAGCATATAGGCACGATTTGCACTACCAGTTATCACAGTCATTCCAATAAGATCTGCATCTAAGTTCTCAGGTATATCTTCTATCCCTTCATCATAAATAGAAACTTGAGCATTTATTGAATCTGGAATCAGAGAAGCTAGAGTAGTTAATGTAAGTGGAGAATAACGTAAACTTTTTTTAAAAATACCACCTCGATGATGGTATAGAGGACCCTTAGGAGAAATAAGAGCTATTTTTATTATTTTAGACACTATTTATAAACTAATGTTTTCAATTAAACAGTAATAAAACCGTCAATGGGTTTGCAAACTACCAATGCAGTGTCTCCTTCTACATCTACGTCCCAGACCATACTCAGCATAATATATTCTTTTGTCTTTCCATGTTTCCATCGTTGAATTGTACTATAACGGGTTAAGGAAATTATCGTTGATCCTTTAAGTGTATCTTGAATCTTCCTAACGTGTTCTAAATCATCGGGATGAATTAAGTCATCACTATCATAAGACTTACCTTTAAGTTGAGATTCTTCATATCCCATCACATCCATCCACCTGCCATCTAACTCCGTGATTACACCATCAGTAACCCTTCCAGATATATAGAGTGAATCTGTCATAACTCGATCAAATATCGCACCTTTCGATCCAGAAATTCTTTTGTTATTTGCATCTTTTTTCAATGCTGCCAATTTATCTTTTAATTCTATATTTTCTCTCATAAGATAATTGATGATAGATTGCAGTTCTTTTTTTGAACCTGGTGTAAAAGCAATATTGTCAACCTGTTTTGATTTTTCCATAATATTCTCTCTTGATAATTTCAATAGGTGCTTTGGGGGAATTTGGTCTTTAGCAATCCAAATACTTAGAGCCTGAGGGCTTACGCCAAAATATCGCGCAACTTGATGTTTATGTCTAAAACCATATTGTTGCATAATATTATTAATAGTTTCTCTTACGCTTTCCATTTATTTTATATTTTGACAAATAATTTTTATTTAAAAATTTAATTATACCTTAATTTAACTTAAGTGTAGTTAAATATTTCTGCAACCGAAATAAAGATAGTTAAAAAGATATAAATCATCATTAAATAAAAATTAAAAATTAATTTTCAAAATGATCCACAATAAATTAAACCATGAATAAATTTATACAACTTCTAAAACTAATATGAATTCAAAAATAAAAAGCAAAATCTATAATGCTCAATCTATTGGGAATGTGGAACCTATTGAATATATGATTCCTTACCCCTCAATGCGATCTCTAATAGAAGGACAAAATATTAAATATTCAAAACAGATTATCATTGAAAAACCAAGTATAACAAACCAAAAATTTTATAGTTTAGTACAAAAAACTGCACATTGGCTAGAAAGTTTAGGCTTACAACCAAAACAACGAATTATAATTCCAGAATTAGATTATCCTCAATCAGAAATATTACTTTATGGTATATGGCACTTAGGTGCTATTGCTGTTTTAGCTCATAGGAAAAACATTGATGAATTAAAAATAAAGTTTGGAGTCAGATTATTAATAGAAGATAAAATTAATTTATTGAATTATATTAAAGATTTCCCTGAAAAGTATGATCCCAGGTATAAACCTCTTTTAGATGATGAAGCACTTGTAACATTTGAAAATGGTCATGGAATAAAACTTTCCCATTATAATCTATTAGTTAATGTGCATGGAATTCAAAAAGCCATATGCTTAAAAACTAGAACTAGAATCTTTTGCAATTTCAAACCTATATCTACCACCTGGGTAATTTTTAAGGCCATCCTACCAATATACTGTGGATGTATTTTTGACTCATTAAATCCTGAAATATCAATCGGTGAAGAAAACAATGATTATAATATAAGATTTGATCTGAAGGATTTAGCCAAATTTGCTGCGAATGACATAGCAATTTGCCCTGAAAACACTGCTGTTTTATCCTTTGGGAAAACACCTTTACACCTTACAGATTACAATATAGAAAATGATTTTCTTAGATTGAAAGGGCACTCCGTTATGATGGGGTATTTAGACAATTCATTAAATGAATCAAGCTTCCATAGTGAAAGCCTAAATATTTCTATCTAATTCAAATCTTTCAATACTTCCTGAGCATGCTCCTTAGGCTTAACTTTTTCATAAGCTTTTTGAATCATTCCATTTTCGTTAATTAGGTACGATATCCGAAAAATACCTTCATATTCTTTTCCATACATTTTTTTTATTCCAATCGCTTCATAATCGCGGATGGTTTTTTTTTCTGGATCAGATAATAAAGAGAATGGAAAGCTTTGTTTAATGCAAAAGTTCTTCTGTGCTTTAATTGAATCAGCACTCATGCCTAGTATCAGAGTGTTTTTGTCTTTAAAGTTTTTGAATTCATCCCGGAATTCTTGACCTTCGATAGTTCATCCAGGTGTGCTAGCTTTTGGATAAAACCAGAGTAATACTTTTTTACCTTGAAAATCAGACAAACTGACTGAGTTTCCATCTTGGTCTTCTAAAGTAAAATCAGGTGCTTTTGAACCTTCTGATAACATAAAAATCTCCCACTAAATTATAACGAAATTTTAGACCATTTGATCCTATTGTCAGCGGAATTTAACATATTAAATACAACAGTTATACCTTCCTTCTGACCTTTCCATGCTAAAGTTTGATAAGCGGATTTAAAATCAACCCACTGGTATTCAGAATGTTCATTTGACAGTATTATTTTTTCTTTGGAGACTTCTATACCGAATACTGGCACCATATTAACTCTATCTTTGTGGGCTTCATAAAATCTGCTTACATGATCTGCAACAAACATTCGAATTGGAGTAAGACCAGTTTCTTCTTTGAGTTCTCTAATAGCAGCCTCCCAAGCAGTTTCACCATTTTCAATTTTACCTGCTACTCCCTGCCAGAAATGCTCATACATTTTTGTCTTTGCACGTTTTAATAATAAAAATTTAATACCTTTTTGTGTTTGACAAAAAACATAGGCATCAATTACTCGAGCCTTAACTTTTGTCATTACATCCCTTTTAAATTTTGCATTTCATATAATTTTGATTTTGACCAATCAAAAAAGCTACCTTGATTAATTTTTTCTCTCATATTTATTATCAAGTCATTATAATAAGCCAGATTTAATGTAGATGCTATACGAAGACCTAGAACTTCATTAATATTAAAAAGGTGCCGCACATATGCTTTAGAAAAATATTGACCCCAATCATGTGAACTATTGGAATCTATAGGAGAAAAATCATTTTTATGTTTTTCATTTTTAATATTAATTACACCATCAGAAGTAAAAATATGACCATTCCTACCATTTCGGGTTGGCATAACACAATCAAACATATCGATTCCTCTCCGTACTGCTTCTATTAAATCGGATGGCCTCCCAACCCCCATAAGATATCGAGGTTGCTCTTGAGGCATTATTTCAGTACAGAATTGTATTGTATCAAGCATCGCCTGTTTTTCTTCACCGACTGCCAAACCGCCTATACCTACACCACAATTTGAGAAAGGTATTAACTCTTCAATACTAATCTTTCTTAATTTATGATCAATCCCACCTTGAATAATTGGAAAAATTACTTGTTCATAACCATATAGTTCAGGGTTATCTAATAACCAATTATAACATCTTTTCATCCATTTAGTAGTCCTTTGTACTGCATTCTTTATATTTTTTTTTTCTGTATTTCCTGGTGGACATTCATCAAAAGCCATTATAATGTCAGAACCAAGTTTACGCTGTATTTCCATAGATAACTCAGGTGTAAACATATGTTTACTTCCATCAAGGTGACTTTGAAATTCAACACCATTTTCAGAAATATTATTTAATCTTGCTAAAGAAAAAACCTGGAATCCTCCGCTATCAGTTAAAATAGGACTATCCCATGAAGAAAAAGCATGTAATCCACCAGCTTCATTGATAATTCTAGTTCCAGGCCTTAAATAAAGATGATATGTATTACCTAAAATAATCTGGAAATCCATTTCCTTAAGCTCGATTGGAGATAAAGTTTTTACAACTCCTTGAGTACCAACGGGCATAAATACTGGTGTCTTAATAATACCATGATCAGTATGTAAAACACCAGATCTTGCTCTAGAATGTGAATCAATTGCTTTTACTAAAAATTTCAAAATTTTCTCAAAATAGTAATTTGAATGCATCCTTTACATTTTTTACATAATGTAGTGATATATTTAATTTTTTTATCTTTTCATTAAAAGATGCGGCTGGAACAATTGCCTTTTTAAATCCTAACGATATTGCTTCATTTAAACGATATTCAAGACGGTTTACTGAACGAACCTCCCCTGCTAATCCCACTTCACCGCACAAAACAATATTTTGGTCTATATGTTTATTCATTGTACTAGATGCAGTAGAACAAAGAATTGCTAAATCTGCTGCTGGATCATCAACTTTAAGACCACCAACTAAATTAACAAACACATCTTTTGTACCCATAGAAAGACCCATTCTTTTTTCTAAAACTGCATTAAGCATACCTAAACGTTTATAATTAAATCCTGTTACATTTCTTTGCGGTGTACCATAGTTAGCATTTGTTACCAAAGCTTGTACTTCAATTAAAATTGGCCTACTGCCTTCCAAGGAGGGGAATATACTCGTCCCAGGAATATTAATACTACGCTCAGCTAAAAACATTTCTGATGGATTATCTACTTCTTTTAAACCATTTTGATGCATTTGAAAAATTCCAATTTCA
Organism: uncultured bacterium; assembly: GCA_964586315.1. Taxonomy (GTDB): domain Bacteria; phylum Fidelibacterota; class Marinisomatia; order Marinisomatales; family UBA1611; genus CAZEER01. Next base: position 6,199 of record CAZPHE010000020.1, on the reverse strand, counting down.
TGCGTGGCACCAAAACGATTTTTTACGGAACGTAGAATACGGTGATCATGTCTATCATCACCTTCCATATACAGTACAGTATCAACCATGTGCTCTAACATTTTAGGACCAGCTATAGTACCATCTTTTGTTACATGACCTACAATTAAAATAGTAATATTTTTACTCTTTGAAAGTTCAAGAAGTTTTTGCCCACAATCTCTAATCTGGTTGGGTGAACCAGGAAGAGAATCAAGCTCTGAATTAAAAATAGTTTGTATGGAATCTATAATAACTAATTCAGGTTGATTTCGTTCAACATGAGTTAAAATACCATCGAGATCATTTTCACTGGACACATATAATTGATCTGATTTAATTGATAATCGTCGAGCTCTCATAGCAATCTGCTCTTCGCTTTCTTCAGCAGAAATATAAAGTCCTTTTTTACCAACCCCTGAACATATATGAAGCACAAGAGTTGATTTCCCTACACCAGGATTACCGCTTAGTAATATTAATGAACCGGATAATAATCCTCCACCAAGAACGCGATCTATTTCTAAAGTACCGCTACTTATCCTATTATTTGGAGCCGTACTTAAAATCTCATCTAAATTTTTAGATTCGTCTACGAATATTTTTTTACTTTTGTTCTTTGTAGATACTTTAAACTCAGACAAGGTTCCCCATTCTTTACAAGAGGGACACTGACCATTCCATTTTGGAAAATCATCCCCACATGCACTGCAAAGGTAAACCATTTTTGATTTTATCTTAGACATTTCTGATAAAAAATTCTATCACCATACCAAAATGGTTAGATAGAATATTACCAATCTGGACCTAGAGAAAAATACCACTGTGGTTTTGAATAACCATTTGGATTTCGATCCCATGCTATTTCAATTTTCAGGATGAAATAACCTAAGTTAATTTTTGTACCAAGTCCATTGGTGACAACCCAAGGAGAATAAGTGCCTAATATATTGGTCCCATATCGTCCAGGCCATTCCTTAGAAGTGAATTCATCTATATTATGCCATGCTGCTCCAATATCCAAAAAAGCATGACCTCGTATATTACCAAAGATCATTTTTAAAGGAAAACCCAGAGCAAGATAATTAATAAATGGGAATCGAACTTCAAGATTGAATAATGATGTTGCATATCCAAAACGCTCAGCAAATCGGGCACCCCTTAGAGGCCAAACGTACTCAGTAAAATATATATCATTGATCAGGGAAGCATTAGATACATCCAAAATTACTTCCCTAAAATTACTATCATCTTCCAAACCATTAGTTTCGCCACCACCCGCTAAAAGATAAGGAACCCCTCCTAGGAAAAAATTTTGTTTTGCTGGCCCCATGCTCTGACCAAAAAATCCTCTAAAAGCAAGAGTATAATCTCTACCTACCCTCCAATATTTCCTAATATCAGATTTAATTGTTTGAAAATTTTTTGAACCTGAACCAAATCCTGGGTTAATAGTAAGTGTAGTGTTTTGTCTAAACCCATCTATAGGTCCTGTAAAACCAAAAACTGTATTATCAAATACCCAACTTACTCTAGGCAATATCGTAGAATAGTCTGAAGATTCTGTAGTTACATATTCAGCTTGTCCAAATTCATTTGTAGTTTGTTGCAGAATAGAATAATTGATATTGTGCCAAGATAAGCCATAATCAAACCTTTGAAATCGACTGAAAGGATGAGAAATAAAAGTTTGTAATCCATAATGTCTCAACCGCCCCAATGACCAATAATCTACAGAGAAAAAATTTGCATTTTGGAAAGCTATAAAATAAAAATCCATTTTATTTTTGAGATAGCCATATTGAAAAAAATAATCACTATTTTCTAAAGTCAAAACCATCTCTGTACCAAAAGCAATTTGATGGTCCCCCAAAATATCACTAAATGAAAAATAGGTCATCCCACTAGCTCCAAAAACATTGCTAAGTTGCAAATTACCACTTACTAGATCTAAAGTAAATCTTGTCTTATAAACTTTAGATATATAATGACCATCAATTTTTGTGGAATCCAAAAGCATAAGTGTATCCGAGACATTAACTTGATCAATAGAAGAATTAAAATGCTCATAACCTTGAGCAAAAATCCAGTTGGAATAATTTCCTGATTCTTCTTTTAAATTATTTTTATTTGACTTGTGTTTCCTTAAATCTGTAACGGATTCCTTATCTTTTCCCTTATTGAGAATGAACTGGGTAGGTTCAACAGATTGTTTTTTTGAATTTAATGGTTTCACTATGCTATAAAGATCCCAACCTATGCCAGAGTAACCAGCAAATATCAAAATATTATCATCATTTGATAAAGTAGGTTGTTGGATTCCTGTTAGTACATTGGTTATAGGATAAGCTTTGAGGTCTACAGGATTACTAGATTTCAGATCAGAATTTTTATCCAATGATTGTACGAATAAATTCCATACTCCATTAAAATCAGCCGTGTAAAAGATTACATCTTTTGTGTGTGCCCAAACAGGATGGGTTTCATTATAATCAGTATTTGTAATTCTTTCAATAGCACCAGATGAGGTTTTGACTGTATATAAATCAGTTTGACTATAATCATGATCAAACATAGACCCATCATATTCACCCGAAATAAAATCACCACGGTCAGATACAAATACAATTTTTGTTCCATCAGAGTTCCAAGATGGATACGAATCAGAAAAAATATCATCCGTGATATTTTTGATAGATTCATTTTTTAAATCAAATATATATATATCACTGGATTCACCAGATTGCCCGACAAAGGCAATTTCATTACCAATTGGGCTCCATGCTGCGGAGAAAACACCATCCAGAGGTATTTCATATTTTTTGCCTTTTTTTGTTTTTATATCTATTACATGTAATACATCGCCCTTTCCTGCTTTTGCTGCAACCACAATCTTTTTATTATCCGGTGACCAAGACAAACCCGGCTGAAGCCATTTTAGTTCTTCAAAATCAACTGAACGATTACCTTTAACCAATTTTTTAATCTTTTTTCCTGTCATGGCATCTAAAATATGAATATCAAAATAACCGTTTTGATCTGAAAGCATAGCTACCATACTACCATCTGGAGATAATGCTGGACTAACATTATAAAAATTATTTGATTTCTTATGATCAGTTAATCTTTCAGATATATCTTCAATTGGATCACGATCTTTTACATCTGGCCAGTATTCCTTTTTTAGGTATTTATGCCACTGTTTCGTTAAATCTGCGTAATTCATTCCTAATGAGCTTTCATAACCTTTTTGGTCATTTTGAGTCCTTTTCATAGCACGAAAAACATCCCCAATTTTTTCTCTACCATATTTACCTGATATAAATCGCCATAATGATTGACCCCCTTTATAAGCCATAAAATAATTTAATTCTTTTACTAAGGGTATCCTCTCATGTATTGCAATATCTCTCATAACCATATCAGCCTTTGTATCCCAGTTTGAACTTAAATATTCTGCCAATCCTTCATTAGCCCAGATTGGAACTCTAATTTTCGTTCGACTAGAAACAATATTCTGCATTCTTCCACCATAGACCATATCATTAATCATAGCATGTACCAATTCATGGTGAATAACATGACGGAATTGCTCATAGTTTCCTTCAAATGGGAAAACAACTCTATTTTTAAACAATTCAGTAACACCACCTACGCCTTCTCGCATATATGTCCCAACAACATTGGTCTGTTGAAATTCATTATGAGAATTATAGACCATAATGGAAACACGATTTTTCAAATTCCATCGTAAATGAATTGAAATTTGCTCATAAGATTCTTCAGATACATCCGCTGCAAACTCAGCCAAATCTTTTTGTCCACCATAATAGTAAATATCAAAGTGAGGTGTCTGAATATAATTCCAGTCAAAATCTCTGTATTGAACCTTATTCTGCCCAAATGATTGAGCATTTAATAATGTTAAGAAAAGTAATACAAATGAAAAAATTAGTTTCATATTATAAACATATTTATGCACCTACTCTATTGTAGATTACTTAATAATAAATTATTTTACCTGGATAAGTCAACAATTCACACAAAAATTAGTTATTTTCAAAAATATATTTAATTTTATTAGCTAAAACCTCTCCCACAATCTCATGTCCTTTTTCATCTAGATGTAACCCATCTATAGAGCTATACTCTACTTTTTTAGAAAGATCAATATAATAACAAGCTTTTATTTTGGCAATCTGACTAAAATATTTATGAAATTCTGATGATTTTTTCATACCTCCAGTAAAAATTAGTTTATTATCCGCATCCAAATATCCTTCATGTATTAATGGTGGTGGACTCGCCAATAGTATTTTAGGAGCGCTCTGCATATCAGGTCCATAAATGGTACCTTGTACCATACCTATAATTTCGTTTATGCCTTGAGCAATATCTTGAATAGTTCGGTTAAATATACTTTTTAAATCGTTCACTCCTAATTGTAGAATAATGATATCTAAAGGTGAATGTGAATATAAACAAGGTAAAATATATGACACTCCACTTCTGCATTGTAAATCAGGATATTCTATATTAGTAGTCCTACCATTTAAGCCTTCTTCAATTACGTAATATTTTTCACCTAAAATTTGTTCCATAATACCTGGCCAACGTATTTCTTTTGGATAACGCTCCATATAAAATGTTTCTGGATTAAAAGCGCCTGGTACAAAACCCCAAGTATTTGAATCACCAAAACATAAAATATTTTTTTTCTTCATAAAGTGTCACTGCGCAGATTACAAAAAATATCTAATTTATAATCTTGTGATTAAAAAAATAAATGTACAACCACAGAATATAAAGTGGTTTAGTTTTTTATTTTATGATATTAAAGCAGGATATCTTTTTTCTATTTTTATAAAACTTAAGTTAAGAATATGATAGAAAAATAAATCTCCTAAAATTGTATTTACAAAGAAAGGAAGCGCAAGGGTATAGCAACTAATAAATCCCGACAATGTATTGGGATAGCCTAAAAGCCAAACGCCAAAATTTGAGATAATAAAAAATAAAGTTGAACTTTTAAATACCGTAATATTATTTATTCTATTAGATATTATCCCAAGGTAAGATATTCCTATAATTGCTAGATAAACAAAAGGAATTATAGAATGGAAGCCTAGGAAAAAATCCGTCAAAAGCATGCATAATAATGGAAGTAAAATTGCCAGTCTTTTATCATCAAAACGATGTGCCGCAAACAAAGCTATACCAGTTATTGGTGCAACATTAGGGGGATGGGGAAGTAATCTGGTTATCACTGCCAATACTATCATTGAAATAATAATTAAATTTCGATTCATAATTAAGATACTAAGTTATAAAATAAGTTAAATAATTTTTTTCAAAACTAAAACAATAAGGAAAAACAGATTTTATCTGCAAAAAGATCACAATATATATTCAATCGTTTCTTGGATCCCCTTTCCCAATTCTTGCAAGCCTTCTTGCATATCTCATAATATAACCTACCTGAGAATCGGTCAACTCAAGCCTATCTTTAAAATAAGCTTCAATCCTAGGATTCATTTCAAAATTTTCTTTATCCATTTTTGCTGCATGTACGAGTCTAAGTAATCCACCAAGAACCGCATCAATTTGGCTTGATGGAATTCCCTGATCTAATAATTTATTCTTTGTTTTCTCAAGATTATTAATCCCCAATTTTTTATAGTGATCAGCTAACACACGATCCTGTTTTACAGTTGAAGAGAGAGTTTGCTTTGCACGATATTGCTTATAACGTTCATCAGCTTGTTCCCGAGTTATATTGCCATTTTCTACTGCTTTTTCCATTTTCTCTTTGACAGCTTGAAATCTTAAACGATCATTAATATGATTTCTATCTACTCCATTGCGCTGAGCATTTAAGAAAAAAGGCAATATAATAAAAATAATTCTAACGATTTGTTTCATATCAAACGTATCCTTTTTAAAATAAATAGGGTACCAAATAATTGAATCTTTTTTTTAAAAATACAACTTAATATTTTTATATTTTTAAATAAAATCAAAATGAAATTTTCATCATCAAACCATCGGAAGCAATAGAACCAAAGAAACCAAATCCGCCTTCAATACCAACAGAGCGTCCTTTTGTGGTTGGGTAGTTTAAAAGAGCATTTGAATATTCTCCAGATTCTCCAACAATAAAATACTCATAATAATTCTCATC
>CAZPHE010000019.1:0-34385 GCA_964586315.1 uncultured bacterium | reverse complement strand
GTCATGATCGTTCTTTGGAATATGGGCCTTATGAACGGCCTGCGTCGCTATGGAGAAATAGGTCTCCGACTGGCCATGGGTGAATCCAAGGGACAGGTATACCGCTCCATGATCTCTGAAGCGATAATTATAGGTTTAACAGGAACGGTGGTTGGTACTGGGAGTGGGCTTGCGCTCACCTATTATGTTCAAGAGAATGGTATAGATTATACAAAGGGGATGGAGGCTCTTTCGAATTCGTCCATGGTTATGCCCAATATATTCTACGCCCAGGTTACACCCGATCTTTTTTATATTGGCTTTTTACCCGGTGTTTTGGCCACTGTACTGGGAACCATGCTGGCAGGTCTAGCAATTTACAGGCGTGAAATGGCACAATTATTCAAGGAACTAGAAACATAATGAAGCTGATCATTCTAATTATTTCTTTTTCACTACTTTTTGCACAAGCAAATGAAATATCTGTAAAAGATATTATAAAGGCAATGGATAAGAATTTAAATGCTAAAAGTCGAGTATTGACCAGTAAGATGGTCGTTCATGGAAGACGATCAAGTCGGACGATAGAATCCAAAAACTGGGTAGTTGGCATAGACCAAGCCTTTACTGAATATTTATCGCCCCCAAGAGAAGCTGGAACTAAAATGTTAAAACAGAATGATAAATTATGGACATATTCACCACAGACAGATAGGGTCATTCAAATATCAGGGCATATGCTTCGTCAATCGGTCATGGGCTCTGATATGTCCTATAATGACATGATGGAAGACAGATCATTAGAAGAGATGTATGAGGCAAAGCTTGATGGTTCAGTTGAATTAAATGGAAGAGATCATTGGATAATGGTATTGGAAGCAAAGATCAAAGGTCTGGCCTATCCTAAGCGTAAGGCATGGATAGATAAGGAATACCTTCTTCCTATGAAAGAAGAATTGTATGCCAAAAGTGGAAAATTATTGAAGACCTCTACAATGAGTGATGTAAAAAAGATCCAAGGGCGATGGTTTCCATCACGATTTAATTTTAAAGATGAATTAAAACGAAATAGCAAAGGAACTGAGTGGATTATTGATGAAGTTGAGTTTGATGCAGAAATACCTCAATCTCGTTTTTCGAAGGCACTACTTAGAAAATAACACTATGTTTTCGATGTGTGGAGTATGGGGAAACATATCAACCATAACAGATCTCTTTATCTCATATCCTTTTTCATGTAGTATCTTTGCATCTCTGGCTTGGGTAGTGGGATTACACGATACATAAACTACTTTTTTAGCCTTTAGTTTTGGTAAATATTGTACCATATCTGAGTGCATTCCCGCACGTGGAGGATCGACAATTATAACATCTGGTTTTGGTATTCTTTTTGGAAGCTGACCAGATTTGAAGAAAGTATCGAGATTTGCTTTTAAAAATTGAACATTTTTAATATTGTTAGAATCGGCATTTTTTTCTGCATCATCCAGCGCTGACCTAATGATCTCAAATCCATAAATTTCTTTTGCTTTATCCGCTATAAAAAGACCAATGGTTCCCGTACCGCAATATAAATCATATACTATTTCATTGCCTTTAAAATCAATTGATTTTTCTACTTCTTTATACAGTATCTCTCCCTGTAGTGTATTCGTTTGGAAAAAAGAATTAGCAGAGATTTCAAAGGTCAAGTCTCCTATTTTTTCTTGAATATATGGCTCCCCATATAATAGAGTCTCATACTCACCAAAAGCAACATCAGCCTTACGAGTGTTAACATTATTAACCATAGAGGTAATCTCTGGTACTTCTTTTAATAACGTATCTATAAGTGGGGATAATTTATTAATGTCATTATACGACGTAACAATATTGACCATAAGATCACTGGTATTAAAACCAAAACGAAGCATTAAAAAACGTAAAAAGCCAATATGCGTTTTCGGATCATATGGCCTGAGCTGAGGATTTTTTAGACAAATTTTTCTAGCTAATGATAGAATACGATTACCAATCTCTGGTTGTATATGACAATTATGTATATCAAGTATCTTATCATACCTCCCCGTCATATGCAACCCTAGCGCAAAAGAACGGTCTACGCCCTCTGGTTCCTTTTCAAGCACCCAACGGTGCGGTGAAAATGTAAATTCCATTTTATTACGATAATTAAAAATTTGTTCAGCGCCTATCTTTTCATCTAAGGAAAATTGTAAAAACCCTCCTAGCCTACGGAATACATCCTCAACCTGATTTGCTTTTTGAATTATTTGTTGATCATATGAGAGACTTTGAACCTTACTACATATATAATAATGATTACAACGAATCTTTGCAACATATTTAGATTCTTTTAATAAATCTTGTACCCTGGCCTCTGCATAGCCCTTTCTTTTTTTATATATACGGGCAAATACTCTTTGTCCAGGAATCGCATCCTTAACAAAGATTACAAAATTATTAATCCTTGCCACACCCATCCCGCCATATGCTAGGGATTCAATTTCTAGTTCAAGCTCTACTCCACGTTTTATAGTAATCAATTCAGTCATTTCAGAATAGAAATTGCATTACTAGTTCCAATACGGTTTGCACCTGCATTTATTAAGGACAATACAGATTCTTTTGTATTAATTCCACCACTGGCTTTAATACCAATTTTACTGCTTATTGTTTTTCTAATAAACATTACATCTTCATCTGTTGCCCCACCTTTTGAAAACCCAGTTGATGTTTTTATAAAACTTGCACCACAGGTCTCAACCATAGTACAAGCTAAAATTTTTTCTTCTTGATCTAATAAACTCGTCTCAATAATTACTTTGACACAATTACCATCAGCAGCATTAACGACCATTTCAATTTCTTTTTTAATTATATCCAATTTCTTTTCTTTTAGTGCTCCAATATTTAAAACCATATCCAGTTCGTCTGCGCCTTGATGTATTAAAAATCGCGCTTCAGCAAATTTCATTTCTGCAGATATAGCTCCTAGTGGAAAACCCACAACTGTGCAGACTTTTGGATTTTTATCTTTTAAAATAGATACTGCAAGTGGTACATGAACTGGATTCACACAAACAGAGGCAAATCCATATAAGATTGCCTCTTTACACAATTTTTTAATTTCTGCTTCAGATGCTTTTGCATTAAGGTTTGTATGATCAATAAAGCTTGCAATATTTTTCATTTAAAGAAGTGTTTTTATTTTTGATACCAGTTCCAAAGCTTGAATTCGATCTGGTGCTTCTGCGTATATTCTCATAATTGGTTCAGTATTTGATTCACGTAAATGGACCCATCGATCTTCCCAAATAAATTTTATGCCATCTAATGTGTTTTTTTCAGCATTTTTAAAAAAATTACTTGCAGTTTTGATAAGTTTTTTCGGATCTATACTTTTAGTACTCACTTTATCTTTAACTATTTCAAATTGCGGTAACGATTGATGAATTTTACTTAATGGTTCATTTGATTGAGACATCCTATTTAACACCATAGTGGCTCCAACAAGTGAGTCTCTACCTAAATGGCATTCCTTGAGTATGACACCACCATTTCCTTCTCCACCAAGATTGGATCCTACTTCAATCATTTTATTAACAACATTAATTTCACCAACTGCAGATCTATTGACAGAACAATTTTTTACTTGAGCAAGTTTTTCTAACGCTAATGACGTGGACAGATTAACAACAAATTTTTCTTCATTAATTTCTTCATTTCTTAAATAACCATCTGCTGCCAAAACAAGGGTGTATTCTTCTCCTAATGGCTTTCCTTTTTCATTTACAATAGCCAACCGATCTGCATCAGGATCAACGGCAAATCCTGCATCAGCCTGGTTATCTTTCACCATCGTACAAAGATCATTTAGGTTTTCTGGTAAAGGTTCAGTACCTCTTGTAAACCTACCATTTGGTTCACAATTTAGTTCTAAGACTTCACATCCTAATGATTCTAACATTTGAGGCAACGCTATGGCTCCAGCACCATTTACGGCATCAACCACGATCTTAAATTTTCTTTTTTGAATTCTATTTAGGTCAATACATTTAAGACTTGCACAAGCAATGATATGTTTTTGAATTGCATTTTGTTCTGGCCAAATAATACCCCGTTCCTCAAGTTCATCCACTTTTGGATCCATATCGACAATATTAAATAAATCTTGGCACTGATCAGAATGAAAAAAAGTACTATCTCCCCTTAAAAATTTTATACCGTTCCATTCAATCGGGTTATGGCTTGCAGTGACTATAAATCCCCCTACTGCTTCTGTATTATGAACCATAAATTGCACTGTAGGAGTTGGAACAATCCCACAGTATATCACGGTCCTCCCTAAAGCTGTTAGTTGATCATTCATGGCTTGGAGTATTAAATCTCCAGATGGTCGACTATCTCTTCCTGTTACAATTACACCATCAGCCAAGTACTTATGCATTGCATTGGCATAATTAATTGCTATATCAGGAGTTAAGTGAGATTCTGTCAGACCTCTGACACCTGAAATACTACGGATTAACATCTATTCTCTATTTTTGAGGGTTTATTAAAATTCGTAAAAAGATAGAAATCTTCTAAAAGAAAAGCCCTGTCTTCAACAGGGCTTAATTTTTCTTTATTCTAAACGCTTATTTACGGCGACGTCGTTGACGATTAGATCTAGGATTATTTCGTAATGCTTCTATCCTAGCCATTCTTTTGATTCGGCGAATCGTCTTCTTTTTTGCTTCCCGTTTTGTATCACTCGGTTTTTCATAAAAAGATCTACTTCTAATCTCCCTAAGGACACCAGCTCTTTCCCACATCTTTTTAAATCGACGTAGGGCGCGCTCAAAAGATTCTTTTTCTTTTACCTGTACTTCAACCACTAATATCACCTCCAAAGTGTAGTTTGTGGTATTGGTTAAATTATTTTCACTACCAAAAGTCGGCGATTTTACCTGTTTCCCTTTTCAGTTCCAAGCACTAAACCATAGAAACAAATTCATCAATTGTTAGAGTCTCAGGGCGACGAGTAAAATCAATTTTTTCTATTACTTCTTTAGGAATATTCCATCCTTTTAGAGTATTACGTAACATTTTTCTCCTTTGTGAAAATGCCATTGAAACAAGTTTATTAAAACGTTGATATTTATCATCTGTTATGAGTGGGGGATTTTTTTTTGTAAACCGGATAATTGCAGAATCAACCTTTGGCTTCGGGATAAAAACATCAGGTTTGATGGTAAAACAATTATCAACATTTAAATATGCCTGAATAACAACCGTCAGTCTTCCATAGGCTTTTGTATTAACTAATGCTGATAGACGTTCTGCGACTTCTTTTTGAATCATAATGTGCGCATCATCCCAATAATCTAATTGTTCTATGAGCCAGAATAGTATTGGTGCAGTAATATTATAAGGAATATTTCCAATCACACGGACAGGATTATTAATTGGTAAGTCCTCTATATTTACAAGAAGAATATCACCGTGACCTACATGAAGACCCTCTAAAATAGTAATTTTTTGTAATTTTTTTACAAGTAGGGGGTCGATTTCTATGGCGGCCATATTTTTAACCTTTGGGAATATACGTTCAGTAAGGACCCCTTCACCTGGACCTATTTCAAGGAAAGAGTCATTTGTATTAGGATTAATGGTTCGCACAATTTTATCTAAGAGGTTAGTATCAGTAAGAAAATTTTGACCCCATTTCTTTCTAAAAGGATGTTTTTTCCTATTTTTAACAACCAAGACTAAAGGCTAAATAATTCTGTTGCATTTTTAGATGTAATTTGGGCAATTACTTCTAGAGATTCACCAAAAATTTTGGCAAGTTTCTCTGCAACAAAACGAGTACGACCAGGTTCGTTTGGTTTCCCACGATAAGGCTCCGGGCTTAAATAAGGGCAGTCTGTTTCCACAAGGATTCGATCTAGAGATAATTGTTTGGCTATTTCAGGTAGATGACTATTTTTGAAAGTAAGATTACCTGAAAATGAAATGAAATACCCCAGCTCTATAAATTTTTGTGCAGTCTTAAGATTACTGGAAAAACAATGCGCTACACCTTTGACTGTTGGAAATTCAGATAATATTGAAATCACATCTTCATCTGCCTCACGATTGTGAAATATAACAGGTTTATCTAATTCTTGAGCAATTTTCATCTGAGAACGAAAAATAGATTTTTGTTTTTTAGGGTCAGAAATATTCCTAAAATAATCTAATCCCATCTCTCCTATCGCAACCATTGAATCATATTCCATTAAATGATAAATACGGTCTATGTAATCTTTTGGTGCATCCTTTGAATCATGTGGGTGTATACCAGCCGAAGCAAAAATATTATCATAATTTTGACTTAATTCTAAACATTTATTAGCATCTGACAAATTGGTCGCGACACATATAAATCGATTTACCCCCATCGCATATGCTCTTTTTAAGACATCAGGAAGTTCATTTATTAATTGTTCATAGAATAAGTGGCAGTGTGTATCAATTAGCATTTACTTATTTTTGCATTTTTCATGTAGTATAATATTAGAAAATAATTTTAATATTCTTTTATCACGATTATGAAATTAAACTGATTAATTTTCATGTACGACCTTTGTCTTGATTATGTACAATAAAAAGAAATACTAATTTTTTTAAAATATTATTACTAAATGAGCTTCTTTATTCAATCGTTATTTTTTGCAATACCAATTTTTTACTTTTTAATTTTTTTGGAATTTATAGCTTCAATAAAAATGGGAATAAAAGTTAATAGATATCAAGATGTGATCTCTAGTTTAAGCTCAGGTATAACAAATATCACTAAAGATGGAATGAAAATTGGTATTATCTTAATAAGTTATACTTGGTTAGTAGGAAAATTTACCATTTACAAACTTGAACCTCTCTGGGCTGCTGTTATCATAGCATTTTTAGTTCAGGATTTTACAGGTTATTGGATGCATAGACTGAACCATCGTGTCAATATCTTTTGGAATCGCCATATCATTCATCATAGCAGTGAAGAATTCAACCTATCTTGCGCTTTGCGCCAGAGTATATCAGAAACTATACATTTTGGGGCAATACTAATGATCCCTGCAGCAATATTGGGAATACCTCCAAAAATATTTGCTATCCTAGGTCCAATACATTTATTTATGCAATTTTGGTATCATACAAGACTTATTGATAAACTCGGCTTCCTTGAAAAAATAATTGTTACACCTTCTCACCACAGAGTGCATCATGCAATCAACCCAGAATATATTGATAAGAATTATGGCCAAATTATGATTATATGGGACAAACTATTTGGCACATTTCAACCTGAATTAAGAAACATAATGCCAGTCTATGGAATTTTACGTCCTGCTAATACTTGGAATCCAATAATTATTAATTACAAGCATCTATGGCAGTTAATTAAAGATGCATATCATACAAAAAAAATATGGGATAAAATTAGAATTTGGTTTATGCCAACGGGATGGCGACCAAAAGATGTCGAGATAATTGACCCTATTGATATTATTGATAATCCTTTAAAACAAAAGAAATATGAAACTAACAATCCATACCTTTTTAACTTTTGGTCTTTTATACAATTAAATATTGCAACCATTTTCATGTTTCATTTTTTCAGTATTCTCCATATACAGAATAACCTATTAAATTATTGTTATGGTGGACTAATTATGATTCATATTTTTGCATTTACCTCAGCAATGGATCAAAAAAGATATTCTATGCATTTTGAAGGAATAAAAATATTGATAGTATTCCTTTTACTATATCATCAAGGATTTTTTTGGTTTGGATTGGGGAAAGCTTATGTTTATTCAATTATTTTATATTTGTTTTTATCTTTTTCAATAAATAAATATTTTTTGATGAAAATAAAACTGTTCAAGATTAATTATTTATCGTAATGATTTGAAGTAATAAAATCCGATATAGATTAAAAAAGGTTGTTGGCATATTCCAACAATAAACAAATTATTATTTTATCCTTGGAAATAAAGGTTCATGATTTTTTATGGATCCTCCAGGTTTAAGACCTCCCCATTTCTGGTTTGAATTAATACTACCGATAGCATCCAATAATTTTGCAGTTCGGTTGGGCATTACAGGAGACAACAAGATAGCGCCAATCCTCAATGATTCACCTGCTGTATATAAAACCCTCCCTGCATTAATTTTATCCTTTTTCACCATTTTCCATGGGGCATTATCTTCCATATATTTATTTACTGTACGAATATATTGCATAATTTTTTCAATGGCTTCATTTAAGCACATATCTTGAATCAAATTACTAACCTGTTTACATAAATATTCTCCATTTTTTTTAAATAATATATCTTCTTTTTTTAATTTACCTGGCTCCGGAATTTTGCCATCATAATTCTTTTTTATAAGTGTAGTAATCCTACTCAATAGATTCCCAAAATCGTTTGCTAAATCACTATTATATCTTTGTATAAAAGACTCTAATGTAAAATTAGAATCATAACCTAAAACCATTTCACGCATCAAATAATACCTTACTGGATCAACTCCATAATCATCAATTAAATCCATTGGATTAATCACATTACCTAAAGATTTACTCATTTTTGATTCACCATTCAACCACCAACCATGCGCAAAAATTGATTGTGGTAAATCTATACCTGCAGACATAAGCATTGTGGGCCAGTATACTGAATGTGTTGTTAAAATATCTTTACCAATTAAATGATAAGAAGCAGGCCAGGTCATATTAAATGTTTTTTCATCTTTAGCATAACCTGCAGCAGTAATATAATTGATTAGGGCATCAAACCATACATAGGTTACATAATTATTGTCAAATGGTAATTCAATACCCCAATTCAACCTTGATTTAGGCCTAGAAATACAAAGATCATTTAATGGCTGATCAAGAAATCTCAAAATTTCATTTTTTCTGTGCGATGGTTGGATAAATTTTGGATTTGAATCAATATGTTCAATAAGCCGTTGTTGATATTTACTCATCTTAAAAAAATAATTTTTCTCTTTCAATTTTTTTATATTTCTAAATTCACCCTTTTCTGCTTCTTTCTCTGTTATAAAACGTTCTTCAGATACTGAATAAAGACCTTCATATTCTGCTTCATAGATATCCCTATTATCCATTACTAATTGTAAAATTTTCTTTACTACTCTTTTGTGTCTAATTTCTGTAGTTCGGATAAAATCATCATTAGATATATGGAGTCTTTTCCAAAGTTCAGTAAATCGAGGTGCTATTTTATTGCAATGGTCTTGAGGCTTTATACCCATGTTTTTTGCTGCTTCCTGAACTTTTTGCCCATGTTCATCAAGACCAGTTAAAAAAAATGTATCATTTCCAGCATTCCGATTAAATCTTGATAAAACATCTGCTAAAATAGTTGTATATGCGTGACCAATATGAGGTTTATCATTTACATAATAAATTGGAGTTGTTATATAAAAAGTTTTATTCATTCTTTAAAATGTTTTTGGATACTAATTAAAAAATTAATTAAAACTAAAGGCATATATAGATTTTGAGGAATTGTTTTTATAGTTTCTTCTAATTCAAAAACAATAGAATAAAAATCTGTATTAGGTTTTTTATTTATAAAACGGTTCATCTCTAGTTTCAAGGTTGTATTATGCAAGACATCATCTAGTTTCTTCATTAATCTATTTGCGCTATAAAACCATATTTTTAAAAGCATAAAATGAAAAACAAATATGGATTGATTTTGTTTTGCCATTTTTGAATAAGTCTGTATAAATTTTCTCCATTGATCAGGATTACTGTAACAAATCGATTCTATAAGATTATTAATTAACTTTATTAAATCGTCTGAAGTATGTGTCATGAGGAACCTTGCTTGATGCATATTACCTCTGCTAAGACCAATCAACAATGATATATCGCTATTTTTAATCATTTTTTTTTGACACCATTTTTCCATGAATTCATTTGTTAAATTAGAAAATCTAATTCTCTGGCATCTGGATAAAATAGTTGATAATAATAATTGTTCATGATCAGTGACAAGAATTATGGTAGTATTATCAGGCGGTTCCTCTAACATTTTTAAAAATGCATTCCCTGCTTCACTCTGTCCTGTGGATAACAAATGTGCATCAAATACAATTACCACTCTTCTGCCTAATGTTTCATTTTTAAGATATAAACTTTTTCTTAAGGAACGAATGGATTTTATAAGAATCCTATTTGCTTTAGGTATTTGAATTTTGAAAAATGGATCTTTGGATTTTTGTACAATAGCATTTGTGATTAGATCGAAATCTTTTTCATCTATTTCATTATTGTTTTTATTCTTATGTACAGGTAGAGGGAAAATTATTTTTAAGTTTTCATGCTGCAAATTTGAGAATCTCAAACAAGAAGGACAGCTGCCACAAACACTTTGTCTTGACAATCGACAATTCAATAACTGCGCAAATTGCAAGGCAATACTTTCTTTACCACATCCCGGTGGACCTGAAAATAAATACGCATTGCCTAATTTATTTGATAAAGTAATTTTTTGGAGTTGGTCCCAGACTTTAATCTGTGCAGAAAGAATATCACTAATATTCATTTTTTAATCAACCAATCTTCTGGATTTAGTTTCTGTCCTTTACCCCAAATTTCAAAATGCAGTTTTGATCCATTAATCGATCCTGAATCACCCATATAAGCTATTACATCTCCATTGCGAACTTGGCTATCAACATCAGTCTGGATATTAGTAACATGACTGTAAACAGTATAAAATCCACCACCATGATCAATAATAATGGTTGTCCCATAACCTCTTATATAGGTTATAGTAGTTACTACCCCTCCTAAAATTGTTCTAATGGATGATCCTGGTTTCCCTTTAATATCTATCCCTGGATTTTCAGTGATTGTTTTTAGCTTTGGATTCCATTGTCTACCAAACTTTGTAATAATTCTACCTTCTGCTGGCCAAGGCAACTGAGCTTTAAGTGCTCTAAAGCTTTTTGTTTTGAGCGCTTCTTGTTGCTGACGAATACGCAATTCACGTTCAAATCGTGCTTTGTCTTCAAGAACTCTCTTAATAATATTTTCTAATTGTTTAACTCCTTCTTCTTTTTCATCAACGTAATTAGAAAGAGCATGTTTATCATTTCGGAGTCTATTTAATTCCTTTTCTCTATCAACACGCATAGAACGATAAGAGCTGATTTGTCCTTTCTTATCACGTTTAAGATTTAAATTATCCCTTAGTGCAGCCTCTAATTCAATTTTTTGACGACTAATATCTACCAACAATTTTTCGATTTGTTTGGTTAATTTTCTCTCTATTTCTGAAATAATTTTCAAGTAGTGAGTACGATACATTGCCTGTCGCCAGGTAGTAGATGAAAACACTTTTTCGAGATCTGTTAATCTTCCCTTTAAATACGAATTAACCACACGTTTTTCATATCTATTTTGTAACCCTTTTAGTTCATTCTCATTTTTGAGAATATCACTCCTCAATTGGAAGATTTTCTTTCTTGTTTTTTCTTCTTCATTCTTTAAAGACTGTATTAATTCCCCAGTAAGCGTGATTTCTTTATCCAAAGATGTGATACGATTGACAGTTGTCCTCTCACGCGATTCAGCTGTTTTAATTTTTGATCGTAATTGTTTAATCTCTGTCTTCAAAGAATTAATAGCATCATTCTGATAGCGGAGCTCTTCATCAAAATCACGGTCATCGGATTGTGAACAAAGTTGTTCAATAGAAAAAAGCACAAAAAGAATAAGAATAAAAAATCTCATATCTTCAAAAATACTTGGTTTTCATTTTTTTAAATAGTAGAGAATTGATAGAGATTAATTATAGTTTTTCTATTTTAAATAAATGAAAATTATAAAAAGATAGTTGTAAGGAATGTTTATCCATAAAATATATCCAAAGTTGTTTTTCAGGATCCGTCCCCTTATCTCCCAGAATTTTTTCATGTGGTTGCCCTAATAATTCTTCAACTTGTGGTAATGATTGACCAATCTTAAGTTTTTCTGATCGAGCCTTAATCAATTCTAATCTTCCAAGATTCATTCTTTTTTCAATCAATACTTTTGAATTATAATCATCAAATAATTTCAATTTTTCTTTTAAATCAATTAGTAACTTTTCATTTCTTGCACCAATCCCTCCTGTAAGCTCTTTGGCTAATTCTAAAGAATGTATTGCTAATTGTATTTCTGAAAACTCATCTGCATTTTTAGCTAGTTTTGCCATTTGAATCCCTGCCCTATATTGTAATGATTTCACTTCAAATATTAAATCATTATTTAATTCAAGGGCTTCAGAATATTTTTGCATCGCTGTTCCTATGAAGCCCAACTCTTGATATTGTTTACCTTCTCCAAGGACAACCCAAGATTTAAATCTTCTTATTTCTTTTTTACCTTGTATGGAAAACTCTGCAACAGTCTTTACTAAGTTATAGGCAGTGATATAATTAGATTCATTTAACATATTTTGCGCTTGGACCATCCAATATAATGCAATTTGTTCTATTCTTCCATTAATCATAGTTATTGCTATTGTGTCATTCTTTACCTTTGATCTTGCAATTTGGTACATTGCTAATGCTTTTTTTAATTTTCCAGATCTTTCTAAGGTTAGACCTTGCTCCATTAACATATAAGGTATTTTATATTCACAATCATTAATGTATTCTTTTGCTCGATGACGATTAGAGTGAGATGGAAATTCCGACATAAATTGATTGAATTTTTTTAATGCTTCAATATAATCTTTTCTGTAGTAATAATTTTTTGCCTTATCACCAATAGTTTTTTTACCTCCATAAAAAGCAGACAATGATGCATATATACCATAATTGGAAAGATCAAAACGACTAATGGGTGTTATATCTTCAGGATCAGTTATACGATGAATTTTTGTATATGAGTGCCTAAAATCCACTCCTATAGTAAAACGATTTTTTAAACCAGTATCAATAATAAATCGGATACCTATTGCTCCCACAGCAGAACTACCAGAACCTGATAAATTTTGATTCCATATCTGTTCTGTTCTATCAGGAGAGTAAAATAATGCAGATGCTAGGCCATAAGAATACCGAAAATTTAAATACCAATTATTAAATGGCTGATACTGGAAATGAGTTGTAATAAAGTATTCATTCATTTTAGGAGAAAAATATGCTGTTTGATTCCAATTAGGATGATTTTGGTTGGCTGCCCAGGTAGCATCTGTCGGTATTTTTGATGGATATAGCAAGGAACTACTTCGATAAGAAATACCCGTCATAATATTCATCCAACTGGAACCAACAAAGTAATGTGGAAAATTAATTAAGCCTAAATCTATTTCTATAGATGTACCCCATATATTTTGTATTCCTTGGCTAAGTGGGGCAACATCATTTTCATATCGAATTTTTCCTGGATCATCTTTGAATGAATTTGTGCCAAAACTTGAGACCGCTCCTGTTGATTTACCATTTACACCAAAACCATATCTTAATTCAATCGGTATTATATTGATTGGAGATGCAAATTCTCGAGCAAAAAACCACTTATTTATCCAATATCCATCTTCATAAGGAGATTCAGTATCAAATTTGATCAAACCGAAGAAAAAGCTTTTAGGCTTTTTTTCTTCAATTTGAGCATATAAAATACTCAAAAGAATAAAAAATATAAGGCGGATAATATTTTTCTTGAAATCCATAAGCAAGGAAAGTTCCGAGATTCTTGATATTTTTACAAGAAGAGACTATAAAAAACTACCTAACTTTCTAGTATTAAAAATGGGGAAAAAATTTTGAACATTCCAAATATATACAATGCTTAAAAAATTTAGTATAATTATTTTATTTTTTAGTAACCTAATTTCACAAACTTTCTCAATTGCTAGAATTCAATACGGAGGTGGTGGAGATTGGTATTGTGACCCAAGTAGTCTACCAAATTTTTTAAATTATCTAAGTAAACATACACCTCTATCTGTAAATCCAGAAGAAATTCGGATAAAACTTACAGATGATAACGCAAATCAATATCCATATTTATATCTTACCGGTCATGGGAATATAAAATTTAATGATAATGAAATTATTGCTCTAAGATCTATATTATTGAATGGTGGATTTTTACATGTTGATGATAATTATGGCATAGACATTGCATTCCGCAGAGAGATAAAAATAGTTTTCCCTGATAAAGATTTAATCCACCTTCCAAATGATCATCCTATTTTCAATAGCTTCTTTAGGTTCCCCGAGGGATTACCTAAAGTGCATGAGCATGATAATAAACCCGCACAAGCGTATGGATTATTTGATAAAGATAGAATGATCTTGCTTTATACTTATGAATCTGATTTAGGAGATGGTTGGGAGGATGCAAGCGTCCATCAAGATCCTTGGATAATAAGGGAATCAGCCTTAAAAATGGGTGTTAATATTGTATACTTTGTTTTAACACAATAATGAGAATAGAAAAAGAACTAAAAAAAGTCCGTTTGTTTTTATTGCAAAATGATTTTTTAGTGCATCTTATGTTAACTGGAATTCTAGGTGCGGTTCTATTTACAATTCTAATCTTGCTGGAATCAGTTTTTTATTTTCTACCTGATACGAAAATTTCAATAATTGCAATTTTGATTGTAAGTGCTTTATCTATTATTTTATTCTGGGTAATTTTTATTCACAGATCAACAAACAATAAAATTTTTTATTATAAAATAGAAACCATATCTCTCAGATTAGGTAATAAAATATTCCCAGAAAAAAAAGATGCAATCTTAAATGCATTGCAACTCGAAAAAGGGGCTTCAAAAAATGAATCTCAAACATTAGCACAATCATATGTAAATAAAATCTATCAAGATTTAAAAAAAGTAGATTTATCAATATTATCGAAAAAAGACAAAATAATAAGACTGAAAACTTCTCTAATAATTTCATGGTTAAGTGTTATTATTATTTTATCCCTACGTTATGATATATCAGCGGATGCATTTAATCGATGGACACATCCAAATAAAGAATTCCCAGCGCCAAAACCGTTTTCTCTTTTAAGCATGACAGGAGATATAAATATTCTTGGTGGAGAGAAAACAGAAATAATTATTAAAGCAATCCCATTAATCTCTGATACAGTGCATCTCTACTTAACTCCGTGTCAAGTATCAACTCAAAAAAGAGATTCTCTAAAATTAAAATTTTCTGCAACACCATTACAAAATGGAATATATAATTTCAAATTGCCTGAATTATTCCAAGATTATTCCTATAAAGCTATTGTAAATGCACGTTTTTTTTGGGAGGCATGGGAAAATGTCACAACAATACCAGAAACCATTTTTGTTACAGATCGACCAGCATTTGAAACCTTTGTAATGACAATTATTCCGCCTAAATACAGCAAAATTGATAAATTTATACAAGAAGGTAATGTTGCGGTAATTAAGGGGCTTAAGGGGTCATTAATTCAGATTGAATTATTATCAAACAGATTGCTAAAATCTGCTTATCTAGATATTAATAGTAATCAATTAGAAATGGCAACAAACTATAATCAAGCATCTGGATATTTTAAATTAATGGAAGAAGGAGAACTAACTGTAAATCTTGTTGATAAAAGAGGAATTACAAATCGAGATCCAATCCCCTATTCTCTTGAAATTATACCAGATCATCCACCAAACATATCTGTTATTAAACCAGATCCTATGATAGAATTAGCAAATGATCAAATTGTTCCTATTCATTTGGAAATTATGGATGATTATGGTTTTACAGATTTACAATTAGCTTATGAAATTCGTAGACCAGCTTATTTGCAGGATGATCCATATGTAGCTATGTTCACAATAAATGAACTAATTCCTGATTCTTTAGCACAAACAATTCAAATGATTTGGGAGCTAAGTGATATGTTACTGATGCCTGAAGATGAAGTTCATTTCCATTTTGAACTCACTGATAATGATAATATTTCAGGACCTAAAAAAACTATTTCAAATACCTTTATTGTACGAGTTCCTTCATTAGCAGATCTTTATGAAAAAATAGAAAATTCTGAAACAAAATTTATTGATAATATGATAGAAGAATTAGACGATATGAAAAACATGAAAGAAGAATTTGAAGCTTTAGAACTTAAAATGTTAAAAGCGAGTGAGTTGGATTGGGATCAACAACAATCTATAAAAAATTCCCTTGAAGAAGCGCGAGAAGAAATAAAAAATTTGGAAAAAATGTTTGACACCATAGAGTCTATTACAGAGCAAGCAGAAAAACACAATTTGTTTTCTCCCACCCTTTTAGAAAAATTTAAAGAATTATCTGATTTGATTAGTGATATTATTCCAGAAGAAATGCTAAATAATATAGATGATCTTCAGTTAGCATTGGACGATATGGATTTAAAGTCCATTCAAGATGCTCTAAATAATCTCTCAGAGAATATGGAAGAAATTGAAAATGACCTTGATCGTTATTTAGAAATTTTTAAACGATTTCAAGCAGAACAAAAGTTGGATGAGATTAAAAATAGAATGCAACAATTACATGAACAACAAAATGCTTTAAATCAAGAAATTTCAGACTCAGATACAACTACAGATCAATCAACTCTTGAACGCTATTCACAAGATGAAGAACGGAATCTTGATGAGTTTGAAAATATATTATCAATGATGGATGAGGCATCAGAATTAGTACAACCATTTAGTGAAACTTCTTCAGAAGAACTATCTGATTTGGCTAATTCAGAACTTGCACAAGAAACAAAAGATGAATTAATAAATACTGCAAAAAATTTATCAAAACAAAATATTCAAGATGCTCAAACATCAAGCGAAAAATCATTGAAAAATATAGAAACATTAATGCAAAAAATGATGACAGCTCAACAAAACTTCCAACAAGAAACTGTTGCAGAAATGACTGAAAAATTTCAAAGCCTTATGCAAGACCTCCTTTATCTCTCTTCACAAGAGGAACAATTACGATCTGAAGTAAAACTTGCTTCTCGAAATTCTCCTCGTTTAAGAGAATTTGCTAACCGTCAACAATTATTACAAGATCAATTGAAATCTATAATGAATCAAATGGTACAATTATCAAATGAAACTTTCGCCATAACACCAGAAATTGGCAGAGGAATCGGTAAAGCAAATGCAGGAATGCAAGAAGCAAAAATAAAACTAACTGATCGAAATATTAATAAGGCAGAGAAGAATCAAGATTTAGCTATGGAAGGATTAAATGAAACCGCTCTAAGCCTTTTTAACAGTATGCAAAGCATGCAAAAATCTGGCTCTGCAAGTGGATTTGAACAATTTCTGAAAATGATGCAACAAATGGCTAATCAGCAACAAGGACTCAATCAACAAGGTATGCAACTTGGACTTGGTCAGGTAGCTGCTTCTGCTCAACGACAGATAATGCAACAAATGTTAAAAAATCAAAAAGGAATTCGGAAATCATTAGAACAATTAATGAATGAAATGCGACATTCAAATCAAAAAGGGAATGGTAATTTAGGCGGGATAGCAGAAGAAATGGATGCAGTAATAAAAGATTTACAAAAAAAACGATATACACAAAAAACTCAAGAACGTCAACAACGTATTTTATCAAGAATGCTTGATAGTCAAACTTCAATGACTCAACGTGGACAAAAGGAAGAAAGAAAATCTTCTACTGCATTATCTAAATTAATTTTTGAAGGGCCAGGAGGATTACCTTCAGATTTGGGTCAACGAGAAAACTTAGCTATCCAAGCTTTAAACCACGCAATGAATGCTGGTTATTCTAAAGAATATCAGAAGATGATTAAACGGTATTTTAATTCATTAAGCAAAACTCCCGTAACTTCAGACATAGAAACGCATATTGAAGATTAGTTTTTTAACAATACCCCTATTATTAAATATAATCTTTGGGCAAACTCAGCCATCTATAATGTCTTCATTAAAAACGGCACGTTTATTGGAAAAAAAGGGAGATATTGATGGAGCGATTGCAGTTTATAATGGTATCCTCACTAATAACCCTGACAATCAACAATCTATTCAAAGTTTAAAATCTCTTTTTTTGAATTATCAGAAATATGAAAAAGGAATTCAGTTTTTTAGAAACCGACTCTCTCAAAAACCAAACAATTTTAAAAACTATTCTGAATTAGGTCAGCTTCACTATTTAAATGGGCAACATAAAGAAGCTAATAGTGTATGGAGTACTGGTCTAAATAAATTTAAACATAATCGATCTTTTTATCGCACTATGGTTTCTATGTTTGGAAAACATAATCTCGAAAAAGAATTATCTAATATTTTGACCAAAGGTAAAAATATATATGGACCATCATTCTTATCTTATGAAGTTGGTGTGTATTATCAAGCACGTAGAGTCTACGATAAAGCCATGGAACAGTTTATTCTTCATCTACTTTATGAGCCAAATCAAAATGGAATAATAGAACGCCGCATTCTACTAATGAGTGATGAAAAAGAGGCTTTAAAAATTATTGAAAATCAACTTCAGGAAGCATCAAAACAAAATCCAGCTAGAATACTTAATGTCTTAAGTGAGTTTTATTTTAAACAACAAAACTATGAACAAGCATTTAAAATGAAAAAAAAATGGACGGTTTCAAGCAAAAAAGATTTCAACGAATGGTTAAAATTTGCCAATGATTTTCGCAAAGAAGGTGAATATCAATATTCCATAGATGCTTATAATTTTATTTTAGGCTATAAGCCGAATTCGCATATTACAGGAAGAGCTCTACTTGGCTTGGCCCACACTTTTGAAGATCAAATTATTCCAACAAATGAAAATCATCTCATTCCTTACTTTTTTGATAATAGTATATTTTTTGAAGACCCATTTGGAGTGTACACATCAATTTCTTCAGATAATTTAAAATCCAGTTTAGCTCTTTATGATTCTTTATTAGTCTCTGCTAAACAATCACCTCTTATTTCTGAAGCATATTTCAGATTAGGTGATATTCATTACAAAATCTTACAAGACTTTGATCAAGCTTATTATCTTTTTAATAAGGCATTTAAAAAAAGACCAAATAAAATATTAAAAATGAAAATTATTCTTAGAATTTCTGATGTATTATTAGCTACTGGTCAAATAGAAGAAGCACTAAGTTTTCTAGAAAGACAAATGAAGCAAAACCCTGCACCTGATATTGCATTAAAGAATATACTTGTTCGTTTTCTAACTCAAGAACCAGATTCAACATTAAAAAATGTAGAATCATCTTTTTTATCATTAAGTCCCTTAGATCCATCATTTAACGATATCATGGAATTAAAAAATATACTTACAAAGTATTACGGAAAGAATGAAGCGGATATATCAGCTTTTCCCTATTTTCAAAAATGTGAATTATATCTTAGACAGAAAAAAGTTGGTAATGCTATAAAGGAATTGGATTTTCTTAAAAAAGAATTTCCATCCGCTAAGATAATACCTTTGGTAACCCTTAGACTTGGACTATTGCATTATCGTTTAAATAATTATAATAAAGCCCTTCAACTTGCTCTATCTCTTGATGGAACTGAGTTTAATGATAAGGGCATTATTCTTGCTGGTCAAATCTACCAAATGAAACTTTTTCATCCTGAAAAAGCACTACAGCAATACATGCGTATTCTAAATGAATACCCATCATCTATCTATTCTGAACCAGTACGATATCATATCCGAGAAATACAAAAAACAGAAAGCTAATGAAAAAATTATTATTAATACCTTTAATCTCATTATCTTTTGCACAAAAGATAATTATACCAATGGATCAAACTCAAAATGATCATTTAAAAGCCTATGGTATAGCATATTTTGTATTAAAAAGTAATACAAACGTTGAATGGCTTTTGAATTATCATGGAGGATCTTTTTTAATAGATAAGCATCAATTTATTGAAATAGAATGCCGACTTCGAGGCGTTTCTTTTAGATCTGTAGATACAAATGAACTTTTAAAAATTTATTCTACAATAGAACAGGGAAATATGGATATTGTATTATTAGAAAAAAAACCAAAGATTGCTATTTATACCCCACCCAATAAACAACCTTGGGATGATGCAGTAACTTTAGCTCTTACATATGCTGAAGTAGATTATGAAACACTGTGGGATGAAGAGGTACAATCGGGTCAATTAGAAAAATACGATTGGCTTCATTTACATCACGAAGATTTTACGGGTCAGTATGGAAAGTTTTATCGTAGCCATCGTAATGCTCAGTGGTATAAAGAACAAAAAAAGCAATTTGAAGCAATGGCAATTAAACTAGGCTATCCTAGTGTTCACGAACAAAAAAAAGGAGTTGCTAGAATAATTAAAAATTATGTTGGGGATGGTGGTTTTCTATTTGCCATGTGCTCTGCTACAGACTCTTACGACATTGCTTTATCGATGGGAAACCGAGATGGTGTTCATTCTGTATTTGATGGCACTAAAATTGATCCAAGTATCCAATCACATCTTGATTATTCACAATGCTTTGCCTTCAAAAATTTCAAACTTTTATCAGATCCTATGGTATATGAATTCTCTAATATAGACTACCCTCCTAGCCATAATCCTATAACTCGAGGTGCTGAAGCAGACTATTTTACATTATTTGAATTCTCTGCAAAATATGATGCAGTGCCAACAATGCTCACACAAAATCATGTCTCAATTATTAAAGGATTTATGGGTCAAACCACAGGTTTTCATAAAGATCGAATTAAAAATCATATTGTTGTAATGGGCGAAGATCCGGCATCAGAACAAGTAAAATATCTTCACGGAAATTTTGGAAAAGGTACTTTTACTTTTTTTGGTGGTCATGATCCTGAAGACTACCAGCATTTTGTAGGTGACCCACCTACTAATCTTGCTCTCCACAGAAATTCTCCTGGCTATAGATTAATTTTAAACAATATTCTTTTCCCTGCTGCACGTAAAAAAGAAAGGAAGACTTAAATCAATTTAAAAAATGTGGATCCAAAAAAATATAGAAATTGGTTCAAAACCAAGAGGATTTCATATTATTACTGATCAAGTAATAAATCAAACCCCAGAAATAAAAAAGATTAAAATTGGCATATTCCATTTATTTATTAAACATACTTCCGCATCACTCACCATAAATGAAAATTCAGATAATACAGTCACAACTGATTTTGAAACTTTTTTCAATAAATTAGTCCCTGAAAATAAATTCTATTATCAACATTCTTTTGAAGGACCAGATGACATGCCTGCCCATATAAAAGCTTCTATATTAAGTTCATCTATATCTATACCTGTAACAGATGGAAAATTAAATTTTGGTATTTGGCAAGGAATCTATCTTTGTGAGCATCGAAATCATGGAGTATCAAGAAAAATCATAGCAACAATACATGGTGATCCTTATTGATAAAGATTTTCTTTGAATTATTACTTATTCTTTGACCTGTCCCATATTCTATCCATTTCCTCTAAAGTAGATTCTTCTAAACTTTTCCCTTTTGATTTTAACTCTTTTTCTATAATCTGAAAGCGATTTACGAATTTTTTATTCGCCTTCCTTAACATATCCTCAGAAGAAACATCAAGATTGCGAGCTAAGTTGACTATAGTAAATAATACATCACCTAATTCTTCCTCAATATCCTGTCTATTTTTTTTATTGTAAGCTTGAGCTAATTCATCAATTTCTTCATAAAGTTTGTCCCACACGTTATCGATGTGCTTCAAGTCAAAGCCTGCAAATGCAGCTTTTTGTTGCAATCGATGTGATCTAACTAATGCCGGCAGTGTTTTAGGAACGCCATCTAATCGAGATTCTCGTTTCTTTTCAACATGTTTCATCGCTTCCCAATTCTGCTTTGCTTCAAAAGATGCATTAGCTTTTTTATCCCCAAAAACATGAGGGTGTCTTCTGATTAATTTTTGATTTATATTATCGATAGAATCAATAATATTAAAGGTTTTATTTTCATTTGCTATCTGGGCTTGCAATACAATATGAAGCAACACATCGCCTAATTCTTCCTGAAAAGTGTTCCAGTCTTTATCATCAACACTTTCAATTACTTCGTAAGTTTCTTCAAGAAAATATGGGAGAAGTGTCTCATGGGTCTGTTCTTTATCCCATGGGCAACCATTTGGACCACGGAGGGTTTCAACAATCTCTAAAAGTCTTATAAAATTTTTTGCTGCTTTATTTTTATTCATTAATATTAAAAAAGGGAAATCCAATCAATCTTATCTAAAAAATTATTCTCCATTTCTGTCATTTTACTTCTCTCTTTTTTAGATTTATCGCTATATCCAATTAAATGTAAACAACCATGTACTATTAATCTGGCGACTTCTTTTTTATAAGATTCATTAAATATTTTTGCATTTTCTTTGGCGCGAGGTAAACTAATATAGATTTCCCCTTCAACCGAATTTTGATCATAATCATTTAACCTAAATGCAATCACATCAGTAAAATGATTTTCTTGAAAAAATTGTTTTTTTAATCCTGCTAACAATTCATCTTCTCCAAAAATAATTGTAATCTTTCCATCTTCTATTTTATTGCAATTAAATACTACATTTACAATTGTTTTAATAGTAATTAGTTTGGGTCCAATATAATTCGGGTCACATTCCTTTACAATCTTGATCATGCTGAAGGAGTATTTTTAGGATCATCTGGATATTCAATCCTAATATGATAAATTCCTCTTAGAACTGGTAACATTCCGGTGGTACCATCAACTGTTCCTTTTATCTTATTTAATTCATCTAGCGTTAGGGGACATTCATTGAGTTGTTCATCTTCAATCCTCTGTTTTATTATTTTATCTATCATTGCTTCTATTTTAAAAATATCCGGATCTTTAATAGATCTTACAGCGGCTTCTATTGCTTCACATATCATTAGAATACCTGTCTCTTTTGTGTTTGGTTTTGGTCCAGGATATCGAAAAGAAGATTCTTCTACTTTAGTACCATTTAGTTCTGCTTCTTTAAGTGCCAAACGATAAAAATATTCTACACGTGTAGTACCATGGTGCATTGGAATAAAATCAGATACAACTTTTGGTAGTCCATATTCTTGTGCTAACCGTAAACCTTCATTTACATGCGCTCTTATAATTCTAGCACTCATGGTATGAGTAAGTTTATTATGTTTGTTTTCACCTCCATATTGATTTTCTATAAAATATTCTGATTTTTCCATTTTACCAATATCATGATAATACGCTCCAACTCTACATAATAAAGAGTGTGCACCAATTGCATTCGCACAAGCTTCTGCTAAATTTCCAACAACAATACTATGATTAAAAGTACCATTTGTTTCTTGCTGTGCCCGTTTCAATAAAGGGTGATCATAATCTAACAGTTCAATTAATGTTAAGTCTGTTGTTACATCAAACAGTATTTCAAACAATCCAATCAAACCATAAGTCAGTATAGGAGCAAGTAAACTATTGATAATAAGATATTGCATATCATTAAATATTATATCCCAACTGTTGTCTTTAAATAATCCTAATCCTATAATTACAAAAATACTTGATGCTATAAGGGAAAACATTGTAGTAAAAAGTTGGCTTCTTTTTCTAAGTTCTCTAATATTATAAATAGCTATTGTTGCTGTAAATAAAGATACAATAATCAAGTCAATATTTTGCCCCATCATTAGCCCCATAAGAACAGCTATAGATGTAGTAGCCATAAACCCCATTCTAGCATCAAATAAAATTGTAAGCGTCATTGCCCCCATGGTAATCGGAATTAAATACTCTGAAGCTTCTAACTGTATTAAAACAATATTTGCAAGACCAAGCTGTAATAAAAATAATAATGCTATGAGAAGCACCATTGTCCAATCTTGAAAAATTTCAATCCTATAAAGGATCAAGAATGCAAAAAATAAGGAAACGATAACAGATAATAAAATTATTCTTCCAAAGATGCCCTGTGCTTGTTTAAGAAAACCCGTCCTTTGTGCCTGTTTCATAACTGCAGAAGATAGAGAATTAAGTTTTAATAGTATATCATTTGTTATTCTCATATTAGCATCTACAATCAATTCATTTTCTAAGACAACACCTTGATTCCTCGGCACTTTATCAAGGCTCTCATTCTGTCTCTTTTCAGTTACATGTTGATCATAAAGAAGGTTTGGTTTCATAAACTCAACAATTAATTCAAAACCAATATTTCGGAAAACACCATCGTCTTTTAAAGCTGCCAAAAATTCTTTTTTTGACTTTGTCCATGCTAATTCTAGATCATTGAAACTCTCAGGAAAAGTTAAAATTGGCACATCACTTTGATTAACTGTAACCTTACGGCTTCCAATATCTTTTAGATTAATATCATAAATACCTTCTGTCCAGCGATTACGACAAATTTGAAGGATTAATTCGCTATGCTTACGAATATCTTTCATATCCTCTGGATTGTTTTTAATAAAAATGTATTGAGACCATGACTCCTTCTCAACTGTAAATGGATAAAGTTTTACAAAGTTTTTTTCAATTATAGAAAGATCTGTACTATCTGATATGAACTCTGAACGAGCTTTTTCATATTGTTTATGGTATCTTCTCTCATAAACTAATCGCTTAGATTCCTCAAGTCTCCAATAAGCAATTCTTAAATCATTCACTAAAACAAAAAACTCATCTAGAGCAGATGAACCTTGATTAACTATTTGATCATTTCTATTAAAAACATAAGGAATAGATTTTTTTCTTTCTTCTAAATCTGCATTCAACTTTTCATCAGATTTCAAAATTGGGAATGTAAAGGGTGCAATAATTGCTTCATGTGTAATATCATTGATTTGGTAAGCATATTGCAATGACTTTCCTTTTGGGAATAGTAAAGAAATCAAAAGTATAAGACCAATTATAATTGAATATTGCATCCAATATTTTTCCAATTGAAAATATTTCAACCTACTTTCTTCTTTATTTTTAAACATTAAATTTGGGTTCCTTGTAAAATTTCTCTTGCAATAATTAACCTTTGTATTTCACTTGTCCCTTCTCCAATTTCAAGAATCTTAGCATCTCTGAAGTATCGTTCAACATCATAATCATTTACATACCCATATCCACCATGAATCTGTATAGCATCTTTGGTAACTTGCATTGCTGTTTCACTGGCAAAAAGTTTAGCCATTGCAGCTTCTTTAATAATGTTTTTTCCTTGATCTTTGAGCCAAGCAGCATGATAAACTAATAATTTAGATGCTTCAATTTTTGTTGCCATATCTGCAAGTTTAAAACTAACTGATTGGAATTCATGGATTGGTTTTTTAAAAGCTTTCCTTTCTAAAGAGTATTCTAGAGCTTTTTCGTATGCCCCAAGCGCTGTTCCAACAGATAAAGCACCAATACTAATCCTACCTGATGTAAGGGTTTTTAAAAATGATTTAAATCCATCTTTCGGATTCCCCAACATTGCTATACTTGGTACTCGCATATTCTTAAAATAAAGTTGTCTTGTATCACTAGCTCTCCATCCCATTTTTTTTTCTTTTTGTCCTATCTCTAGACCTTTAATATCAGTTGGAACAATAAAAGCACCTATACCAAGATCCTTTCCATCTACAACTATTTTTGAAGTAAATGATAACACTCCTGCTTTTCCAGCATTAGTTATAAAAATTTTCCCACCATTAACTACATATTCATCTCCATCCTTTTCTGCAATTGTTTTTGTTGAACCAGCATCGCTACCTGCTTCAGGTTCTGTTAGTCCAAAAGCAGCCAAGGTTTTTCCCGATGCTATTTTAAATAAATACTTTTTTTTCTGACTTTCATTACCAAGTAATAATAGTGGTAAAGTTCCCAATGATGTGTGGGCTGCCATAGTAATAGCAACAGATGCATCGGCTCTTGCTAATTCCATAATTGCGGTTGCAAAAGCCACCATATCCATACCAGACCCACCAAACTTTTTAGGTACAATAATTCCCATTAATCCTAATTCACTCATTTGCTCTACTAATTCTGTTGGGAACTCACATTCTCTATCTAACCGGCGAGAGACTGGTGCAATTTTTGATTCTGCAAATTCACGAACCATATTTCGAATCAAAATATGTTCTTCTTTAAAAAATAAACTATCCATTTTTTAATTGCATTGATTAAACTATAAATTTACAAAGAGATAGCATTAGACAATGAAATAAAGGTCAAAAACTAAAATTGAGCCGATCTATAAGCCGAGTTCTGTCCTTAAAGCAATATAATGATTTAAGGGATGGCCATTTATCTAGTATTTATGTCACCATAAATCTCCAGCAATCTACCCGCTCTTCAAGTGATGCGAACAACATCTCAGAGTTTTTATGATCTTGCACTGGATGGGGTTTACAAAAAATTTGAATTTCTTCAAATTATGGTGGTCTCTTACACCACCATTTCACCCTTACCCGAAGGCGGTATATTTTCTGTTGCACTATCCATAGCTTACATTAGTAAACTTCTCCCCGTTAGGGAGCACCCTGTTCTGCAGTGCCCGGACTTTCCTCTCTAGGATTTTTTTAAAAAGCCTAGAGCAACCATCCAATCGGCTCAACCTTAATAATTGTTTTAATTTACAACTATTTTTTGATTATATAAAAATCTTCCACACATATCACAACGATGCATGCCTGATTCTGCGCGTAATTCTGTGACGGTTTGTGGAGGAATATGAGCCCCACACCCACCGCAACCAGATCCTTCTAACTGAACAACAGCTATACCATCTCTTGCTTCTATTACTTTGTTATACACTGATAAAATATTGGTATCTATATTCTCTAAGTTTTTATTTCTCTGCTTTTCTAATAATGATTTTTTTTCGGCTGATTCTTCAATCACTGATTCAAGTTTTTCTCTACGTGTTAACAGATCTTGTGATAAATCACCAAGATCGGATTCCATATTATTTACTTCTTCTATAATTGTTTCTTTTTCTTCTAAAAAACTAATTGATTCAGATTCAAAATTTGACCTTTGTTCTTTCAAATGATCAATTTCACTCATTAAGGCATCATACTGTTTATTATTTGTCACAAGAAAAAGTTGATCTTTATGTTTGTTAATTTTTTCATTATTTTGTACAATATCTATTTCTCTTTTGTGAATTTCAACTTCTAATTCTTTTAATCTATTCTTCTTCTCAATTAATGCATTTTTAATTGATTGTTCTTGCTGATCCAGTTCATTGACTTTAGATGGTAAATCACCTAATAAATCATTCAGATCTTTTAGTTTTGTATCAATATCTTGTAGTTTAATTAATTGGTCCATAAACATAGTTACCTCAATAAAAAAAAAATGCACCATTTGGTGCATTGCCTTTGTTTGTGAAATCTAATTTTTTATTAGACTCCATTTTATATCCAAGAGCATCAGTCTCCTGGAATTTTTTTGAATTAATTTATTCATTTTTATAGCGGGAATTTATTTACTTATTTTATAAATCCGAATGAATAAATAATTATATAAAATGACATTAGTTAATAAGCATATTTTATTTTTAATCTTTGCCCATTAATTTAACCATACTTTGAAGTTTTAATGTCAGCTCCCTTTACTCAGCGTCATATAGGTCCAAGAAAGAATCAAATTCAAGAGATGCTCTCTGAATTAGGCTTCATATCAATCGATGATCTAATTGAAAAAGTAGTTCCAAAAAACATTTTTGAAAAATCTCCTTCTAAAATCCCTGATGCATTGACTGAAAAAGAGGCTCTGGAACGTTTAACTGAATTTGCAAATATGAATAAGGTTTATTCATCGTTCATTGGTATGGGTTATTATGATACAATAGTCCCTGGTGTCATCCAACGCAACATACTAGAAAACCCAGGTTGGTATACTCAATACACGCCTTACCAAGCAGAAATTAGTCAAGGTAGACTTGAAGCGCTTTTAAATTTTCAAACCATGGTATCAGATTTAACAGGTCTTCCGTTATCTAATGCATCTTTACTGGATGAAGGAACTGCTGCTGCAGAAGCAATGCTAATGTTTTATAATTCATCTAATCGTTCAACAAAATTTACATTTCTTGTTTCAGAATTATGTCACCCACAAACAATTGATGTATTAAAAACTAGGGCAGAACCCTTAGACATATGTTTAAATATTTGTTCTTTAAATAAATCGGATTTTACCGAATCTGTTTTTGGTGCCATCATTCAATATCCTGATACTGAAGGATCTATTAAGGATTTTACTAATATAATTCAAGAAGCACATACATATGGAGCATATGTATGTATGGCAACTGATTTACTCGCATTAACTCTTTTAAAAACCCCAGGTGAAATGGGAGCTGATGCTGCAGTAGGAAACGCACAAAGGTTTGGAGTCCCCATGGGTTATGGTGGACCACATGCAGCATTTTTTTCTACAACAAATAAATTTAAAAGAAAAATTCCAGGAAGAATTATTGGTGTCTCTCAGGATACAAATGGGAAAATGGCTTTACGGATGGCACTCCAGACTAGAGAACAACATATTCGAAGAGAGAAAGCGACCTCAAACATTTGTACAGCTCAAGTATTATTAGCAATAATGTCCGGAATGTATGCTGTCTACCATGGTCCAACCGGTTTGAAAAAAATTGCTAAAAAGATCAATCGATTAACAGAACTATTGGCTTCTTGTCTAGAAAAATCTGGTTACCAATTAATCCATAGACAATTTTTTGATACAATTCGTTTTAAAGCGGAAGGGTGGCAAAAGAAAGCAAATTCTAAAAAATTAAATTTCCGGGATTATAAGGATGGGACAGTTGGAATTTCTTTAAACGAATGTACTGAAAATTTCCACATTGATTTAATTTTAAATGTTTTTAATGTGAACAATCAAAACAATATTCATTCTTCAATTCCATTTGATTTAATTAGACAGTCCGAGTTTTTACAGCATCCGGTCTTTCATAACTATCAATCAGAAACTGATATGTTGCGCTATATGCATAGCTTAGAAATAAAAGATTTAAGCCTAAATACTAGTATGATCCCATTAGGGTCTTGCACAATGAAATTGAATAGTACCACACAGATGATTCCTGTAACCTGGTCGCAGTTTAATAACATCCATCCCTTTGCGCCAAATAAACAAGTCAAAGGGTACCATACACTGATTAAAGAATTGAGCAATTGGTTAACTGAATGTACAGGTTTTGATTCAATCTCTATGCAGCCAAATTCCGGAGCACAAGGAGAATATGCGGGTTTAATGGTTATTAGAGCATATCACAAAAATCAAGGTGAACAACACAGAAATATTTGCTTAATCCCTGCTTCAGCACATGGAACAAACCCGGCTTCTGCTATTATGGCAGGGATGACAGTTATAGTGATTGATTGTGATAAACACGGTAATATTGATGAAAAAAACTTTAAAGAAAAAGTAATTCTTCATAAAAAAAACCTCGCTGCAGTCATGGTGACTTATCCTTCTACACATGGTGTTTTTGAACATAACATACAAGAATTATGTGAATTTGTCCATAATTATGGTGGACAGGTTTATATGGATGGCGCAAACCTTAATGCCCTTGTTGGAGTATGCAAACCCGGTGAATTTGGCGCTGATGTAATGCATATTAACTTACACAAAACATTTTGTATCCCCCATGGAGGAGGAGGTCCTGGAATGGGCCCTATCGTTTGCAAAAAACATTTATCTGATTTCCTACCAAGTCATTTCCGAATACCCACAAAGAAAAACAAAGGAATTTCATCTATATCTTCTGCACCTTATGGAAGTAGTAATATTTTACCAATCTCTTGGGCATATATAGCTATGATGGGTAGAGAAGGTCTTAAAAATGCAACCCAAATTGCTATCTTAAACGCAAATTACATGGCCAATAAACTTCAAGATCATTTCCCTATTCTTTTTCGAGGAATTAGTGGTTTTGTAGCTCACGAATTCATTATTGATATTAGACCAATTAAAGAAAAATTTGGCGTTAGTGAAGAAGATATAGCAAAGAGACTTATGGATTATGGATTTCATGCCCCTACAATGTCTTGGCCCGTCCCTGGGACTATGATGATCGAACCTACAGAAAGTGAATCTCTTTTGGAATTAGATCGTTTTTGTCAAGCAATGATTTCAATTAAAAAAGAAATTAATGATATTGGAAATGGAAAATATGATCCAAATGATAATCCTTTAAAAAATGCTCCTCATACTGCAGAGTATGCTGTATCTAATAAATGGAATCATAGGTACTCTAGACATTTAAGTTGTTTTCCGGCAAAATGGCAAAGTAAATATAAATATTGGCCATCAGTTGGAAGGATAGATAATGCATATGGAGATAGAAATCTTGTTTGCTCTTGCCCTCCTATTGATGACTATAAAAATAACAATGATTAATTATTAAAGTTAGATTAGCAAGCTTATCTTACAATAAATTATTTTTGTAAATTATTATTATGAAATTGACTATTAGATCTCTTAGCCTTTTATTATTTATCTTTCTTTCATGTGGAAAAGAAAATAATAATGGAGAAAATTCAGATAAAATAAGTATCTCCATTACATCACCAAGTGTTAATTCAATTGTACAAGATACTGTAGATATATTTTTTGATATAGAAAATGAAACTGAAGTTTCAAAACTTGAGCTTTGGGTGGATGGGGATTCAACGGGCATTACTAGCTATATTAGTCCATTTTCTTTACAATGGAACACTCATAACCACAGCAATGGTAGCCATAGTCTTTTTGTGCGGTTATATGATCATTCAGGTGATATAGTAGACAGTGATTACTTCATCTTAATTGTAAATAATTTTTTAGCTTTTAATATCACTTTTGGTACTGGTGATCAAAATGAAACCGGATATTCGATCCTACAAAAATCAGATAGTAGCCTTGTCATTTTAGGAAGTGTAGATAATGATATATTGCTTGTTGAAACAGATCGATATGGTACTATCAATTGGCATCAATCATATGGTGGAAGTCAATTAGATAAAGCATATCATATTGAAGAAACAACAGATGGTGGATATATTATATCAGGTTCAACCGAATCTTTTGGCTTTGGAGGCAGCGATATAAGACTAACAAAAACAGGTTCTGGAGGATTAATTGAGTGGAACACCTATTTAGGAAGTAGTTATAACGAATACGGTGGACAGATACTTAGTACTACAGACGGAGGATATATTTTAATTGGAGACAGAGATTTTCAAGGAGATGGTAATTCTGATATATGGCTGATTAAAACAAATTCTCAAGGAGACACACTTTGGACAAAATCTTTTGGTGGAGCAAGAGTAGAACAAGGATCTGATATTATCCGAACTGAAGATGGTGGGTTTATGATTCTTGGAAATACATCATCTTTTGGGAATGGTGGAGCAGACATATGGTTAATTAAAATAGATTTAAATGGGAATGAGCAGTGGAACCAAACCTATGGAAACGGGAGTAATGATTATGGGCAATCCATATTACAAACTTATGATGGCGGTTTTATAATACATTTTATTATTGAATCATTTGGAGATGGTAATACATCGGTTGGATTACTCAGAGTTAATGTAAGTGGTGATGAATTATGGACGAAAGCATTTGGAGGTACGTATTCCACTAAAGGTAACGCAATTCAACAAATAGATATTAACGATTATATATTTACTTGCAGTGTTTTTAATTATGGTGATAATGCATATAATGCTTGGATAATTAATATTAATGATACTGGAGAAATAATTTGGGATAGAATATTGGGTGGTAGTAGTAACGACTATGGGTTATCTGTGATACGAACACTTGATAATGGTTTTGCACTTGCAGGTAGTACAAATAAATTTAGTAATGGAGATACCAATTCATCTGATCTTTGGTTAATAAAAACGGATCCCAAAGGATACACCAATGATTTTTCTAATTAAACTTGTATAAAATTATTTTACTAGAAGCATCTTTTTTGTTTGGCTAAAATCATTAACAGTCATCCGAGAAAAATAGACACCGGAGGACATCTGTCTTCCTTGGTTGTCAATTCCATTCCAGCTAACTGAGTGATATCCATATTCCTGTTCTTGATTTATAAGATTTTTAACTTCTTGACCTAAAACATTATAAATTGAAATAATTACCCTAGAACGTTTAGGAAGCGTATAGTTCATCTTAGTAATAGGGTTAAATGGGTTAGGGTAATTCTGACTTAGTGAAAATGTTCCAGGTATATTTGCTAAAATTTCTTCGGACATTCTAATAACAAAATCTTCACTTCCTGCAACTAGTTTTAAATCATAAGCGATATCTGAATCTTTTGAAATATCTATTTGGTTATCTAAAAAATCATAAATTATTCTTCTATCTGGTATGTCAACTATTGCAACGGATAACCACTCAGGCGGAGCCCCTATTAAAAGACCTGACATATGTATTTTTTTTTCATCTTTATGTGTATCCAGTTTAAGATTCCAAACACCGTCTAATTCATCTATGCTCCTAATGTCTCTCATGAATCCAAAAGGTTTTGCTCCATTTAAATCCATTATTAATGATAATTTATTATCAAGGTCTGGAAAAACTGGGGTGTCAAATATATCGTATCCATTCTTCGCATATTTACGACGTCCAATTTCTGCTGAATAATTTATATAGTTAGCACTCTCTAGTCTTATTTTTAAATACCACTCTTCTCCAGACACAATCCTTGCCGAAGATGAATCTTGATCAACAAAAGGCATTAAGTTAATTGCTGATTCATTAGCTGTATATACAGCATATCCATTCCAAGGAATTAATTCAAACTGTGGATCTGTCCAACCTTTATCAATATATGAATACGGACCTCTCACCGCACTATCTTTTTCAAATGTTACAGGAAAAGAAAATGGATTTCCAATCAGGTTCCAACCTCGTTCTAGATCAATAACAAAATTTTCAAGACTCAGCGCTGTGCTTGTATCTTCTTTAAATACCACTGGTTTGTCATAGATATGCCTGAACCAATAGGAATGACCTAATTTTATTTCTTCTGGGTTGAAGTATTTATTTTTTATGGGATCCCAATCATAAAATACATGACCATCTTCCAGCTCAGATAATACCAGACTGATATTTCGTAGTTCTCCTGGCCAAGAAATTAATTTCCATTGATTTCTTTTTATTCCTTCTGGATATTGACTGTGAACACTATTCATTGTTAATTCAGCATTATTGAACTGTATCTGTGTACTTTGATAGTCCGAAGTTGTAGATGAGCCCATGTTATCTGTTCCTGTAATTCGTGCTCTAAAATTTTCAATCCCAATCAATGAATCAGGGATGATTGCTTCAAACTCATCATTTGAACCAGCAGACATTGGAATTATTATTTCATCTGTATTTGCACCTTTTTGTAGATATAAATCCACACTACTAATTCCATTTAAATCATACAGTGTTGCCATTATTGATACTGAATATCCCGTCTTTTGTATGAGATCAGGTAAAATAAAGCTGGCAATTACAGGGGGTTCGGATAATACACTTTGCGTAGTTTTTATAAACCCTGCTCCAATAGCAAATGAGTCTGAGCTTATATCTTTTGAAAGTATCGCCCCAATACTGTTTTCCACCTCAAAAGATTCACTTTCTCCTATTCCCTGACCAATAGGAATATGAGAAAATTGGATTTTATATTCCTGACTAGAAATAATACTTAAGAAGAATACAATTAATATATACAATCTTCTTGCGAGTGTCATTCGGTAAATATTTTCCATTTAAATAACCACCCAATTCAGTACTAGGGTAGCATCATCTGCAATTTGAGAACCCGTTGTATTTTTTACTATACATTTAAAACTCCCAGATGCAACTTCATTAATGGTAACAGGGCCAGCACTAGAACTTGCAATAACAATCGATGTGGCTAAAACAGATGAATTAGTTATAGTTAGCTCTGATAAACTTGTGTCATCGTCTAAGTTCCCATTCAATGTAATTGTTACTGATTGCTGAGCTGAGTTCACTGTCCATCCTGCACCACTGGCCATATCATGGCTTGATGCGGTCCTTGCACTTGCATCCAAAAGATTTACTTCAGTTGCTGAAGCATCAACTGCAGCTAGCTTTGTAAGGTCTGCCTGTACTAAGCCCGCAACATTATCCAATAAGTTTAGTTCCGCTGCCGTAGTGGTAACCGCCGTGCCTCCAATTAGAAGTTTATCTTTTACAACATCAACAACTGCCGCACCGGCA
Organism: uncultured bacterium; assembly: GCA_964586315.1. Lineage (GTDB taxonomy): Bacteria > Fidelibacterota > Marinisomatia > Marinisomatales > UBA1611 > CAZEER01. Next base: position 154 of record CAZPHE010000019.1, on the reverse strand, counting down.
GTTCTCAATTCATTATCACTCTCATCCCACTCAATATAAGCTCCAGATGCTGCACCAAAAAGCTTAACATCATAACCTGTGTTATCAACACCAACCGTGAAGGTTGCATCTAATTGTACAGCACCATCTATATCAACTGCATCTAAATTTGTGG
>CAZPHE010000018.1:0-34918 GCA_964586315.1 uncultured bacterium | reverse complement strand
ATATAATGGAAAGGAAATTTTAATTGGTACTCAAAAACCAGAAGCATTAATACAAGCATTAAATAATATTATTAATAAACATTAATCCCACACATTCATGGGGTTTTGTATTTGTAGGATGATTTTTCAGCTAGGTAGAGTGGATAATACCGAGATATCAAAGGAGATGCGTCCACTCTACCCAACCCAAGTCTTCTATACTGCAAGACCAAGCATCAATTAAGATTAGACATTGTGAAAGATTATTACATTGATACTCATCACAATTAAGAAATAATTGAGAACCTCTAGAATAATTCTAGCAACATGGTATAAAAATAAATCCAACATACACCAAGACATTAACAGTTTTGGTGTTTCATTATGAATAACAATTAATCTCAATAAATCTATTAAGAAGATAATCAATGCTATGGTGGATAGGATGATACTGAACCATTGTACTAAAGCCCATGTGTCACCCTCTTCTCAAGAAAGAAATTGGAAATACGATAGAAAGACTAATGGCACTAAACGTAATAATATCCATAAATCTGTATCATCAAATTTTTTTTCATAATATACCTAAAATGGATTGGGAAGAGGTTTTAAGTGTATTACCATTAATTTTCCAAAGAAAGATCAATGAAATTTCTCTTTAGTTCAATAATAAATAAAACATCAAAATTTATACATACAATTATCAATGTATGGTCATCGTAATCATTTGTGTCATCTAAAATTTTTATACGGGAAAATTTTCGTTCTAAATAGCTTGATAATAATCAACCACATACATACACATTCGTGGGTTTCTTGTTTGTGAGAGGATGGGTAGATTTGATTAAATGAATATTAAAAATGATATTATTATAAGAACGTTGACAATTGATGACATAGATGAATGGTTAGCTCAATGTGAAATCGTGGATGCAGAATCAGGCAAGAATGGTATTTATTTTGGACCCTATAGTAGGAAGGATAAATTCTCGAAGGAAAAAATAAAGAAGAAATCCTTGGATAGGTGGTCTCGGAATATGGATATTCCAAATTGGAGAAAAGCTTGGGGAATTTTTCATAATCAAAGAATTGTAGGAAATGCTCAGATCCAAGCTGGAGAATTACAGACTAGTTTACATAGAGTGGAATTGAGTGTTGTGATTTTGAAAGAATTTAGAAATAACGGATTGGGGAAAAGATTACTAGAGGTGATTATCAATTGGTGCCAACAACAAGATTCAATCCATTGGATAGATTTAGGTGTTTTCTCGGGCAATAATAATGCTATGGCTTTATTTAAGAAAGTCGGCTTCCAAAAAGTGGGCTATAAAGAGGATTGTTGGTTAATAGATGGAAAATCAATTTCTGAAACTTTAATGTCAATTAATGTTAAATAAAATCAAACCCCTTATTCGTGTAGTATTTTGTTTCTGAGATGATGGGTAGATTTGGATAAGGAGATTATTATGAGAGAATATATACAAGGTCTTATTACAGGTGGAGTTTTTGTATTTGCATTTATGGTATTGATTGCTAGCCAGAAACCCTCAAAAAAACATTCATCAAAAACATATCGTTCCAAACTTATAGAGCTAGAAGATCGAGTTGGTATGGTTGAAAGCTTGTTAAAAGAAAATTTTAGGTTAGTTGGTGAAAACTTCTTGTTTTTAAAAAACACAGCAGGTGTATCATCTGATACAGATTACAATATGAACAGTCTTGCATTAATTAAAGAACCATACCTTCTAGATAAATTATATAAAATAAAATAAACTTTTCTTGTATTTTAAAAATTCTATCCAGTACTTTGTTGAATAAGGTGATTACCATACTTTTTCACCCTTGGCTTTGGATTAGCCCTTTACTTTGCCAGACTTACAAATAGTCTGTATCGCAACTCTTCTTTCCAAAAGATAAAATTTAGAGTAATGATTTAAAATACCATTGCAGTATATATCTCGCTTCTGACATAACCTATATACAGTTTTAGATCAAACCATTTCCTCTTATTAAACTTAGTTATTTCTAATGATGTATATAATTGTGTGTAATAGTTTAAATAATACATTCCTAGTTTTTTGTTTTTGGTATGAGTTCTAGATTTAGAACATGAGAAGATTATTATTATTTATTGTTTTTACTTTATCTTTTGTTTACCCTAGAAATAGTTTTCAAATTGAGATAAAAATATTTTTATTGATTCCAAGACTTTACATGCGATTGATTTATTGATGATGAATTCCTTTGAAGGAAAAGATATGGAACATTTGTATGGGTTTATAAAAATGATTCATGGTTTGAAGGATATGGTGGGTTAATCTATATGCCAATACCATATTTTCAATTTGGTGCTGGATTAGGTTTAGAGGATGCAGATTCTCCCTTAAGGCTTGGTAGTATGATTAGGATTGGGAGGAAAACTTCGTATTTATTATCTTTATTTGAAGATGAGGGAAATGGAAAATGACATCAGATCAATGCAATGTATCGCTTAAATCGTTATCTAGATATTGAACTGATGAAAGAACAATATACTGGTTTTGGACCAAAGTTAGAATTGGCAATCCCCAATATTCCAGTTAAACTATGGTTTTCATTATTGAATATAAATAAAAATTAAAAGGTATATATCACGATCAAATTTATTTTATAATAAAATATTAGAACCAAAAGTGTCCACATTCGCAAATTTTTTTATTTGTAGGATAATGATGACAAACTTTGATAGTAAAATGAAATATACAATATTAACTCTATTATTCAACATCCAATTAGTTAGTGCAAATGTAATTGATAATCTAAGATCCTTATCCAATTCATTTTCAGATAATAAAAAATTTAGAATTATTACCAAAAACCATACTCAAATAAAATACATGCAGGGTGTCTTTTCAGAACCAGGTCATAATAACATGATCAACATTATGAATTTTATTGAAAAATATAAATTGGCATTTGGTATTAACTCTTTAGAAAAAGAACTGATCTCAAAAAAAGAATTTCATTCACCAAGTGGTCAGTCTCATTTCACATTTAATCAAAAATATAATGGTTTGCCAGTTTTATATAGAGACATAAAGATTCATACCAATAGTTATGGCCAGATTTCATCGATCTCTAATCAATTTGCAAATCCTAATGTTTTAAATATAACTCCTTCCATTTCCATTCAAACTGCTTTAGCAATTGCAAAACCTCTTGTAGAAAATATAACGTATCTAAAGAATGGACAATTGGCAGTTTATGTAAAAAAAGAAAATTCATACTTAGTCTATAAACTGGACCTAGCTGGGTTACCAATATCAAAGACTTTTCTTGTCGATGCACACTCAGGCAATATAGTTAATGAGATCATCCAAACTGTTGATGATGGTCCAACAGTTGGTCAGGGAATGACAAATCTCGGCACAGTTGTTGATGAATTACAGATGTATCTAGGGAATGAATTTATTGGACCAGATCTATGGCCTGATTATTTATGCGAAGAATATTGTTGGGAGTTTGGTGATTGTGATGATGAGAACTATGATAATTGTGAATTATCTTTTGACCAAGGTAGTTGCGATGAAGGCTTCATTGAAGATTGTTCTGGAGGATGCTGGAATAATGAACATTTTTTTTATTCTTTTTGGGCCCTAGGCGACGGGGCATGTCACACTAATGGGCAACCGGATCATCCTGAAGCAGACTCAGCCTATTATCTAGTTGACCAAAGTGCACCTGAGCTGGGAAACCTATATACTCTTTCAAGCTACTCTACAAATTTTTCATCCTTATTTTGGACAGAAAGTATCGATACTATTTTTGATTCAGATGATCCAAGTAGATCTGAACTTTCTGGAACTGAAACACACTATTATCTAAGAAAGGGACTTGATTATTTTCATAATGAGCATGATTATGACGGTGTGGATAACTCTGGAAAACGTCTTGGAGTGGTCGTGGATTTCATAGGTTGTAATGCCTATTATAATCATTTATTTGATGTGACATCTTACGGTTTAGGTGGTGAATGTAATAACTGGACTACTCTTCCATGGTCAGCAGACCCTGATATAGTAGGACATGAGCTTGCACATGGAATTACATTTCATTCTTCAGGACTCCTTTATCAAAATCATTCTGGTGCATTGAACGAATCTTTTTCTGATATATTTGGGTATTTAATAGAACATAATATCACTGGTAATACCAGTTGGGGAACAGCTACCGAAATATTCATACATCCTGAAGGAAATTCATTAAGAGATCTTTCTAACCCACCGCTATATAGTGATCCAGATAGAATTTTTGGTCCTTTTTATGTAGCTGAGACATCTTATGATAACCCAAATCCATTTAATGACTATGGGGGAGTGCATACAAACTCAGGCATTCCCAATAAGGTATTTTATCTATTAGTTGAAGGAGGCACTCATTATGGATGGGAGATAGAGCCATTAAATGATGATATTGATATTTCTAGGGAAATAGCAGCTGAACTGGTGTTTACATGGAACACACAGTATTTATCAGCAACAGATGATTTTTGGGATGCCAGAGCAAAAATGCTTATGGTCGCATATGATTATTTTACTGATAACCAAGGTATATGGTGGTCGGTCTTTAACGCATGGTCATCAGTAGGTGTATTCCCACAAGTCGATGTTGCTATTCCTTATGGTTATTTCGTACCTGGTGTAGACACGATTAATGTATCTGCTGACATTGGGTCTTATGGTGATGAAATATCATCATTAAGATTATCTATAATGAGCAGTGACTCAACCATATTAGATACTATTTATATGTCGTTACAAAATGATGAACAATATGACGTTACATACCATCTCCCTGACCATGAAGATCTTTTATACTTTTCTTTACATTTAGATGTTTTGGATACATTGACAATTGATCACGGTAGAATTGGTCAAGTGATAACAGCCGGACCTATTGATGTCTACGATTTTTCATTTCTTGGTGACCCACTTGTACTACCTGGAGGAACACTTGCTATGTCAGTTGAATTATTAAACTCTGGAGAATCGGGAATAGTACCAGGTGTAACAATAGAAGTAACTGACTATGATTCAACATGCTTATCCTCAGTAAGTAATAATTCATTATTCTACGGTAATATAAATCCACAAGAAACTCTGGAGCAGGAAGCAGGATTCTTTATGATAAGTATTGATGATCATTGTGAAATAGGTCATGAGACTTTTATGGTTATGAATATAATGGTCATGTCAGACATTTGCTGGATAGATACAATATCTTTTTCTATTGGTGAACAGTTAAATATAGATGAAGAAAGAATTCCAAAAGAATTTTCTTTGTATAATTCATATCCTAATCCATTCAATCCCATTACAACGATAGGCTATCAATTACCAAAAGATGCAATAGTTAATCTAACTATTTTTGATATGATGGGCAGGCAGGTTAAAAACCTTGTTAATGAACAGCAACGTGCAGGAATAAGAACAGTAAAATGGGACTCTACCAATGATCAAGGTCAATCGATATCAGCGGGAGTCTATCTTTACAGCATTGGGACAGAGGAGTTCAGACAAACAAAGAAGATGATATTGCTAAAATAAAATTATTAAACCAAGGATTAAGACTCTTTACGATGGTTTTTTGTTTCTGGAATGATAGGTAGATTTAGGTTTAATAATACTTGAAATTTAAATCTTGAGATTTTCATTCATACAACTAAGTCTATTATGTCTTGGAATATTCATTCTGAGTTGTACGCATAATTATGAACCTATGATCAATTCCATTACTGCTTCACCAAATCCTGTTGAGCTAGGAGGTGTTGTTAACCTAATCTGTGATGCAAACGATGACGATGAATCAAATATTTTAAGAGATGAAAGTTTAACCTATACTTGGTTTACCGCCTACGGAGAAATCATATCTAGAGAGGAAGTCTATACTGCGATATGGACTGCACCAGCCGACTCAGGGATATTTTCAATATCATGCACTGTTAAAGACCAAAGTAATGGCTTGGATATTGCAACAATCGATATTACAGTGGAATGAAGCAATTTAAAATATATCCTAATATTTTATTCATCCTCATGATTACTATAAACTGTGAGATTGAGAACAAATCTGTTGAAGTGATTTCCTTAACAGCCAGTTCCATCGATGTAAGTCCTGGAGAAATGATTACATTACACTGTAAAGCCGAAGATGGAGATGGGGATAAATTGATTTATAGCTGGGATGCAACCAGCGGTACACTTTCTTTCAATAATGATACTGCACGATGGACGGCACCAAATGAAAAAGGTTTTTATCATGTGATTTGTAAAGTATCGGATGGTGTCGGTGCATCCGATGCAGCTGTAATTACCATAGGAGTATGTGAACTGAAAACGATTGATATGTCTGCTATTGATATTGCAGAATGGAATTTTGAAGGATCCGCCAGTTGGGATGCTACAAATAATGAATTGGAACTTACCCCAGCCCAAACCGGTCTTGTAGGTACGGCTTTTAACACATCGGATACTGTGAGTGGCTATAAAGTGGAAATCGGATTTGAATTTTATATTGGCGATGGTACTGGTGCTGATGGACTCACTCTTACAGCTCTAGATGTTGAACGCATGACCACATTCTTAGGACAAACAGGTGGTGGAATCGGATATGGTGGACTGCCAGGTTGGACTCTCGAGATTGATACCTATTATAATGGTGCTGAAACAGACTCTACATCTGATGATCATCTCATGTTCACATTTGATGGAAATCCTAGTAGCAAACTATTGTGGTCTGCCTTGCCAGAAATGGAGGATACCGGTTGGCACCTCATGGAAGTTAAAGTAAATGCACCTCACGTATATGTAGCGGTAGACAATGTTGTATATATAGACAGTAATGTAGATGGATGGGATGAATTTAATGCTGTAGTGGGATTTACAGCAGGGACTGGAGGACTAACCAACAGACATTTAATTAAGGGATTAATGATCTCAACCCAAAGTAAATGCAGATAAAATTACTGAAGCATCTTTTTGTTGTTTAATCTTTTCATATTGAAAATAAATGCCTAAAACTAAAGAAAAAATTTTCGGATGGAGTAAATCTGCATGGTCTAAATCCTATGTTTATAGACCAACTAATTCTGAAGAAATTTATCAGATTATTGACACTGCAAAGCACAACAATAATAAAATTGCTTGTAGGGCAGCTGCACGTAGCTATGGTGATAATACTTTAAATACAAATCAAATTGTTATTGAAATCACTAAACTTAATAAGATTATAAATTGGGATATGAAATCTGGAATTATAAAAGTTCAAGGTGGTGTTACAATTGAGCAAGTATTACTTCATTGCATCCATTCAGGCTGGATTTTTCCATCCATGCCAGGAACAAGATATGTGACAATAGCAGGTGCTTTATCCAATAATACTCATGGAAAAAATGCTTATCATAGGGGTTGCATAGGCGAGCACGTTAACCATTTTAAAATCATTTTATCTGACAATAATATTTATCATTGCTCAAGGACTGACAATCAGGACTTGTTTTATTCTGCTATCAGCGGTTTAGGATTATTGGGAATTATCATAGAAGTTGAATTACAATTAAGAAAAATATCATCTTTTTACCTCACTGTTAAAAAAAGAAGTTATAAAAACCTTAACCAATTATTTGAAGGCTTTGAAGAAAATAAAGATAGTTATGAATATGGCATAGGTTGGATTGATGCATTAGTAAAGGGGAATAAACTAGGAAGAGGAGAAATTCATTATGCTAATTTTATGGATGATAATGATTATGCGATTACTGGTCATGAAGTTTCAAAGCATCTATATGGTTTATTCCCGAACAAATGGGTACCTAGTATTACAAATATATTTTTAAATCCAAAAACTATAAAAATTGTAAATTGGTTAAAATTTTATTCTGGTCTTATGTTCTTAGATTTAAAAGAGAGACGAATGTCTTTATCACAATACCATTTTCTAATGGATCTGAAATTCCCAAATTATAACTATTTTTTTAAACAGGGATTTTTTGAATACCAGCCCATCCTCCCTTTTTCTAATTGTATTAATGGATTCAAGGAATTAATAAAAATCACTCACAAATATGGATTTTATTCTGTAATGTCTTCATCCAAAGCATATCGAGATCAAAATGAGAATTTTCTCCTCTCGTTTCCTACGGAAGGTTATGCAATTACAATGGATATTATAAAAAGCCCAGAAAAAATCGAAGAACAAACTAAGATGTTTTACGAAATGAATGAGGTGGTATTAGAGCTCGGAGGCAAAATTTATTTTGGGAAGACTCCTATCCTTAATAAATCTCAATTTTATAGAATGTATGAAAACTTAGATGAATTTTTGGCACTGAAAGAAAAATATGACCCAAGTAATCTTTTTGTATCTAATATGTTTCGTAGAATAATGAAAATCGAGAATAACGGGTTATCAATACCATCTGAGTTTTCTTTTTAATCTATAATTATGAAAAATAAATCCATAACCCTTAACCAAGCTTTAAAATTGAATGAAAAAGAATATCAACGTTTATTCTACAAACATGTCAATCCAGGTTTATTTAGTATATATAAAATTCTTGGTTTTACAGAAATGGATATTGATTCATGTGAGGGTTTAAAAATTAAACTTAAAAATGGTAATACTATTCTAGATTTTACATCAGGTATCGGTGTTTTAGCTCTTGGGCATAATCATCCAAAAATCTTAGAAGCAGAATTACTGTGTCATCAATTTAGTTTAATCGATGTTCAAAAGTTTGGAATCAATAGATTGCAATCAGTATTAGCATATAATATTTCAACTGTCATGCCGGATCCATTAGACACTAGCTTTTTTACAGTGTCAGGTTCAGAAGCAATTGAAGCTGGGATTAAACTGATTACTAGGGTACAGCCAAAAAATAAAACTAAGTTCATTACTTTTCATGAAGATTACCATGGCAAGACACATGGTGCCTTATCATTTACAAATTCGGAGAACTTTTCTAATGGTTTCCATATAGGAATACCAAAAGATAACATTATAGTAATAACTCCAGGAGATATTAGAGAATTAAAACAAATAATTAATGAGAATAATAATATTGCAGCCATGATAATTGAACCAATTCAAGGTCAAGTATTGGGTATCCATCCAAAAGGCTATCTAAAAGAAGCTATCGAATTATGTAAAAAAAATAATATTCTAACACTTGTTGATGAAATAAAAGTTGGATTAGGACGTACGGGTAAATTATTTTCTTTTTTTGATCAGGATTTTGTTCCAGATGTAGTCACAATCTCCAAAGCATTAGGTGGAGGGAAAAGAGCGATTGGCGCGATGGTTACTTCTTCTAAATTATCAAAAAAAGCTTATGGAAGAAAAAAAGATAGTGCATTGCACTCCACAACCTTTGGTGGATTAGGACAATCATGTGCTGTAGCGATTGAAACATTAAATATTATTGCCGATAAAAATTTTCTAAATGATGTTCAAACTAAAGGAGTAAAATTTCTTGATAATCTCAACAAATTAAAAGAGAAACATTCAACAGTGATAAAAAAAGTATCAGGTCAAGGATTATATTTAGGGATCACATTTAATTTTACTCCATTTGAAAATAATATTGGAACCATTCGTATACCATTTATTAATGATATAAAAGTTATATTAATGGGCAGTATTGTTAGGCATCTCTACAGAAAATATGGAATACTTACACATTTTACGCCGCCAAGACCAGATATGTTAGTCATCATGCCACCTCTTATAATTAAAAATTCAGAAATAGATTATTTTATTGATTCTATGGATGAAACTTTAAGTTTAGGTTTAGGAAAATTATTTAGCAAATTTTTAATTAATAATGTTAAAGAGTTATTTTAAAAAGTACGTCCTTCTTTTTATCGTAAAACTTTGAGTGTGCTAAAATCATTTTCATTTTTTCATAAAATTTTATAGCTCCCACATTATCTTTTTCTGTTAATACTTGTAAATATTTTTCTTTTTCAAAACGTAAATAGCTTACTGTTTTTTGAAAAAGAGCATGAGATATTTTTAAACCTGAATTTGGAATGACACGATTTCTGAATTTTTTCTTTACACCCATTGATAAAATTTCAGAAGTATTTTCAGGAATAGATGTTGATCCCCTAGCCAAAGCTAATAATATTATCTTAAAAATGATGATTAATCTGGCCGGCTTTTTAAAGATTCCAATAATCAAAGAAATGGCTAAATCTATTGGTGATTTAATGATCCCATTTAACATAAAATCTTTAGGGAATTTTGTAAAAACTATAAACCCTATTACTTCATCTTTTTCAATGCAAATTAAACAATTAATTAAATTATATTTGATTAATTGTTTATAGTAAAAGCCCTCCATAAATTCATTCCCAAGCTGAGGGATAGGACTGTTTGGAAGCAAATGATAGTGAAGTGCTGAAACCTCTTTAATTTTTACCTTATCTAAATAATCTAACCAGGATATCATATAAAAAAATAAGTTTATTTGATTTAATTTTTATGAAATTAATTTAGACTTATTTTTTTCCTACCCACATTCGTGGAGTTTTTTGTTTGTGTGATGATGGGTAAATTTCTATTATGAGTAAAAAAAGTATTTCAATAAATAATAGAATAGAATTAAATACTAAAAATTGGTTGCCTGATAACGAAATCAAAGCAGTTATCATCATTCTTCATGGCCTTGCAGAACACATTGAACGTTATAATCACGTCGGTATTTTTTTTTCTTCATCAGGTTATGCTGTAGAAGCATATGATCAACGTGGGCATGGAAAATCTCTAGGAAAAAGAGGCTTAATAAAGTCAATCAAGGATTATGTATCTGACCTTAGAATATTTTTAAATAATGTAAAACAACATTATCCTGGAAAACAAATTTTTTTACTTGGGCATAGTATGGGTGGTGAAATCTCTTGCTTATATTCAATAAAATATCAATCCGAGATTTCAGGTCTAATTCTTTGCGGTGCTGTTATAAAATTAAGTGATGATATTCCCCAATTTCTCCAAAAACTTTCAGGTATTGTCGGGGTTATTTTCCCAAGTTTGAAAACTATAAAAATCGATAGCAGCAGCATATCCCGTGATAAAAATATAGTTAAGTTATATGAAAATGATCCTTTGGTATACCAAGGAGGTATACTCGCCCGAACTGGTGCAGAAATAAAAAAAGGAATAAAACATATAAAGGAAAATATGGATCAGATTACTATACCCATTTTAATAATGCATGGAACATCTGATCGTTTATCTGACCCCGCTGGCAGTAGACAATTATATAATGGTATAATATCAAGCGATAAGACATTAATACTTTATGAAAATTATTATCATGAGATCTTAAATGAACTTGGAAAAGAAAAAGTAATGCAAGATATTATACAATGGATTAATGAAAGATTAGACTAAAAACTCATTTGATATCGGATAGAACTTTGAAGCTGAATCTATTAAAGAATTCGCCGTTAATTCTTTAACTCCATAAATATCTACGATACAACCATAACTATCTATTACTTTTCGTACAAGTAAATCAAAATCACCATCACCTGAAAGCAATATTATTTTTTCTGCTTCTTGGGCTGATTCTAAAATATCGATAGTGATACCCACATCCCAATCTCCCTTCGTACTACCATCTGCTCTAGAAATATAAGGTTTTAGTTTTACATTAAATCCAATAGTTCGTAACGCATATTGAAACTTTTGTTGGTTTTCATCTCCTTTATCTATAGCGTAAGCATTTGCTTGAATTATTTTATTTTTAAATTCTATTTGGTCCCAAAAACGTTTATAGTTGAAAGAACGTTTAAAAGTATCACGTGTGGTATAATAAATATTTTGGACATCAACAAATATGGCGGTTTTCATTGCAGTTAATTTATGATTAAAGTTTCTGAAATTATATTGCAGACATCATTAAATACTTAACAAATACTCCATTCCTTTTTTATTTATACCTTAATGACGGAACTATAAATCAAGAAATAACTTAAGGTTTATAATAAATATCGTAACCAATATTCCATAATACCATTTGAATTAACCATATTATTAACAAAGTAGTTGCAAAAAGAATTGGTTGAATTTTGGGATTCTTATTCCGATAGTATGTTATAAAAATCATAGGAATACCCAAATAGGTTAGTAACAACATTTGGTAAATTGGTATCCAATTTGTAATTATTATAATTCGACATTTTACAAAATCAAGTAATTCCCACATAAGTTAGTAAAATTAACATATTCAAAATCCACTTCCGTGGGATTTTTATTATTTAAATGAATCATATTTTATCTAAAAAAAATTATATGTAGATTTATTTTGGAGGCACTTATGAGAATATTATTTTTTTCTATTATTACATCAACCATTTTTTCACAAGCTCTAATTTCATCTGAGACTATTACCAATCAATTGAAAATTGCTCTTGAAAATGCATCTCGAACTGGTCAAGTCATATGGGCTGAAGAATTTTCAGGGTTGACATGACCTACATGTCCTTCCGTGAGTTTCGCGTTCGATAGTCTTCTCATCACCTATCCAGATAATCTTATGACCTTGTTTTGGCATAATCCTGGTTTTGCACCAAGTGGATATGAACATTTTAATATCGATGCTGAATATAGTTATAGGGCATCAATGTATAATGTTAGTGGAATACCTTACTTCAACTGGAATGGTCTTGAACAAGGCGCAGGAGGGGGGGCTAATTGTAACTGGGAAGCAACTTTCCCTGGCCTTGAAGCTCAATTCCAAAGTTATAATGGTCAAGAAAGCCCCTATGATATCCAGATAGAAGGTGATATAGAAGGAACACAATTCAATTATAATGCTATTGTTACACTTGATGAAGATTTTGAATCAAGTAGTGGCACAGTATTGGAATTATTTGTATCTGAGGATAGCGTACAAAGTTATTGGACTTCTTGCAGTGATGAAGACCTAGCATATCATCATACTCGCCATCTTGCTAGAGCTTATTTAACAATGGATGAGGATGATAAACTGCCAATAACAATTAATCTAGAAGGAGAATCACAAATATTCAGTGGTTCTTTCGAATTATTAGAATTTTGGAATGATTCTCTACTGTCTATAACGGCTATTGTACAAAATTTAGTTACATATGAGGTTAAACAGGCTATTGCATCCAACATCAATCGTATTCCAAGAGATCGAGATTTTGATGGTGTTTTAAACCTAGAAGATAATTGCCCAGATGATTTTAATCCAGAACAAGAAGATCTTGATAGTGATTTGATCGGTGATGTATGCGATCCTTGCAACGGGCTTGTTTATGTTCCAGGAAATGTTAATGGTGATGCAAATGAGGGTTACGATCCAATTATTAATGTTATAGATATATTAGGACTATCGGATTATCTTGAAGACGGTTTAGGGAATGAATGCCAGATGCTTGATTTGCTTGAAGATGGATCTGTGAACCAATGGGATCTTATATTTTTAACAGAAATGATCATGAATGGAAATACTGCACTTTAAAAATAATTTGATTTCATCAATTAAATCTAGCATAACACAAAAAAATTATTTTTTAATGCTATAAGAAGTAATAGAAATAATTTTTAGTCTTTGGTTTTGGATGGGACTTTTTTTTATTACAATGATTCTTAGATTAATTAATGAAACAAATTAGCTTATTTTATTTTTTTATTCTTTGCCTCTTTACATCTAGAATTTTTGCAGAAAGTAAGTTTTTATATATTAGTCCAGGAATACAAATCGGGATTAATTCTAATTGGGAGCCCTTTTGCTCGTCACAAATAACTTTTGGATATTATAATCCTAATAACTTAGAATATATTCCAGGCCTAACTATTGGTGTGAGATTTAAAAGAATAGAAAATGGATGGGTAAATTATAACTATTATGATGCCCAAGTTTCTTATTATTTTGCAGGATTTGGTTTTGGAATGATTAACGGTGACGATTTATTACCAACAGTACGATTAAAACTTTGGGCTGGAACATCAGTGTCAGGTAGTTATGACTTTAATTACATTAAAAATAAAAGTAAACACCACTTTGGTATTTGGGGATTTTTCCCATCGCTATTATAGATCATCACCCGAAGCTTTTGACCTATTACTATTAGAAGATTTTTAGTTTAGAATAATGGTTAAATTTAAAATTGATAAAAATTAAGACCCATCATTTCTAATGTTATTTTAAAAAATGTAATTAATTAAATTTTTCTAAGATAAATACTACCAAAAGCTAGATGATAATCATCAGATCCATTACTAAACCTATTGGACCAAGCATCAAAATCAATGGGAATAGAAGATAATAAATCTTCATTATTTTGGATGTTATTTATTATATAATTAAGCCATAATTCGATTTGAAAATCGTTATTATACATTAAAAATGATCTTAGAAAATATGCTTCATTTAAATAAGCTCCTCTTTCAAACCAATCTTGGTGATAAGCAAAAGGATAGAAAATATCATGGAAATGAATCATTACACCTTTTTGAAGCTTAGGTAATATTTCAAAAAATATTTTTTCCAAATCGCTTCCATATTTAAATACATGGGAACTATCAATAAAAAGGAGATCATTTTCACCTAATTCAAAAAATATATCACTATTTACATCTTGAATCGCTCTTTCACTTAATTTAATTCTTTTATAATCTTCTTTATGCAATAACTTTTTTAACCTATCAAAGCTTATATCGATAGATGTAAGATTAATATCTTCTTCAAAAAATATATCAATTGTATCTAAAATACATGCAGTAGAAAAACCACTGCCGATTTCAATAATATTTTTTGGACGTAATTTCCTTATCATTAAAGAAAGTATTGGAGCATCATCGTAACTAAAATAATTGTTTTCAAAATCATACCTCTTCTTTTCTTTTGAAAAAAAAGGTGGTGTATTTGATAAGTCAATTAAGGTTCTTAATAGTTTTAACTGATAATCATATTTAATATTGATTCCATCTAAATTTTGAAATTTTGATAAAATTTTTTGAGGATTATCAGTTAAGTCTTTAGTGTATGAAGGGATCATACTATAATAATGACCTGCCGGATATTGCTCGTGAACATTCTTTGTTTTTATTGAAGATTTTTTTTTCAGCTCATATCCTAGCATATTTATAAATTTTTTAAATATCTTTTTTATCATTCTCATTAAAACTATATCAAAGTTCTTATATTAATTCTTGTGTTTCATAATTATTTAACTTTAGCATTTACTCAATAGATTAGGTTCATTAATCTTTAGAATGTTATACAGATTATAATATATTAATATGTATATAAGATATAGAATGTCAAATATGTGACGTAGTTATCACTATTATAAATACACATTAAAAATCTTCTATAAATTGTATAAATTTAGTCTCTACATATTATTTTTAAAAAAATGAAAATAAATTATAATAAAGCCATCCTGTTGGGATTTTATATACTGAGTATTGGGTTTAGCCAATCTGAATCTCTTTCCTTAATTATCAGTGATGATGATAGTATTATTTTTACTTCATATCCAAAACAATTACACTTTTATGCAAGAGATCTTGAAACGAATAATTGTACATTCAATATTATAGGTGAAAAAATTGGCTCAATAAATGGCATATTAATAGAAATCCATAAAAATGATACTTTAATATCTGATTATTTAGTATCTGATACTTCTTTTTCATTGAATATTACAATAGATGCAGGGCTTCATCTATATGATGTATATGTCTATTTAGATAATGAGAATGGAGAATGGGATGAACTATATGATGCTCAAGATATAGTCTGCGGTGATGCCTACTTAATTCAAGGACAATCAAATGCTGTTGCGTATGGAAATAATCTATGGGGATCTGGATATGGTAATGAATTAACTAATATTTTTGCTCGCAGTTATGGTAAAAGAGATATTGATTTTAATTTTGAAAACAATTCTGAATTTGGGATTGCAGTTGTGGATTCAATGAATACCCATGCTTATATTGGAGTTTGGGGCTTGCAAATAGCTAACGAAATTATAGATTTACATGGTATTCCTGTTTTTATTCTCAATGGTGCAGATGGCTGGACAACGGCCGAAGATCATCTTCGAAATAATGAAAATTATCTTGATTTTGGCACCTTATATGGGAAGTTACTTTGGAGAGCACAATCAGCACAATTATCTAATAAAATACGTGCGATATTTTGGTATCAAGGTGAGACAGATGGTTATACACCTTATGATGAATATTTAAATAATATAACGGAAATACATGATGCATGGGTAGAAGATTATCCAAATATTGAAGGTATTTATAATTATCAGCCTCGTAAATGTTGTTTTTGGCCAGATTCACTATGGTCTCCACAACGATCAGTAAACAGGGAATTACCAAACCTTTTACCAATGGTAAAAGGAAATATGAGCACTACTGCGGTAGATCCATATTATTGGCATTTTTCAACTTATGGTTATATCACATTGGGTGAAAATATGGCACGCCTTATTCATCGCGACTTATATTCACAAGTTTATGATTATAATATTGAAGCTCCAAATCCTCAAAAAATATATTGGTTGGATAATGATAAAATTGCTATTGATTTTGGTGAAACTGGAAATGGCTTAATTCTTCAAGAAGGCGCAGAAGAATATTTTAGCATATCTGATTCTTCTATTAATTTTACTGTAGATATCAATGGATCTAAAATTATCCTTACAACCGGATGTCAGGACAGTGTAGATTGGGTCTCATTTATTGAAGGTTATACTAGGACTGATATTCCATGGACAGATTATCCTTGGCTAATAAATGATCTTAATATTGGAAGTTTTGGTTTCCATCAAATTGCTTTAGATCCGAGTAGACCTTGGTATGTTTCTCTAAATGGTTCTGATGAAAATGGATGTGGATCAACCAGTAATCCATTTCGTACTATTCAAAAAGCAATTGAATTTGCAGATAATAAAGATACAATATTTGTTTCAGAAGGGACTTACAATGGTCCCATTAACTTTAGTGGAAAAAATATTGGAATAATTGGTGAAAATAAAGAGACCACAATAATTGATGGACAAAATGAATCAGTATGTGTTGAAATTTCTATGGGTGAAGATTCTACCATTATACTTAAAGGATTTACTATTACTAATGGATTCTCAAGTACTCCTGGTGGAGGAATTTATTGTAGTGGGGCAAAAGCAAGTCTATCAGATTTAATTATTAGACATAACTCTTCAAACGGTGAAGGAGGAGGAATTCTTATTGAAAACACACCTCTCGCTGAATTAAGAAATGTATTGATTGATTCAAATACCACTGGTGGTGATGGTGGTGGTATAACAATATTAGATAATTCTACCGTCAATATTATTGAGTCACATGTTGAAGCTAATACTGCAGACAATAATGGTGGCGGTATAACAATATTAGATAATTCTACCGTCAATATTATTGAGTCACATGTTGAAGCTAATACTGCAGACAATAATGGTGGCGGTATATATTTTGATAATGAGAGTAGTCCGGGTTACCTCACTCTTGAAAATTCTTTTATTGAAAATAATGCAACTATTGGCTGGAATGGATTCACAAATAATGGATGGTCAGGTGGGGGGTTATATTTAATTGGTACTTCAGATGAGAATTCAAATGTTAATATTACAAATACTACTATTATTAATAATACTTCTTTCAATGGTAGTGCAATTTCAGCTCTATCGAGTATTGTAAAATTAAATAGCAGTCTTATTTGTAATAATATGACAACAACTCAAAATTTTCCCAGCACAATAGAATTATTTTATAATTCAACTCTAGAATTATTCAATGTTACAGCAACAAATAATATTGCAATTGATGGAGGATTAATAAAGAGTGGAGGTAGTTCTTCATCTGAAATTGGTCCAAGTATTATAATAAAAAATTCAATAATATGGGATGAATCCCTCTACCAAGTTTATTTTAATGGAGGTGATGCTGACCCTGGTTATGTAGGGATTGCTAGTTCTAATATAAATGGTGGAGAAACTAGTGTTTTTACCAATGATAATGCTTTATTTAATTGGGGTTCCGGGAATATGAATACAAATCCTCTTTTTGTTGACATTGTTAATAATAACTTCCAATTAATGGATAATTCTCCTTGTCTTGGTGTAGGTCTTGATAATCCATTAAATCTAGATATTATAGGTTATCCTCGCCCTGTTCCATATGGATCTAGACCAGATCTAGGTTGCTATGAAAATATATATGGTCTATACGGAGATGTAACTATGAATGGAGTTGTATCTTCATTAGATGCATCTCTCATTCTGCAACATGTGGTAGGGATTGACACATTGGATGCCTTAGAAACATTTTATGGTGATGTCTCCCAGAATGGCCAATTATCTGCACTGGATGCAAGCTTTGTTCTTCAGTATGTTGTAGGACTAATAGATCACTTACCATATATAACTGAAGATAATCTTTCAATGAGTGGTGACTTCACTATGGATGATATCGATGCAATACCAGGCAGAACAATAGAAATCCCTATCAGAATAATAAATGATGAAAACATTTTTGGTTTTAGAGGAACTCTAAACTATGATCCATCCGTATTATCATTAGATTCTGTTTTAACAGGAGATTATTTTAATAATTGTTTGCTCTTATCTAATGAATTCAAAGAGGGGCAGGTATATATTGGTGGTTCAGGTTATCAACCAGAAGAAAATTCTGATCAGATTGCCATCGTAGTATTCTCAATATTAGACAATTTTAATAATTATACTCGAATTAGTATCACTGATTTAAGAATTAATGATAATGAACCTATTGCAATGGCAACCCAAATGACTGTGAGTCATACTTTAGGTCTTGATGGTCACATCCCTCAAACATTTACTCTTTATCAGAATTATCCTAATCCTTTTAACCCCATGACAAAAATTCGTTACGATTTACCTAAAGAAGCTTTTGTAACTGTAAATATTTATAATATGTTAGGGAATGCGGTGAAAAAACTTGTTAATAAAAAAGAAATTGCAGGCTACAAATCAGTTCAATGGAATGCTACTAATAATGAAGGTCAACCTGTTTCAGCAGGAATTTATTTATATAGGATAGAAACAAAAGAGTTTTCCAAGACAAAGAAAATGATACTTCTTAAATAATAAATCTAATCATATCGTTACTGTTCATAAGATTAATTTTTTTGGAATCTTAAAAAAAGAGGAGAAATATTTATTCCCTTTAATAAAATTAAAAACCACTTTTTAGAAATGATTGTTAGTAAAAAACAATACCTTAATATACTTTTAGAGGATATGTAATTAATCTTAAGTATTCATATGAAACGAAAATATAATTGTTCAAAAAATATTGTTTATGAAGCAAATATAAAAATTCATAATCTTGATCTTGCTTTTGGAACTTTTGGGAATGTTAGTGGGCGTAACGCCAATCATTGTTTGATAAAGGCAAGTGGTGTTGAAAAAAATCACCTATCAATTAACAATATTGTTAAAGTAGACTTAAGATCTTCAGCATATACAGGTCAGTATAAACCGTCAACAGACACGCCTACTCATATAGAAATATATAATAGTTATTCTGAGATTGGTGGAATATGTCATGTCCATTCCAAATTTGCTACTGCATGGGCTCAAGCTGGTATGGCAATACCTTGCCTTGGCACTTCACACGCTGATTATTGGAATGGTGAAATACCGATAACAAGAGAATTAACGTTTGATGAAATCAATGGACAATATGAAAAAGAAACTGGTAGAGTAATTATAGAAAAAATATTAGAATTAGGATTAAAACCCATCGATATACCAGGTATATTAGTCTGGAAACATGGACCATTCACTTGGGGTAAAACAATAGGAGAAGCTGTTAAAAATGCAAATATTTTAGAAAATATTGCTAGAATGGCATGGCTGACTCTAACCATTAACCCTAATACAGAATCTATCCCTTCAGTTTTAAGAAAGCAACATTTTGAAAGAAAACAGGGTCCTAATTCTTATTATGGTCAGGATTCAGATTGACCAATTTTTTAGATCCCTTTCTGGAGGCACGTTTAGGAATAGTACTTTACCGCTTTAGGTTCATAAGTCTTTATATAATTTTTGGTTTTCTTTCATTAATAATTGAATTTTTAATTCGAACCTATGTTATTAAGCTCGGTATTTCAGATTCATTCTCAACAATTTTTGCGGTCATATGGGGAAATGTTTTTGCTTTTTGGACTAATGTAAGGTTTAATTTTAAAATTCCTCGGGTTAGAAGAAATCGAGCCCTTATTTATTTCATTATAATTTCAAGTTTTTCAGGATTAATGCAGTGGTCACTGAAAACACTTTCACCATATGAGTTTTTAAGTTATGAATGGGGACGGTTGGTGACTTCAGGTAGCGTATTTATTATTGCTTATATGTTCCATCGGAAATATTCATTCCGCAATTTTAAAAAAGTAGGTGTTGCAATTTATGCGAATGGTATAGAAGATTTAGAAAATATATACAGTAGGATTGGACATTATCCTGATTTTATCCATGTTGATATTATAGATAAATCCATGAGTAAAAATGCTGAAGATGTCAAAACTTATCGATTAGAAACAATGAAAGCTTATTGGCCAAACACACAAGTTCAAACGCACATTATGTCTACAAAACCCTCTAAATGGTTAGATGAGGTATTGCCACATTCTGATGTGGTTTACATTCATGCCGAATCTGAAGAAAACATTGATGAATTATTAGATAAAATTAGAATCAAAAATAAAATGGCAGGTCTAGCATTAACAATGTCTACCAATCCATATAAAGTCTCAGATTTATTAATAAAAGCTGATTATGTTTTGTTATTAACTATTCCAAATCCCGGCAGTTCTGGACAAAAATTTGATTCTGATGGATTGGAAAGAATAAAACAAATAAATAATCTTTCTTTTAGAAGCCAATTTGTATTATGTATTGATGGTGGCATTAATGAAAATATTGTAAATGTTTTAGAGGCCGAAAATATTGTTTCAGGTTCTTCAGTATTAAAAAATGACGATCCTAAAAAACAAATTATGCGACTCCAGACTGTCGGTCGTTATGAAGCATAATGAAAGATTCGTTAATAAAAAAAAATATAACGAGTTCTCTTTTTAAAGAACTTCTAAAAATTAAAAAAGTTATTTCAGTTACACTTGTGGGTTCCTTTGTTAACCAAAAAGATCTTACGGGAATAAGCGATATCGATACCGTAGTGATTTGTAAAAATTTAAATGAAAAATTATTTAATTCCTGTATCGAAGTTGTAAAAAATATCGATTTAAAAAAATGTGGTCTAAATAATTATTCTTTAAAAATCAATCCCACATTTGGTCCTTTAAAATTTGACCGATCAAATATTGCTGTAGTTCATCTAATGATTTATAGTGTTGAATCGCATAGACAACATGTAATTAAAAGTCCATTTACCTGTTTTGATTGGGAACGTAGCCCTATTAAAAAAGGATATGGCTTAAAAGAAATTTTTCCTGTTGGTCTTTTACAGATACGAGATTTTTTAGAAGTGCGTCGAAGTCTCGGAAATTATATTAATGATTTAGAAAATAATGTAATTAGCTACCGTGAATATATTTTTATATCTGGTAAAACAACTGAAAAAAATAGAAACTATAACTTAGATAACCGTCATAAAGGTGAATATACTTATCATATAATTCGCAACCTTATATCTAATTATTTAAAGTTATGTAAAAACAAAAATATTCATTTTTCAACCAATCAAATTAAAGCAGAAATACAAAGATTATTTCCAAATCATGGTGAGCATTATGCGAATATGTTCGAAAAAATATATAGAATAAAATGCCAAAAATCCGAAAAATTTCCAGAGCTTACGATAAAATTCACAAAAGATTTTCTAAATAAATTTCAACAATGTATAAAGAAGGATTGGAATAATTCCATTCCAATTTTTTTTATTCGTCATTATCAAACAAATTGTAATAATGGGACTTTCTTAGGGCAAGGTAGAAATCCCTCTATAAACACATCAAATACTTCTTATCCACAATACCAGCTCGGATCAAAAGTTTATAGTAGCCCTATGCGAAGATGTATAGAAACAATTCATGAATTAAATAAAAAAACAAACATAGAAATAGATGATCGTCTTTTAGAATTTAATTATGGATTGGCAGAAGGAATGGACTATAATGAACTAATAACAAAGCACCCTGAAATAATAGCAAGATGGGAAAAAGGCGAAGACCCTCATTTCCCTAATGGGGAAAATACACAAGATGTTTTTACTCGACTTAAATCATTCTTAAATGATTTGAAAAAATCCCTAGATAAGAATAAAAATCAAAATAATATAAGTATAATAACTCATAATGGTATATTGCGTTGTTTATTGGGTAATGCATTAGGCATTAAACAAAAAGACTGGTATAAACTAATAATTCCACATGGAGAACCATTAGAGTTCTTATATTACCAAAACAATTTTCACCCAAATATCCCTCGCTCATTATGGAATAAAGTTTTGAAAAATATTGGTTATCCATCAGCATGAGCATCGCTATCTTCATTTTACCTAAGGATCCTTTAAAGTCTGAACTTATTCGATGGAAAAATAAAATAAAAAAAATAATGCCGAGTCAACCTTATGCATTACATCCTCCACATATGACTCTCATCAATATTGAAATAGAGGATGAAGTAGGCGTACCAGATATAATTTCATCCATAGATTTAAATGTCACTCCTTTCAAAATCGAAGTAACAACAAAAGATGTATTCTGGAATGATATTGTGACAGGTGGGCATACATTATATTTTAATGTCTGTCAGAATAAGAACTTATTAAAAATTCAAAATAATATCGCTCAATCATTACAACCATTAAGAAAAAAAGTACCAAACCCATATGACCCTATCGATAATAAAATATTTTATGAAAGTTTTGAAAAATATGGTTTTCCCTATACTGGTTTAAACTGGAAACCCCATTTTACCGTGGCATCAATACGCACGAATAAAACCAACCCAATTATTACAGAATTTCTTTCAATAAATAGCAAATATAATTTTATTATTGATCAATTCTCAATTTGGGATATTCAAGGAGATAAACATGTTAAATTAAAAACGGTATACATCAAATGAGAAAAGTAAACCTAATCCCAATGGCAGGCGAAGGGATACGATTTATCGATGCTGGTTACACTACACCTAAACCTCTTATTGATATAAATGGATTGCCAATGGTGATTAGAGCAGCAAAATGCTTACCTGATGCTGATCAGTGGATATTTATTTGTAGAGAACACCATATTAAAAAAACAAATATTGACAAAATATTAATACACCATTTCCCCAAAGCACTTATTTTATCAGTAGATCACTTAACCGATGGACAAGCTAGCACGTGTCTTTTGGCACGAAAATATCTAATGGAAGATGATCAATTGACAATTGGGACATGCGATAATGGGATGGACTACGATTCAGAGAAATTTAATAGACTATTTAATAATAATGATGCAATTGTATGGACTTTCCGTGGAAATTCCTCGGTGCTATATAATCCAAAAATGTATGGATGGGTTAATGTAAATCAATCAAAAAAGGCAACTGGAATATCTTGTAAAGTTCCAATTAGTGATACACCAATAAAAGATCATGCCATTGTTGGGACTTTTAGTTTTAAAAAAGCGAGCTATTTTTTAGAATATGCTGATAAGCTGATTAAAAAAAATAAAAGAGTTAAAAATGAATTCTACTTAGATAGTGTTATGGATGAATGCATTATTGAAGGAAATAATGTTATAACATTTGAAATCAATAATTATGTTTGCTGGGGAACTCCACAAGATCTAGAAGTATATCTTAAATGATTATTCCGTTTTATAAATTTTTTTTTAACCCAAAAGTATATTAGAGGAATTTATGTACAATGAAAAAAATAAATTAATGAGGAATTCCCTTTCCTATTCAATTTGGATTGTACCTGATAATGGGATAAAAATTCAATTATATAAAAAAATTCAATTATTAGCTTCTAAATTTGATGCACCTTTATTTGATCCTCATATAACTCTTCTTGGTGGTTTTCTTGGAGATAAGAAAACACTACTAAACAAAACAAAAATTATATCAAAAAAAATAAAACCTTTTAAAATTTTTTTTGAGGATGTTGCATACTTGAATGAATTTTTCCGGTCTTTATTTTTAAGGGTTAATAATAGTCCACATTTAAATTCTGCAAAAAACAAATTCTCCACAAAACTAAAATGGGAAGAAAAAGATTATGTACCTCATTTAAGTTTGATTTATGGAAATTATTCTATTGAACAAAAAAAAAAATGATATCTAT
Source organism: uncultured bacterium (assembly GCA_964586315.1). Classification (GTDB taxonomy): domain Bacteria; phylum Fidelibacterota; class Marinisomatia; order Marinisomatales; family UBA1611; genus CAZEER01. The sequence goes on along the minus strand of CAZPHE010000018.1, from coordinate 10,546 downwards.
ATTAGGTTCATTCCCAGATAGCTTTTTAGTTAATAAATTATGTTTAGCCTATAATGATGAGATTAACTTAAAATGGGAAATTTTAGAAACGTTCCAGCTTACTTAGATGCTATTCAATGTCGAAACTTTCAATTATAATACCGTGCTATAACGAGGTGGATAACATATCGATTCTCTTAGAAAAACTTGAATCGATAAATACAAAGGATGTTGAAATAATTTTAGTAGATAATGGATCGACAGATGGCACATCTGATATGATCAAATTAGGATTAGAAAATAGTGACTCTTTAATCAAACATATTTTATTAAAAAAAAATATAGGATATGGTCATGGAATAATGTCTGGAGTAAATCAATGTTCTGGAGATGTGATTGCATGGACTCATGCCGACTTACAAACTAACCCCAATGATGTAATTGAAGCTTATTCTGTATACATACAAACAAAGGATTATGAAAAGTATATATTAAAAGGTAAGCGAATAGGAAGAAATTTATTTGATGCCTTTTTCACCGTTGGAATGTCTTGGATTTCATCTTTAATGATGGGCATAAAGCTATCAGATATAAATGCACAGCCTAAATTGTTTCATCGAAGTTTTTTGGAAAAAATGCCCAATGCCCCTGATGATTTTTCTTTAGATTTATATTTATTATACCAAGCAAAGATCAATTATTTAAAAATTTTAGAATACCCTGTTTATTATAATAAAAGATTGCATGGTGAGGCAAAAGGCGGTGGTAATCTAATTGGTAAATGGAACCTTATAAAACGTACATTCAGTTACATATTTGAATTAAATAGGATAATAAAAAAATAATTTGGAAATAATAATTCATAGAATAAATACGATTAAAGAACTAAAAAAAGTGTCTTCCATATATGGTGCCGAGATTGATATTCGGGCTTCAGGAAGTAATCTTATATTAAATCATGATCCATTTGAAAAAGGAGAAAAACTAATAAATTATTTAGATGAATATCAAAATGGTACGCTCATACTAAATATAAAAGAAGCTGGTATTGAAGAAACGGTTTTAGGATATATAAAAGAAAGACCATATATAAAGAGTTATTTTCTTTTAGATGTTGAATTTCCATACCTTTATCGTACATCCCACCTTGGGAATAAACATATTGCCATAAGATTCTCTAAGGATGAAAGTATCGAAACTGTAAAAAATTATGTTGGGAAAGTAAATTGGGTTTGGATTGATACAATGGAAACACTACCTCTTAATTCTAAAAATATTGAAATAATAAAAAACTTCAAAAAATGCATGGTTTGTCCAAGCAGATGGGGTCAAGAGCATAAAATAAAAGATTATTTAGATATTTTAAAAAGACTAAATATGAACATTGATTCAGTTATGACATCTATGGATTATATATCAAAATATTCAGATACTTAGTTTAAAAATGAAATTAAAAAGAGATAAAAATAATTATATCATTACTGTTGAAATACGCTATCTAATTGTTGTTCTAATTTTTTTTTCAACTATTTTTTTTAATGGTGGAATATATAAACTAATTGATTTAAGAGTTTTAAATAGTTACTATGATCTCTTATATCTTGTCTTTTATTTATCAATGCCTTTGGCTAGTACTTATGTCTTATTTTACTTTTTTGAGCATGAATCTTTCAGTTTTAAAATCAAACGATTTTCTATTTTCCTTAGTGCCCTTGTTTTATTTTTTGTTTTAACTAACAATCTAAAAAGCCCAAATCTTTTTAGTGATGAAATTTATCATACGAATCAATGTTTTAATATTATTAATCAATTTCTTAATAATACAGAATATGATCATCTCGGTATATTTTCATCATTCTCCTATAGTAATTTTCTAAGGCTCTTTTTAGCACTTCAATGGCTTGTCTCTATTGCCATATTAATATCCATCTTAAAAATCATCGATCGACCTAATGGTATTAATATATTTTTAACATCAATATTCATTTTAAAACTATTATTAATTTATATAATGGTTGATTCTGATGTTCATCCGCCAATGAACTCATTTATTCCAAGTCTTTCTTTAGCCATATTTGGTATTAATCCTATTTCGATAAAATCATCTATAATTATTGTAAATATTTTATTTATAGTATATCTATATAATCGAATTAATTTATCAGAACTATCAATTATTTTTATTTCAAGCTATATTTTCTTAATTCCAATTATTGGCAATTTTACAGTCTATTTTGAGCAAGCATTATACAGTTTTATTTGTTTTACAGTTATTACAATTGAAATTTTTTATAAAAAATTAAAACCACAGTACCTTTTCCTTATAATCTCAATATTTTCATTATTTCGATATCCATCTATTGCAGCTTACCCAGCTGCATTTCTATATAGTTTTTTATTTTATTACCAAAATAATAGCGTGAATGAAATTGTCAGAAAGTTATTTAAGAGTATGATACCTATAACATTATCAATCCCAATAATAATTTTCCCATTAATTTTTGGAACTCCAACCACAAATCGGATAGATAGGGTTGATTATAATTTAGATATGTTCATCAATTTTTCTGGATCGTTAACAGAAAATGCATTCAATGTTTTTGGAATATCTTTAGTAATTCCAATTGTTGCAATATTTGTTCTTATCTTATTAAAGAATTTCAGAATATTAGTATATATATCGATCGTTTATTTTTCCTATCATTTTCTTCATAAACTACCAAATATACCACTTTATTTACCAAAATATTATTTAGAACAATTTGGATATTTATTTGTATTTAGTATCGTATTTTTGGTTGAAAAATTTGACCGAATTCAATTTATAAAACAACAAATGAAAATTGGGTTTTACGCATTATTGTTCTTTCTTTTTTCTTATCATAAATCATACACTATTAAACAAAATATTAATGAAAAAAAACATAGTAAATATTTTGGATTACTTAATAATCACCATGCTTATCTATTTGATTATATTGAATCAAATAACATATACGATAGGACATTAATTATTGGTATAGATTATGGACCTACATTTTTAGCTTATTATAATGCAAGCCTATCCGATTATATTAATTATCGCAATAATTGGCTCAATTATAAAAAACTTAAATACAAAAATGAAATTGAGTGGCTAAAATTAGATTCTGATATGATTAATAGTTTAGAAAATATAGAATATATATTTATTACCGATTTCATATACGAAAATAATAAAGTAGATATTGATGAATTAGTCAATCTATATGGATGGGAATTAATCGGTTATATTCCGGAAACATACAATTTTTCAGATGTTCATTTATTAAAAAAGGTTTGATATTTATTACTCAAATCGTGAAAATAAGCTATGAAAAAAGATTTTCGATGGGGTATTATAGGTACTGGAGGTATTGCAAATGCCTTTGCTAGAGATTTGGATTACTTAAACGGACATAAAGTAACAGCAGTACTTTCTAGATCCAAAAAATCTGCAAATAATTTTATATCCAAAATTTCTAATGCTAAAGGATTTGATGACCTTAATATGTTTATGCATTATAAAGAAATTGATGCTGTATATATAGCCACACCAAATACATTTCATTGTGAACAAACAATTGCCGCTTTAGAATCAAAAAAACCTGTTCTTTGTGAAAAACCTTTTGCTATGAATACAAAAGAAGCAATGGCCATGGTTAATGCATCCCAAAAACATAATACAACTTTACTAGAAGGAATGTGGACTCGCTATTTGCCTCATATAAAATTTATAAATAACATCCTAAAAGAAAAAAAAATTGGAACAATACAAACACTTTTTGCCTGTATTGGGCACAACCTTACCCATTCCAATAATCCTAGATTTTGGACAAAAGAATTAGGAGGAGGTGCTTTACTAGATTTAGGAATTTATCCTACTTCTTTTGCACATATGATACTTGGTTCCCCAAAAGAAATTATAGCAAATTCCGTCTTTACTGATCTAGGTGTAGATATAAAAACATCTATGATTTTCAAATATGAAAATGGATCCTTAGCTAACTTAAGCTGCACAATGAATGATTCCCCGCCAAATTTAGCAGTAATATCAGGTGACAAAGGAAGAATCGAAATAGACCACGCCTTTTATGCCCCTGCTACATTAAGGGTAATGATGGATGGAAAAGAAAATATCTCATATGCAATTCCTTATAATGGGCATGGCTTGAGAGAACAAGCAAATGAACTCGAAAATTGTGTAGAAAAAGGAGCCATAGAATCTAATAAAATGCCACATTCTGAAAGTATTGCTGTAATGGAAACAATAGATAAAATTAGAGAACAAATTGGTTTAAAATTTGACTAGACAGACAATAAATATATTATTTATTTTGTTTGGAATTATCATTACCTTGATATCAATAAAAAATTATTTATTAATTCCCTTATTTATTGGAGTCATTGTTTCTATACAAGGTATTTATGGGTTTTTGAAGAAAAATAAAGCTAAATAAATTTGAATACAATTATGTTGAAATATATAAAATGTAAAATTCTATTTTTCACTTTTGTATCATTATACTCTCAACCTGAATACAATATTAAATCTATAGTACAAATCAATGAGGTTTTTTTAGAAAAAGGTGGTACTCAACCATTAGAAGGGAATGTTTTTAAAATTATAGAAGATAAAAAAATATATTTGGGTAAATTAAAAAAAGGAAAGAAACATGGTCGTTGGATCGAATGGCATCCAGATCATAGACGCTTAGAAGAGAATTATAAAAACGGACTATTAGATGGATCAGTAAGTCTATTTTTTAAAAATGGCCAAAAAGAATGGAGACATAATTATACTAAAGGAGTTCTAAATGGTAATTATACCCGATGGTATAACAATGGTCAAAAATCTTCTGATGGATATTTTGAAAATGGATATAAAACAGGTATCTGGTTTTGGTGGAATGAAGATGGAGAAATTGTGAAAAAACAAAAATTCAAAAACAAAAAAAATGGGTTAATTTCCGGACATAACCAGTATATTGATAAAATTGATTTATCCAAATAGAATTCCATAAAATAAAACTTAATATTTCATTTAAAATTTATTTTTTATATTAAGATTCACATATGGAATTTTTTATTAATCTTTGATTGAGAGTACTAATAATGAGAAAATATAGAAACCTGAAAAATGGTGAAAAAGCAGAAGAATTGAATAAAGCTATACAATTAATTATTAAAACAAAATGTCCTACAAAATGGGTTATTGAAGATTTGGAAACAGGACAAAGATATAGAGCAAATGGCAAAACTGAATTAGGCAAAATGTTCACACCAATCAAGAACTAAATGAATAATAAAAGCAACTTTTTAACTCATGTCCGTCCTATGGATATTATTATTTTTTGATTCTTACCTTAGTTTTAGTGTAATGGATAGCATTTAATATGAATAAGTTCAAAGAAAAGATAAAAGAAATTATTTTTGGCACTGATACTAAAGGAGGGAGAATCTTTGATGTTGTATTAATTATATCCATCATTTCAAGTGTATTGATAGTAATGCTTGATAGTGTTTTAGAATATCATAATTCTTATGGAAATATTTTTTTAATGGCTGAATGGATCTTTACTATCTTATTTACGATTGAATACCTTTTAAGAGTATATTGCATTCGATTACCATCAAGTTACATATTCAGTTTTTTTGGAGTCATTGATTTTTTTGCAATTTTACCAACCTACATAAGTCTTTTGATTCCTGGAGCAACAGTCTTTTCTGTAATACGAATATTACGTGTTCTTCGTGTCTTTAGAGTTTTAAAATTAGTTCAATTTATGGGAGAGGCCGAACTTCTCAAACAAGCAATGATAGCAAGTAAAAGAAAAATATTTGTTTATTTATTTTTCTTGTTGAATTTGGTGATTTTGTTGGGATCACTCATGTACTTAATTGAAGGTGAAAAGTCGGGATTTGATAGTATTCCAAGAAGTATTTACTGGGCAATTGTTACACTCACAACCGTAGGTTATGGTGATATTTCACCAGTGACAAACTTTGGTCAATTCATTGCTGCAATTATTATGATCATGGGATATTCGATTATAGCTGTTCCAACCGGTATCGTTACATCCTCAATGAACTTCACCAAGGATAAATATAGAAAAACATGTATAGTATGTAATGATGATAGGCAAACAAGCCTTGCAAAATTTTGTAATCAATGTGGTTCTAAAATGAACAATGACAGCTAATATTTTTGTCGTACGATCCAAATAGAAAACCGATAAATCAATCTAGGGTTCAAAGCTTAGAAATGAATAATGAATGGATCATTCATTTTTTAAAAAAGACTCAAGTTGGACATTTTGTAACCTTAGATAAAGATCAACCGTTTATTAACCCCACATCTTTTTGGTATAGCCCTGAACATCATGAAATATATTTTCATTCTAATGCATATGGAAGAATCCGTTATAATGCTGAAAATGAATCAAAAGCGAGTTTTGAATGTTTTAAATCTGGAAAACTTTTACCCTCCAACTTAGCATTGGAGATGAGTTTCCAATACGAATGTGTTATCGCATTTGGAACAATCAAAACTGTTAACGAAATGAATGAAAAAAAAGAAATCTTAAATGGACTTCTCAGAAAATATTTTGGCGAGATGAAGCCAAATAAAGATTATAGAGCAATTACAAATGAAGAATTAAAACAAACTTCCGTATATAGGTTTAAAGTCAAACATTGGAGTGGAAAAAGGAATTGGGAAGAAAAAGCAGACCAAGCAGAAAATAATGAATGGTCTGATTTAGATCCAAAATGGTTTGATTTTTATTAAAAATATTTTTTCCAGGGTTCTTCAGTTTCTGGCCATCTAGCAGTAACCTTTTTCAGATTTGTCCAAAACTGAACACCACTTTTGCCCGTTATATCTCCATGTCCATATTTAGATTCATTCCATCCACCAAAACTATATGGCTCTCTTGGCACAGGTACTCCAATATTTATTCCAATCATTCCTGCAGATGCTTTTTCTGATATAGTTTTCGCAATTTCTCCTGATGTAGTAAAAACTGCAGCAGCATTACCATAAATATTCTCATTTTCAATCTGCATAGCCTTTTCTAATGTTTCTGTTCGTATAATTGATAAAACTGGACCAAAAATTTCCTCTTGCGCACATGGCCATTTAGGATCAACATTGTCCAATATAGTCACCCCTAACCAATAGCCATTTTCATAATCTTTTGGGGGAACCACATTTCTTCCATCAATTAAAACATCAGCTCCCATTCTTTCTGCTTCATCTATATATTTGTTTATTCGATCAAAAGCTGCTTTACTTACAATGGTTCCCATATCTATACCAAGTCTGAACTGATTTGCTTCTTTTACTAATTGTTGAATAATCGGATCAATATTTGCAACACCCACAGCAACACTCGCAGCCATACACCGTTGACCAGCACTTCCCATAGAGCTGGCTAAAAGTCCTTTTGCTGTAGAGTCTAAATCAGCATCTGGCACTACAATCATATGGTTTTTTGCTCCTCCTAAACAAAGAGAACGCTTCCCCAATGCCGTTGATCGAGAATACACAATTTTTGCAACATTTGATGATCCGACAAATGCAATTGCTTTTATATCTGAATGATCACAAATCCCTTCTACTATTTCACGCGAACCATTAATGACTTGAAATACATTATCCGGTAATCCTGCTTCTTTTAGATATTCTGCAATTTTCAGTGCTGAAAGAGGTGTCTGCTCCGATGGTTTTAATATAAAACAATTCCCAGTTGTAATTGCTAAAGGAATCATCCATAATGGAACCATCGCTGGAAAATTAAATGGTGTGATCCCTGCGACTACGCCCAGTGGTTCATAACTCATTGTACAAGTAATTCCATTTGCCACTTGCGATGAATCACCATTTAAAATGGATGGTAACGATGTGGCAAATTCAACAACCTCTTTTCCACGAAGAATACTCCCTTTTGCATCTTCAATAGTTTTCCCATTATCTAGAGCAATTAAATAAGCGAGTTCTTCCATATTTTTTTCTAAAATTGACTTCAATTGAAACATTACCTCTGCTCGATCACGGATATTTACTTTGGACCAATGTGGGAATATTGATTTTGATTTCTTAACTGCAAGATTTAGGTCTGCTACATTTGAATCTGGCACTGTAGCAATTTCCTTATCAAAATAAGGTGATATCACAGAAATTTTTTCTATTGAATTGGAATTCTCATAACTTCCTGAAATCCAGTTTTTTTGAGACCCATAATTTTTGAAATTAACTTTGTCCATTATTAATTTATCCTTTAAGCATTTTTAAGAGCTTCACAAAGAATTTTTATACTTTGATTTAGCTCATCTTCTTTTATTGTTAATGGCATGAGAGTCCGAATAATATTTCCATATGTTCCTGCAGTAATCATTGCCAGACCATTTTCTAGGGCATATTTATGTATTCTACTTGTACGTTTTTTATCTGCATCCCCAGTATCTGGATCAATTATAATAATCCCCTGCATAGCGCCCATACCTCGAATACCAGAAATCCATGGGCATTGATCTCTAATTTCTTCAACCCTTGCAAAAATTTTTTGCCCAATCTCAGATGCTCGTTTAGGCAATTCTTCATCCTGCATAACATCTAAAACTGCCAATGCTGCTGCGCAAGCAACCGGGTTTCCACCAAAAGTTCCTCCAATACCACCAACATGCACAGAGTCCATTATTTTCGATTTTCCAATAACTCCACTCAAAGGTAACCCTCCCGCAATAGATTTTGCTAGTGTAAATAGATCTGGCTCTACATCAAAATGTTCCATTGCAAAAAGAGTGCCTGTTCTTCCAAAACCAGTTTGCACTTCATCTGCGACCATTATAATACTATGCTCATCACAAAATTTTCTAAGAGTCGTCATCATATCTTTTGAAACTGGAATAAAACCCCCTTCACCTGCTACAGGTTCTATAACCATGCAGGCTATTGTTTTAGGATCAAATTTCAAGTTTGACAAATCTATATCGCGTTCTGGAAATTCAAGACGATGAATATTTGAAAGAAAAGGACCAAAGCCTTTTTTGTACGGATCTTTTTTATAAGTCATCGACATTGTCATTTGGGTTCTTCCATGAAACGCATGAGAAAAAACAAGAACTCCACTTCTATCTGTAAAAGATTTAGATATTTTAACAGCATTTTCTACCGCTTCAGCACCAGAGTTAAAAAATGCAGCTTTACAATGTTCAGTAATAGGAACTAAGTCTGATAATCTTTTCGCAAGAATTGTATATAGCTCGTAGGGTGCAACCGTAAAACAAGGATGCACAAATTTCTTAATCTGTTTTTGTATAGCTCCTATGACTTTAGGGTGTGAATGACCTACATTCATAGTACCTATCCCACCTGCATAATCAATAAATACATTTCCATCTACATCTATCAAATTTGATCCTTCTGCTTTATCAATATACACTCCACAAACAGAACCATGGCCATTGGCGACAGTGGAAGATCTATGTTTACTTAATTCTATTGATTTTGGTCCTGGTATACTTGTTTTTATTTCAGCTTTCATCTTTTACGTTTTTCTACCTTCTTCTAGGTTATACGGGAACCAATAATCTTTTTCCCTGATCTGATAATCTATTAAAATATGTTTTGATTCTCTAAACTCATCTAAGCCTTCAATCCCAAGCTCTCTTCCTCCACCAGACATTTTCATCCCTCCAAATGGTGCAGCTTCATTATCTGTCAAAGGATCATTTATCCAGAAAGAACCCGCTTTAATATCATCCGCGGCTGTAAGAGCTTTTTCCATATCATTAGTATAAATATTGCAACCCAAACCATAGATAGAATTGTTCGCAAGCTCAATCGCTTCATCTAATGTCTTTATTTTTTGAATTGGAATGATAGGTCCAAAAGTTTCGATATTCATCATTGCCATTTCAGTTCCAACATTATCAAAAACAGTGGGTTGAAAAAAATATCCTTTATTAAACTGACTAGGACGATTACCACCGCATAATAACCTTGCACCTTCTTGTTTTGCTTGTTGCACTTTTGCTTCGGTTTTCTCTAATTGAATCAAAGAAGCCATCGGCCCCATATCTGTTTTTCCATTCATCGGATCACCTAATCGCACTTTTTTTGTTTCTTCTACAACAGCCTCTATAAAAGAATCCGCTATTGATTCCATAACAAAAACACGTTCGAGAGAGGTGCAAACTTGTCCTGCATTTAGAAGACCACCCCAAGCAGTCCCTTTGGCTGCAATCTCTACATCCACATCATCGCAAATAATAATGGGGTCATTTCCCCCTAATTCTAAACTCGTCTTCTTTAATTGTGCCGCTGCCATCGTTGCAATTTTTTTCCCAGTATCTACAGAACCAGTAAATGCGATCACTCTTGTATCTTTGTGTTCCACTAAGGCTGCACCCGTTTCACCAAATCCTGTTACCATATTTATAATACCACTGGGTAAATGATCACAACATTTTTCTAGCCAAATCATTATAGATAAGGGTGTAATCTCAGATGGTTTTACTACTACTGTATTCCCAGCAGCAAGAG
>CAZPHE010000017.1:0-35683 GCA_964586315.1 uncultured bacterium | reverse complement strand
ATCACCCGGTTTTAGTGTTGATTGTCTTGAAACTCTAGAAGAAATAAACCTTCAATATCGTGATTTATTTATAAAAAATGGTGGTGAAAAATTTGAGTATATACCTTGCTTAAATGATGGAGATAATCAAATTAGTTTAATTAAATCCCTTATTGACAGTAATACAAAAAATTGGTAGTCATAATCACTATACCAATTGACTAATTAACTTTTCTGCCTTGTGAAAAATTTTATGAGTATGTAGATATTGAAATTCAGCATTACGCCCAATATGATACATGTTTTTGATCGTATTAAGGTAAGAAAAAACTGTATCAATTTTTTTTTCTACGGCAATATCAAGTATGGGATAGGCGTACTGTATATTTTTAAAATTATAATCAATTATTTTATTCTTCTTTATTAGTTTGTTTCCTATAAGTAATGATATGATATGTTCAAATATTGCAGATTCAGGTTGAGAATATATTTTGTCTTGATCTGAGAAAGGTATTTCAATCACAATACATGTTTTTTCCTTCGGTGCCATTTTTCTACTTCTATTTTTTGGTTCATAAATACGGGTAAAGGGAAATATTGATTCTGGAAAATAGATAGAAGCATTTTCTGAAAAACGTGGTAAGTCTAGATAACAGATACATAATTTAAGGCTCCTAAATTCAAAACTATTTATAATATCAATTATATTTTTCGGAGGAGACGGATTGAGCATTTTTATTATAAGGTTTATAGGTAAAGAATTAATTACCATTTTAACATTTGATACTTTATTATCTCCGTAAACTAGTTGTTTTATTTTACCATCTTCATGGAGCAGCTCCTTCACGGGCGAATTCAATTTTACATTCTCCGGGTTTATATAATTTGTTACTTTATCAAATATGGTACCAAAACCAAATTTTGGATAATAAAATGAACCATCTAAGTTTCTTTTACTGTCATTGATTCCTAATGATTTTTTTAATACTGAAACTAAGTCAAGATTTTTTAGTCTCTCACCTGCTATACTAGTATCTAAAGTAGCGGGGTCTTTCCCCCACAGTTTTTTAGTGTAATTAATTAAAAATCGCTCAGAAAGTGTTTTACCATATTTACTATATGCTAAGTCCTTAAAATTTGTTGGACTATCATTGATTTTTATGCTTTCAACAATATTCTCATAACTAATCTTTAGTATTGAATTAAAATTCAGAGTATTAAATAAATTTATTAGATTTAAAGGAAAATCAATAAAACTTCCATTGCTGAAAATTTTACTTGGAACGTTAACTTTTAATAGTTTATTCCCGAGCAGATTTCTGATTTCAGCAGTAACGTTATCAAATTTATCATGAAATCTATGGGCACCTGTATCAAATCGATATTCCCCCTGTTTATATGTTTTACAGTTCCCACCAACTCGATCTGAACTTTCATATAATTTTATAGCAATATTGTTCTTTTTTGCATAATAACCTACTGCTAAACCAGCGGGACCAGCACCTAGAATGTGTAGTTTCTGATATTGTTTATTTGACATTTGGTTTTATAGTGAGTTTATTGACGTTGATATCCGACCACATTCTATTTACATAAGGATTATGGTAATACATACTATCATGAATAATATTATAACTGCTTAGAAAATCTTTTTTGAAGTCCCCTATGATTAATAAACTATCTTTACCTAATAATTTCATTTCATCAACATCTATTTTTTTTTCTACATTAATAAAATCGGATTCAACTCCATGGCTTTTTAGGTAATAATTAATAAGCGGTATACTAATAATGGTTTTAGGTTTGGAATCACCAATTAGCTCATCTTTTATTTTTGCAATAGCGGTTGGTTTTTTATGCTGATTTGATAAAACAAAAGTGATATTAAATAATGATAAATAATATATTCCAAGCACTATTGTTTTTAAAAATATTTTTTTATTTATCATTCTAACTATACCTTTATTAATCATTATAATGACAAATACTAATAAAGGTAAAATATGCCGGCTTTTGTAAGTAATATTTTGGAAGAAAAATATCCAAAAAAGGTATATTGCGATGGAAACCAGAACAATAATGTATTGTCTATCTTTAACTAACTTTTTCAATGGATAAACGCTGTAGCTTAATATGTAAAGCAAAGCTATCGATAAAAAGAAGGTCTGCCAAGATCTCCCATCCCAATATCCACCCAGACCATCAGCCCATATAGACCTAATTAAATTAATGATTCTAGTAAACGAATTAGAATCAGTAAGTATGGTTCCTCCAAAATCTGAAAAATGTCCAGATGTTTGTTTTAATGCAGCATTATAAAGATTTTCTAGTCCAGTAATCCATATAAGAGGAACCAACCATATTGCACAGCCCATAATAATATTTAAAAAAAGGAGATGTTTTTTATTTTGTGTGTATAGGTGATAACATATTGGAACTAATAAAAGTGGTGTATATGATAGACGTAAACCGAAAAGAACACCAGCTAAAAAAAATCCTATTGATAGATCTTGGAATTCCATTTTTTTCTTGAGGCTTAAATAATATAAGGCTGCTACTGTGGCTGCCAGACCCATTAAATCAGGCATATAACGATTACTCATTAGCCAGAGCAGTGGATTGAAAAAAATCAGGCTTGTACAAGAAATACCATCAAATGATATTAATTCAATTTCAAAAAGTTTTAATGTATAATAAATAATAATAAACGTAGATACCCCACCAATAATTGAAAACGTGATACCTAAACTAGTTGTGATCAAATATATTATCTTTGCAAAAAAACAAAAGACTGGATATCCAGGAAAATGAGGCTGAAATTTTAGTAGATCGTATTCAGTTAGGCTTAGGGAAAATCTTAGACTATCAATATCTTCAATATAATAGATAGCCGTTAGAATTCTAGAACCTATACAGGCTATTAATAGAAATAAAAGTAGTTCTTCTTTTGTAATTCTACTTTTCATGATAAAAGATATAAACAAAAAATAAGGGGTTCTATTTAATAAGACCCCTTATTATATAAAAACAAAATGGTATTAAGCTTACCAATTAGTCATATGCTCATCATCAAAACCATAAGAGACTTGGAAGATTTCCCTAACCTCACCAACCAAAGCATCATGATAGGTCTGTAACTCATCAAAATCTCCATCAGGATAAACAGGTGCTGTTCCCATAACTGTATAAACACGATTTAAATTCACATCATCAATAACTTTGAAGTCATTGTACAATAGTCCATTTGCATAGCCTCGCATTTCGGCCCAATGGTTTTCATAATCACCTGTTGCATCAGATCCAGCAGTAATATTCGCATCTCCAGCTTGAATTAATGCAGCAATATCAACAGACGTATCATTTATATAGTGGATTGTTACTGCAGCTACTACTTTTTCAAATGTATTCAAAACAATCGTTCTCTGTGCCAAAATATCCTCAAGAGGCGCTTGATTGTAGATTAAAGTCCGTCCTTCTAGATATGCATCCATAACTGTCTTTGTTAAATCATAGTCTACTGAGACTCCATCAACCAAATCCCTTTTGGCAGCTGTAACAGCCCATCCTACATTATATTCTGTTTTAAAATCAATAGAGCCATCACCATTTGAATCTACAGAAGGGCCTGATTTTCTTGTATTATCATCATAACTCGTATTATAATCACGTGCAGCTCCAAAATAACCAAAAGATTCGTCCCAGTGATGTTCCATTGCTGTATAAGGGTCACCATCATCAGAAACAGAATTATCATCATCTGGAATTTTAGACATATACTTTGAAGTTGCCTGCCAATATGAAACAGCACCCCATAATGTTTTTTGAATCATCTGATCAAGACGAATACCATCAGCATTTGTTTTCCCATTATTGACAAGATCTGTAACCCATCCAGAGATGGCAGTACCAGCATTTGAATCATAACCAGGTAACACGTAATCAGATACTGCGTTTAATCTATCATTTAGATGGCTTGATGAAATATCATGATAGAGTGTCTGAAGTGCTGTACCTCCTAGGGGTGCAGTGAGGATTGATCTTGAAGCATTATCATTGGCCATCATACTAAGAAGTACGCTAGCATCTCCTGTTCCTGCATCAGTACCACACTGTGTTTTGATATCATTTATCAAAAGATTTCTAACAACTTGTCCTGAATAAGAAACACTGCTTTCACCTTCTGCGAAACGACTTTCAAATTCATATACTGTAGGAGTTTCAATAGTATTATCTACTGCCTCTTCTTCCACAACATCATCCTCACATCCAATATTGAAAATGTGCATAAAATATAGAAAATACAATAGCTTACTTTTGTTTTTCATTTTCCTTTTTCCTTTTCTTATTTTAACTAAGTCTCATTATCATTAAAATTTTAAAAAAAATTTTAGAATGTATATTCTAAACCAAAATTGATCTGTCTTCCTAGACCTGGTAAAATTCCTGAACTTATGTTAGCATCTTTTTGACCAGGGTTGGAGTGTAGCCTTGATCCTATATATTTTTTATCAGTTACATTCTTTCCTGAAAAGAAAAACTTAAATTTCTGGCTAAGCTGATAATTACTAGACAAATTGAAAATAGCATAATCTGGTATAGGTCCTGATATTCCTAGACTATATCCTGTCATATCATCTTCAATCTCTAGATTTTGAAAGTCTGAGTAGACCTTACTAACATATTTATAGTCAAGCCTGAATAATAAATTTTTAACTGGATTAAACTGGAGACCAATATTTAAGGTATGTTTTGGTGAGTATGGGAGTTCTTTACCATTAATGGATACATCTGAATTAACTGGCTGAATATTTGACTTAATCGTACCATCAGTAACTTCCGTAGATAAAAAAGTATAAGCAACTCCTAGATTTGGCATCACTGAATTTATATTTGAAAAAAGGAAATCAGTTCTTACTTCTACACCCTGTGTTTCGACTTTTCCAAGGTTTTTAAATGCCGTACCCCGTCCCGCAGCAACTAAATTCTCGATGTCAATATGAAATCCTGCTATTTCATAATCCAGCAACCATTGCTTACCTTTTATGCCAATCTCCTTATTCCAGCTTTTTTCAGCTTCTAGATCAAGGTCAGAATTTTCAAGCCCTTCACCAAAATTTAAAATTTTTAAAGCACCACTTGATGGTGGAGTAAATCCTCGATGAAATCCTCCAAATAACATAGTACCTAGCATTTTGGTTGAAAAGGCAACACCGGGTAGAGGAACAATAAGCGTATTATCCTGATAGATGGAGCCTGCTAATCTATCAACTCTTTCCTGTTCAAAAATTTCAATTCTGATTCCAGGTCTAAAAGTTAAAGTTCCAAAATCAATTGATTCTGAAATGTATGAAGAGAATGCAGCGGTTTCATAGTGATGGCTTGTACCAAGAATTTCCAATGAGTCTCCCGAACCTCTAAAATAGACACCTTCTCTTGCATTTGTGGCATAAAGAGAATCTGATGTAAACCCGGTTTTTCTATCATCAATAAATCTTTCCCAGTATACTCGCCAACCGGTCTCCATGGATGATGAGAAGCCAAATAAATTATGATCAATATTATAGGATTGTTTTAAGCCTGCTACATAGAAAGATCTCAAAATTCCAAAATTATCTTCACCATTTCCTACTCGAATTAAATCACCGAAACTATAGTAGGGTTGAGCAGTAGGATTATCTGATTCTATATCTGTTGCTTTAATAAAAATATCATTTTCTCTCCACCATCTTCGATCAAAAAAACTAAAAAATGCAGTTGTGGATTTTGACCTATTAGAACTTAATTTTTCTGATTGTATAATATCAAGTGCTGCGCGAAGCACTTTAAAATTATCATCCTTTTTTGGATTGAATTGCGGATTGTTCTCATATGACCACTGAGTCAACCCAGTATAGGTTGCATTAGAATTTTCATAGTTAAAGTTTGCTTTCAGATAAAGATTTTTTTTTGAAGAACTTCGGTAGTTTAGCTTTAGAGTATTATTGATTTGCTCAAATCCATTATTCTCTCTAAAACCATCACCTTTTTTCAAAAGTAACTGAATTTCAGGACGTAGTTTTCCATTGCCCCAACCACCAATTTCTGTAAAGAGACTGTTATAACCATTTTCACCAGTGGTCAATTTGAAAACGCCACCAAATTGATTACGTGGCCTTTTAGTAAAATAATTGATCACACCACCCATTGTTTGAGGACCATATAAAATGGTGCCACTTCCTTTTATAACTTCGATCTGATCTATTCGATCTGCAGGTGGATTATAGTACATATTTGGATATACATATAACGCTGGCTGTATTGGAACCCCATCCTCTAGGATGAGTACGCGGGAGCTTCTTCTTGGATTAAGCCCACGTATACCAATACTAATTCGCGAATTTCCAATCCCATCATCTGCAAAACCATTTATACCAGGAACATATTCGAGCATTTCCTGAGTACCAATGGGATTCACAAGTTTGAGTCGTTGCATATCTAATACTGTCGCAGCACCAGGAAGATCATCATAAGGTGCATCTACCTCACTTATTATTTCCAATTTTGCCATTAGAATCGGCTCAATAGATAAAACTACATTTATCTTATAAATCTTACCCTCTGATATCTCGACATTTTCATGGTAATCTTCATAACCTATAAAGCTCACTACCATCGTATAATTCCCAGCTGAAATTTCATCTATATTGAAGCTTCCATTTTTATCACTAGATGCTCCATATTCTTCTCCAGACTTATTTCTGAGTATGATATTTGCTCCTTCTAGAGGTGTATTTTTTTCATTCTTAAATACTATTCCTAAAACAATTGTCTCATGGTTATCAGCATATATTAGAGAAAGAGAGAAAGCAAATAAGGATATAATTTTAAAATAAAACATGAAAAAGGACTAAAAAATTTCCGGATTACTTATACGGGTGTCTTCCTTATTCTTAGGGAGAGAAAGATTGCCATAACTTCCGCCATCTTCCTCTTCTACTGATTGTGGAGCAAGTAACGGGTCATCTTCACAACCACTAATTATTAATAAAAAAAATAAAGTTAAGATTAATAAAATTCGATTCAACATTATTAAATCTGCCCTGCTTTTTTCCACATTGACCCAAGTCCTACCAATGCAGATAACCATACCAGTACTTCAATAGCACTAGGATCACCATTATAACCAAAAAGTCCTTTGAAAAGCGAACCAATGGAACCTTTGTCATGCAACAAAGGATAGGAACCATCTGGAAGTTTTGGAGGGTTTATATCCCAAATTCGTCCAAAATCTTTAATTACACCTGCAGATTCTAACTCATGAACTCCATAAGCAAGCATTCCAGCAGCTACAAAAATCAGCAGAACCGAACTAACATTAAAAAATGTCTTTAATGGAACTTTGCGCCCTTGTACAAAAATCATATATCCCAAGCCTATGCCAATGGCAGCCCCAATTAAAGAGAGAGTAATATTCAGTCCTCCTTTTTTGATCATTACTCCATAGAGAAATAAAATAGTTTCAATACCTTCTCGAAAGACTGATACAAAAGCTAATGCAAAGATACCATAACCGAGTTTTTCAGAATCAAGTGCATTCGCAGCTTTAGATTCAAGTTCATCAGCGATGTTTCTATTTTTTGCCATCCAAATGATCATTGTACCTAAAACACCAGCAGCAATAATCATCACTATTCCCTCAAATAGTTTTTCTGCTTGACCGTGAAAACCACCCGCTAGTTTTTGAAATAAGAGAGATCCAATTAAACTAAAAGCAAGGGCGACTATTACACCTTGCCAAAGCTTTGAAATAGCTGCTTTTTGTCCTATTTTATTTAAATAGGTATATAATATCCCTACTATTAATGAAGCTTCTAAAACTTCTCTAAATACTATGATCAATTCTGCCATAAATCTAAAATTTTAGGGGCCCTAATTCTTATCTTGGAATTCAGGACCTTGGATTTTGGAACAAGGAAATTAATTTAGAACCCCTGGAGTACATATTTAATTATTATTGAGACTAGGTCTCATTATCTATATTAATGCTATTAATTCTCATTTGCAAGGAAAATAAAAATATAATAGTGGAATAGTATTTACCATCATTTGTATATTAGACCGACCAGTCGGTATAGTATTTTAAACGATGAATACTCAATTAAAAGATATTAGAAAAGACCAAATTATGAATGCTGCTCAATCGGTGGTTGTATCAAAAGGATATGATCAGAGTCGCATGGATGATATTGTTGA
The DNA here is from genome assembly GCA_964586315.1 of uncultured bacterium. Classification (GTDB taxonomy): domain Bacteria; phylum Fidelibacterota; class Marinisomatia; order Marinisomatales; family UBA1611; genus CAZEER01. The sequence continues at coordinate 27,472 of CAZPHE010000017.1, read as the reverse complement.
AAAGGCTCAGCTTTCCAAGGGTGCGATTTATTGGTATTACAAATCAAAAAAAGAAGTCTATCTTTCCCTAGTTGACTATTGGTTTAAAGAATATAGCACTGGTGTGTTAGAAAGATTGAAAAAAAACAAATCAGCATCTAATCAATTAAAGACTCTTTTCGAATATTTTATAAAACAGTTCGATAAAAATCCTGCAACCTTCAAAATATTGATTGAATTTTGGAGAATGTCTGGATTAGACCCTGACTTTAATATAAAAGTCCAAGAAATTTATTCTCAATTTTTAGAATATATAATTGAGATTATTGAAGAAGGAATAGATACTGGTGAATTTAAAAAAGTTGATCCTAGAATTACAGCACTTTCAATACTGATTAATATCGAAGGTATTCACTGGTTTACTTTATTCGACAAATCTGGCGTTGAAGCACATGAGTATATTGATACTATTTCAGAGTTCATCCTTAATGGATTAAAGAAAAAGGGAGAGAAATGAATATTCGAGAAATACTTGATCTAAAAACAGGTGGCCAATGGCTTGTGTCCTCAACCTCAAATAAAACAATTTTTTGCAGAGAAATGTTCAGTGAAGAACATAAAGACATTGAAAAAATGATATTTGATTTTGCGCAAGAAAAAATATACCCAAATATAAAAAACATAGAAAAATTAGATGAAGATTTAAGTAGGTCCATCATGCGAAAGATGGGTGAATTAGGTCTTATTGGAGTTGACGCGCCAGAAGAGTTTGGAGGAACAGAGCTTGACAAAATCACAGCTTGCATTGTCACAGAAGGTGTTGGTTTTAGTGGATCGGCTTCTTTTGGATGTACTTTTGGAGTGCAAACTGGAATAGGAAGTCTGGGAATTGTATTTTTTGGCACTTCTGAACAAAAGAAGAAATATTTGCCAAAACTAATAACAGGCGAATGGATTGCTGCCTATGGTCTTACTGAACCATCAGCAGGATCTGATGCTCTTTCTGCAAAAACAACTGCCATCCTTTCGGAAGACGGTAAACATTATATTTTAAACGGAGAAAAACAGTTTATCAGTAATGGTGGATGGGCAGATGTATATACTATACTTGCACAAGTGAATGGCAATAAATTTTCTGGATTTATTGTTGAACGAGATACTGAAGGATTTACCATAGGTTCCGAAGAGAAGAAAATGGGTATGAAAGGTTCATCAACTACTTCATTAAAGTTTAATAATGCCAAAGTACCTGTAGAGAATTTACTTTATAAAGTAGGTAAAGGAGCTGCAATTGCATTTAATGCTCTAAATATAGGTCGTTACAAACTAGGTGCCGCCAGTGTCGGAGGGTCCAAACTAGCCATCAGGGAGACAATGAAATATGCACTTGAACGAAAACAGTTTGGGCAACCAATCGCAAATTTTGATTCAATAATTGGGAAAATTGCTGATGTAACGGTGCAGACTTATGTTGCGGATACCATGCTCTATAGAACCGTTGGTATGATTCAAGATGCAATCGATGAGTTAGATAAATCCGATTCGGATTATTATAAAAAAATGGGAGAAGCAATGGAACGATTCGCTGTAGAAGCATCCATGGCTAAAATTTACGGTAGTGAAACTTCATCCATGGTAGTAGATAATTGTTTGCAAATATTTGGTGGATATGGATTTATAGAAGAATACCCATTAGCAATGGCCTATCGCGATGATCGCATTAACCAAATCTGGGAAGGTACGAATGAAATTAATCGAGCAATAATCACCGGTTATATGATGAAAAAGGTACTCATGGAGGAAATTTCATTAAGAGATTTTCTGAAAGACTTAGAACAATTTTTAGACTCTAAAATTGAACTAAGTTCAAGTGATCCACTAGTAGAAGAAAAATATGCTCTAGAAGCAGCAAAAAAATTAACAGCTTTAATTTTCCAAGAAGCCCTTTGCGAATACGGGCAAGATCTCAAGCATGAACAACAACTAAGTGAAATACTTGCAGATATGTTTACAAATATCTTTACAGCTGAGTCTATTATTTCTCGAGTTCAACAAACAATAACTTCCAATTGGACTTCCAATATGGCACTTAATATTGCAAAAATAGATGTAACAGAATCATTATTAGAGATTGCTTTAATGAGTAATATATGTCTAAATAAAATTTTTTTAGAAACAATACCTGAACGTATCAAAATACCGTTTGATCGTTTGATCAATATAATGGTAATAAAGACAGATACAATTACACTAAAAAAGGAGCTTGGTGAGTTTATGTTTGAACAAAAAAAATATCCATTCTAACCTATAAGGAGTAAACAATGAAACCATTAAAATTCAATAAATTTTTCAAAAGAAAAGGGAATAAATCTCAAAAAAAAATTTCTAACATTGATATTTCTGATTTTGAATTAGGTAGTTTCCTTTATAATCGCGATAGAAGGATATAGGTAAATAGTATGTCTGAATCTGTAATTATTGATGCAGTTCGTTCGCCTATTGGTATAAAAAATGGAAATATGATAGGAATTCGGTCTGATGATTTGACTGCACAAACTGTTAAAACTTTATTTAAAAGAAATGACAATATTCAACCCGAACATATTGAAGATCTAATTTTAGGTTGTGCATTCCCTGAAGGTCCTCAAGGGATGCTGATGGCCAAAGGTGTCGCAATCCTAGCCGGGATACCTGAAACATCTGGTGGAGCAGTAGTAAATAGGTTCTGTGGGTCATCTATGGATGCTGTCCATCAGGTAAGCACCAAAATTGAAGGAGGAGATATCAAAGTAGGTATCGCTGCAGGTGTTGAGGATATGTTTTCAGTACCAATGGGTGGGTTCAACCCTGATTTTCATCCAGAGCTTGCTGAACAAGAATATTATATTGGCATGGGAGAAACTGCAGAGATTCTTGCAGAAGAAGGAAATATATCTAGAGTTGACCAAGAGAATTTTGCAATTCAATCCCATGAAAAAGCACTTGACGCATGGAAAAATGGAAAATTTGAAAATGAAGTTATTCAGATAGATATGTATGGTGAACGCATGATCAATAAAGATGAAGGTCCCAGACAGTCCGATCATGAAAAAATTAAGAGTCTTTCTCCATCCTTTTTAGAAAATGGTACAATAACTGCCGCTACATCAAGTCCTATTTCCATTGGTGCATCAGCATTACTCATAACCAGTCGAGAGTTTGCTGAAAAAAATAGCCTTAAAATAAGAGCAACAATAAAAGCAAGGTCTGTTGTTGGTGTAGATTGGAGACGAATGGGAAAGGGTCCAATTCCTGCTACAGAAAAAGTCCTACACAATGCAGGAATGTCTTTGGATGATATTGATGTAATTGAATTGAATGAGGCTTTTGCTGCTCAATCTCTTTTTGTTATAGAAAATGGTAACTGGGATAAAAGTAAAGTTAACCTTAATGGTGGAGCCATTGCACTTGGCCATCCACTAGGATGCTCTGGTGCAAGAATAATCACGACTTTGGTAAATGTTTTAGAACAACAAAATGCAAACACAGGCCTGGCCACTATGTGTATTGGCTCTGGCCAAGGTATTGCTACAATTATAGAGAGGATTTAAATAATGCCAAAAAATATTGAAAAAGTTGCTGTTTTGGGTTCTGGAGTGATGGGTGCCCAAATCGCAGGTCACTTAGCTAATGCAGGCATCTATTCCTATCTTTTTGATGTGACTTTGGAACTAGCCAATCAAGGGAAAGACTCTCTATCTTCATTAAAACCAGCACCACTATATAAACCTAAGAATGTAGATCTGATAACTCCTTGTACTTATAGTAATGACTTGGAAAAAATTAGCGAAGTAGACTGGGTTTTAGAAGCAGTTGTTGAAAGATTAGATATAAAAGAAGAAATATATCAAAAGCTCCTACCATATTTAAAAAATACAGCACTCCTTACATCAAACACATCTGGCATTCCTTTAAGTGACCTTTCCAAATCATTACCTAATGAAGTTAGACAAAGATTTATGATTACTCATTTCTTTAACCCACCAAGATATATGAAATTATTAGAATTGGTTCGTGGTAAAGAAACATCGGATGAAACATATAATATTATGACTCAATTTGGTGAAGCTCTTATGGGTAAAGGAATAGTACATGCCAAGGATACACCTAATTTTATTGCCAATAGGGTTGGTGTTTTTGGAATGATGATAGCAGTAAAACTCGCTATTGATCAAGGACTTACAGTTGAAGAAGTAGATAAACTTACCGGACCAATTTCAGGCCGACCAAAAAGTGCCACATTTCGTACAGCAGATATAGTTGGATTGGATACATTAAAAAATGTCGCTTTGACAACATATGAAAAAGCTACCCAAGATGAAGAGCGAGATATTTTCCAAATTCCGGATATTCTAAATACATTGGTTGATTCAAAACGTTTGGGTCAAAAAACAAAAGCGGGTTTTTATAAGAAGAATGAAGATCGTTCTATCCATTCAATTGACCTTAATTCAGGTGAATACTCAGCTATGGATCAAGTTCGTTTTGATTGCTTTCGAATTGCAAAAGATAGACAAAAGCTAGTTGACAAAATGATTGCTCTCTGTTACGGAGATGATCGTGGAAGTAAATATTTTTGGGAGATTACAGCAAAGACACTTATTTACAGTGCTAACCGCATACCTGAAATCTCTGATGACATTGTTAATGTTGATAATGCCATGAAATGGGGATTTGGATGGGAGTCAGGTCCTTTCGAAAGCTGGGATGCCATTGGAGTTAAAAGATCTATTGATCGAATGAAAGCTGAAGGTAAAAAAGTACCTAAGTGGGTTTTAGAAATGCTTAAATCAGGCAGAGCAACTTTTTACAAACTAGAAAACGGTTACAATACATATTGGTGTCCAATAAAAAAACAACCTGTTAAAAGTGATAATAATCCAAAAATATTTAATTTAACTATTCATAAGTCAGCGGGACATACGCTAAAAAGAGATCTAAGTGCCAGCGTAAATGACCTAGGCGATGGAGTATTAAATGTAGAATTTCATTCGATACTACAACCCACGCTGCACCCTATTGATAGCTCCTATATAGAGATGATTAACCTCGCACTCGATCTTATTGAAAAAGGAGACTATAATTCAATGGTTTTAGGTCATCAAGGAACAAACTTTTCAGCTGGAGCAAACTTGAATTTACTACTTGAACTAAGCCAAAATAACCAATGGGAAGCATTAAACTATGCTGTAAAAACGATGCAAGATACTACCCAACGTATGAGGTTTTCTAAAGGACCAGTTGTTGCAGCACCCTTCCAACTAACTCTTGGTGGAGGCGTTGAAATGGTACAACCTGCAGCACATAGAATTGTAGCCGCAGAAACATATATGGGGCTTGTTGAAGTTGGAGTTGGTCTTATCCCTGGAGGAAGTGGAACTTTAAGAATGATCTTAAATGCAATGGATGGTGGGACTGGTAGAATGGGTGCATTCCAAAAAATACAAAAAACCTTTGAGACAGTTGGTTTTGCTAAAATTGCGACAAGCGCTGATGAAGCAAAACACTTAGGATATCTAAAAAAAGATGATACAATTATTTTAAACAGAGATTATTTAATTCAAACAGCAAAAAATAAAGCGATTGAATTAGCAAATGGATACACGCCTCCTGATTACCGAGATGATTTAAAACTACCAGGGACAGGCGGTAGGACTGCAATGGTGATGGCCTTAAAAGGATTCAAGATGCAGGGAAAAATTTCAGCACATGATATGAAAATTGGTGAAAAATTAGCTTTTGTATTAACTGGCGGAGATAAGGCAGGTTTAACTAAAACTGTGGATGAGCAATATATACTTGATATTGAAAGAGAAGCATTCATATCACTGGCTGGAGAAAAGCTTACTCAGGATCGTATCAAGTATATGTTAAAAAAAGGTAAACCATTAAGAAACTAAGTCATCCAAAATGTTATCAGCAGTCATTGTCTTGGTATACGTTTCAAGTTTTTCTCATGAAATAGTTTTCCATCTATACCTTGATCAATCATAATATCTGAAAATATAACCTCAGTTGTATGTTGACTTGGAATATCTTTTACAAAAACACGTTTTAATATTTGATAATCATCTAATGTTATATATTGAAATTCCTTCTCTTTCTTCAATTTTCTCCTTTTATCAAATGAATTCTCTTTTAACAGATTTACTGTTTTTTTATCAATAAATGATATATGTTTTGAGTAAGATGATTTAGCCTCCATTTTTGGAATAGTTTCCAAAACATAGCAATCCTTCCCTCCTACAATTTGATCTTCTAAACGATTATAGTTATTGTAATTTAATTCACGATTAGATAAATCTTCAAAACTAAGATCAGAGCCCATAAAAGAATCCCCTTTTTTCTTAGCAGAAATTCGCCGCACCTTTTTAAAGCCCGGCAACCACATACGCATCTCATCATCTCTATCATCATACTCTATTTTTAAGAAAGAAACTCCTCTATCATCTTTCGGTTCCAAAAACCAGATAATTTGCTTTTTATTCTTGTTTATTGATTTTGAAACCATTGTATTAGTCCTCGCTTTACCTTTTGAATTCGTAAGAATCATACGAGATTTATTAGTTAGGTCTTTTGGCGCTCGTTTTTTATCTATCATTAAGGCTATCTCTTTACCTGTTTGAGCAATTAAAATAATTGGAAAAAATAATATTATTAAAACTTTCATTTTATTCTCCTTTTTCAACTAAGCGATTTTTAAGTAATTCAGTAAGAGATGACAATAGTGTAAGAGTGCCTAAAGATGTGGAGATCATAGCAAATACCATTAATCCTCCTATATATTGTACAGGAATAAATGCAGAAAATAGAAGTGCTCCAAATCCCATATTGGAAGCTGCATCTAAAATAATAGGGTAACCTACATCTTGAATAACATCACTACTGAGTTGTGTGGGATTGATGGATCTAGAAAGATTACGAAACTGTGAAATAAAATGTATTGCAAAGTCTACTCCTACCCCTATAATGATTGATGATAAAATTGCAGTAATATGATTTAGCGATAGATTAAAATGACCCATAAGTCCAAAATTCAGAATTATTGCACCTGTTAGAGGTAAGATTGCGAGTAGACCCCATAAAACACGCTTGAAAAATAAAGATGTAATTAGACCAATTAAGATCAAGGATATAAAAATACTGAAAACTGATGATTGAATAATCAAAATTACCATATCTCTAATTACAACAATCATACCTGTAACATCTACTTTATTACTGTTATCAAAATGTTTATCAATATACCGCTTAGTAGAATTAACAAAAGAGAATACAGCTTCAGTACTGATAACTGAGCTTAAAGCAGTTATCAATCCAGATGAATAATCATAGGTTACCATAGTTGAAAAATCATCAGGATTTCCGGACATAGAATACATAGTAAACAAATTATTTATTTTTTCTTGTTCTTCTGGAATGGATTCATATTTTAGGCTATCATCCATTACAGAACGATGCATTTGTTTGACCATATCTGCAATGGAATATGTAACCAAAATCTCTTCATGCCCTTCAATAAATGTTTGTAAAGAGTCCATCTTCTGTAATAAGACCGGATCTTTGATATGTCCTTCGACTCTCACTCTTAGATCCAAAGTACCACTCATCTCTTTATCCATAAAATCCATACTGTCTCTAATTTCGGTACCAGGTTTGAAAAAGCTTGCCACATTAACATCTACTTTAATTTTAGATAATCCAGTCAATCCAAATAACACCAATAATATTCCTGCCGCAAAAACATATTTTGGATGTTGGATTACAATAAATCCAATTCTATCAATTAATTTTTCAAATATACTTGGCTCTGCGATGGCCTTTGAATACTGGTCCCATTTTTTTAAACTAATAATCGCAGGTAACAATATTGAGCTTAATAGCCATGCTGAGGCAATACCGACTGAAATAGAAATCCCATATCCAAAAAGGGGTTCCAAAGGAGATGAAATCATGGTTAAAAATGCTGCTATGGTAGTAATACTCGTTAAAAATATTGGTATCAATAATGCATGCATACTTGAAGAAATCGCATCATGAATATTGTTATGGATTCTCATTTCACGAAAAAATTTTGTCATAACATGAACACCATCAGAGTTTGCAATTGTTAATAATATGATTGGCATAGATGTATTTAAAAGTGCAAATAGAAATTTATCAGACCCTGTCAATCGATATGCCCATCCCATAAATCCCATCATAGATACCAACGATAAAACAATGACCATCATTACCATCCCAACTGCAGGAAAGCTTCTCAAATTAAATAATAGTATTGATACCATTATTAGTAGGCCTACTTTTATGAGTGATTGGATATCTTCACGTATTAACTGAGGAACAGATCCGGTAACATAGGCTGTACCTCCATAATGAATTTCATAACCACTTAATACTGAATCTCCTATAGATACAACATCATTTCTAAACTCATCTAGACCAATAATATCATAGGGTTGAATTATGGTTAAAAAATATTCTTCTTTTTGGCTAATAAATTGTTTTTTGAGATTAAGATTCTTATTTAGATATTTTTTAATTTTTTCAACTTCTTTATCCGTAAGATTTTTTGATGGCTGTAAATCGTTTATTTCCATAAATCCATCGATCACATCTATACGAGTTGCTGTGGATATATTCGAAACATCATCAACAGTAGATAAACCATTTAATTGTTCTGAAAGGCTCCAGAGAGTTTCTAAAGCCTGAGATGAATAAATTGTTTTACCTTTTGATCCAAATGCAATAAAAATAATTTCCGTACTACCAAATTCATCCTGTATTGCATCCCAGGTGAGTTTTGAATCCATCTCTTTAGGCAACATTTTCATCATATCATCATCCATAATTAAAAATCGTATACCGGATCCCATAATAGTTGTCATTAAAATGGAAATTATTATTGTTCTTTTAGAATGTTTTAGTGCTTGATTAATAAACCACTGGCGGATCGGGTATTGGGATATATTAAGATTCACGGTACCAAGCTAGTACAATAATTTATACTAAACAAAGATAACTACTGGTGTTATTTAATATGACACCCAGTAGGCTATTATAAAAGATTAATTGCTGATAATGAAAGTAACCAGAATAATCACATCTGAAATATTGACCGAACCATCAAGATTATAATCTGCTGGTGGTGTTGGTTCATAGCCATACCCTCCTGACATATCTGATACCATTAGAATATCTAAGACATCTAAAGATCCATCAAAGTTTACATCACCCAGAGTATATTCAGGAAAATCGCCACCTAGGTAATCCATAGGATATTTCTGTGCACGGGCAATAAATACTTGCCCTCCGCCATAATCATACTCCCAGACTACTTCATGCTCACTGGTTACTTCAAACATATGTGCATCATCACAGTCCGTAACCAATGTATTACCATTAGGAAGACGAAACGCTCCACCCTGCATTTGAGTATGAAAGCCACCACTATGAAACCACTCAGGAGCATCAGGGCCGAATGGTTGCCCATCAGATATATTATAAGTTCCATCATCATTTATTGGTGTTACAATTTCAAAAACTGCTGAAGAGTTATTTGTATATTGATTATTAAATAATATAAGATTACCCGCTCCAGGATAACCTTCTGGTATCCAGTTAACTCCATGTTGGTCTCCAAGCAAATGGTCTGAGTTGTTTCCTCTTCCATAGGCCTGTGGATTACCCCATCGGTAAAGATAATCTCCTCCCATGCCCGAGTTCCCGCCATTATGTCCCGCCGCCTCTTCTGTTGTTGTACTATGATCAATGATATAGATCTCATCATGATGTCTGGATGAAATAGCTATTTGATCTAAATCTTCATTGTAGGCAATTGCATTTAAATGCTTCCAGTCACCATTAGGTCCACCTGGCCCATTATTACTTCCCGCATTCCCGTAGTTTACATCCTGTAGCTCTGGGTGATCGGCTACAACACCATAGTTTGGTAGACTTGAATCCACATCCTGAATTAAATGATCCCATATATGCCACTCCCAGACAATATTCACATCATCAGACCCAATAGGTTCTAGCTCAAGTATTGCTTCTGCCCACATCTCATTTAAGGAATTGTCAATCGACTGTCTACCTACATCGTATGCTTCGCTATCTGTTTTTTTTTCCCAGACAATGACAAGAATATTACCATTTGGTAATGGTTCAACATCATGATGATGTTGATAAGTATCATTCGCAATTTCATAGCTCCATAGTAACTCTCCATCCCACGAATATTTTGAAATGCCACCACCGACACCTCCGCTACTCATAGAAGGGTTTTGAACACGGTATGGATAAATTAAAGTACTGTCTGGCATAAGATAGGCCATACTTGCTGCACCTCTGGGATGGGTCCATACATTTATCTCATTCAAATCATTATCAACCAAATAAGTGTAGAATGTACCTCCTCCACCTCCTGCTCCACCTTGTGCAGGGGAGAATAAAGTCATACCATCAAATACCTGTCCAAATAATGCAATGGGAATTAAATAGAATATTAATGTAATTTTTTTCATATTTTTTTTAAATCAAAATAATTGGTTAAAATTTTATTTAACTATATGAATCCTAATGAGTCATATAATTAAATCATTTATATTCCTAAATCCATAAGTTATTTTAATGATATCAAACATAAATATAGAATGGCACTTAAACGAATCATAAGATTTTACCTAATATTAGGAAAAACTTTCAATATCTGGTTTTCACCAGTGTTTACCGGGCTACTAGTTTTAATATTGCGTATATTAGTTGCAATTGGAAGAATATTTGATATTATATTTTTTCCATCAATTAAAAAACCTTTAAAAAAACCTATAATCATTGTTGGAAATCCAAGATCAGGTACTACATTTATACATCGTTTTTTAATTCATCAAAGAATTGGCATTGGGTCACAGTTATGGCAATTGATTTATCCTTCCATCACAATTCAAAAATGTATTAAACCTATTTTACCCTTATTAGAGATCATTAGCCCCGCTCGTCATCACTCTACAGAAGCACATAAGACAAGCCTTACTTCAATAGAGACTGATGATGTTTCTATATTATTTAGATATTTAGATGGGTTCTTTTTTTATGGATTTTTTCTAACATTTGATGAGAAAGATTTATTCCACTGGGTTGATCCAAATCTTCGAAATACATCTTCAAGAGATTTTTCATGGTTTGAGTCAATGTGGAAGCGTAATCTCTCATCAAATAACGGTGAACGATATATTGGAAAATTATTCAGTCTTAGTAGTAATCTTCCCGCATTCCAAGATCAATTTCCAGATGCAAAAATTCTCTATATGATACGTGATCCTTTGAGTGTGATTCCATCAGGATTAAGCCTTGTCACTGGTGTCCTTGATAAGCGTTTTAATTTTTGGTCTTTAGATCAAAAAATTAGAAACAGGTTTATTAGTAGGCTATATAAAGCACTGGTTGAATTACTCAATCGTTTCCATGATGATTGGATGAATAATAAAATAGATAAGGAAAAAGTGTTTATTATTCGTTTTGATACTATGATGACTGATTTTGAAACTCTAATGGATGATATACTCAATTTTATTGAACATAAGAAAGATGACAATCTTTCTAATACCATAAAGGAAACCGCAGAAGGTCAGAGGCAATATAAAAGTATGCATAAATATAATTTAAATAAATTCGGTTTAACGGAAGAAAAAATTCGCAGTGACTGTAAAAATATTTATAAAACTTTTTTATCCTAGCAAATGAAAATCCTACTAATATCCATTATATTTCATTGTCTTATGCTAGGGCTAGATCTCAGGGGTATCTCAGATTTAAAAGGCTGGGTAACATTGCAAAAAGAGCCTATCAATATAGAATGGCGAGATTATAATGGATTTCCCATCAGCAAGGCTAACTCTGTTCTTGATTATGACATTACATTAATTGCAAATGCAATTCAGGACCTGGATAACTATCCTAACATATTTAAAAGAGTGACAAAAACTCGCCGTATTAATAACGATATTGTACAAATTGTTTTAGATATGCCGTTCCCTTTTTCAGGACGTGATTATATTATTCAATATACTATTGAGAATAATAATGACAACTGGATTTTTTCTTTTAAATCTGTAAAAAATCCAAGTGTCAAAATTGAATCTGATCATGTACGTTTACCTAATGCTGCTGGTGTATGGATATTAAGTCGGCTTTCAAAAAATAAAACGAGTGTTACTTATGCATGGAATGGAGAATTGCTAGGCAATTTCCCAGATTTTGGATTAGAGAGAGCCTGGATCACTCAAGGAACAGAAGTATTACACTGGCTGGATGAATCATTATCAAATAAATTGAAATCATGAATAAAATAGTAGCTATAGCTCTATTTTTCTCAATTGTGTATGGTGGACTGATATCTCCAGATGATGGGTCTACTCTTAACCATACTCATGTATTATTTGAATGGGAACAAATTCCCGAAGCTACTTCTTATGAAATTCAAATCGCTGAGGATTCTGAATTTTCAAATCTAATTCTGCAAATTCAGGATAACAGTCTGGCACATATTCAAAAAAGTTTGATCAACTGGAATAACACCTATTATTGGCGCATGCGTCCGATTTATAATTCATCTGTAGGATCCTGGACCAGTCCATATTCATTCACAACAGGAGAATCTTTATCATCTTCAACGGTAAATATTTTGAATGATACTCAAATCCAATCGGGTATTACCGCCTTCGGAGCTTTTTTTAATTATTTTTCAGCTGCCATAGATCAAACAGGTAATGAAATCTGGAATTCTGGTGATAAAAATTTTGTGTATTATAGTAGCAGTGAATTCGGCAATATATTTGGATGTTATCTCTTACCTGAGGCAGAAAATAATCTTCCAGGACTAGAAATCACCTTTCAGGGTGATACAGTCTGGGAAGAACCAAACAATGAATTCTTGCATCACGATCTTATAAAACTTCCCAATGGAAATTATCTTGGTATTGTTGAAACATCATCACTGGGACCAATACCTGTAGGAGGCTGGACATCATCGTTTCAGGGTCTAGGGTTTCAGGCAGATGGAGTCACCGTAGAATTTCCATGGGTTGGTGACAAACTTGTGGAATGGGATAAAGATACCAAAGATGTAGTATGGTCCTGGAATACTTTTGATCATTTTAATATGAGTGATTATGATCAAATAGGTGGAACCTGGACAGAAGCCTATATCAGTCTTCATTATGATTGGACCCATATGAATGCCGTAATATTTGATCCAGATGAAAGTGCGATTTATGTATCTAGTAGACATCTTTCAAGAATAACAAAAATTGATTACCCCTCTGGAAATATCATTTGGAATCTTGGTCACCAGATGTCTTCTGATGAAGTTGACATGGGTACTGAACTTGGATTTAGTTTTCAACATAGTCTTCAAAAATTAGATAATGGAAATATTCTAACGTTTGACAATGGGAACCTGGCACCAGAATTTAGGGGTACAGAAGAGCCAGTCTCACGTGCTATTGAAATTGCGATTGAAAATGGTAATGCTTCTTTAGCATGGTCTTATGACCTGCCTACTGATTTATTTGGTTTTGCATCTGGAAATGCACAAAAACTAGAAAATGGGAATGTCTTAATCACCACTGTTGGTGGAGGGGGTCGAAGCATCGAAGTGGATACGGATGGTAATACTATATGGGAAGGCTTGTACAACCTCAGTCTGCCAGATGGCGCTGTTTATAGAGCACACAGACTTCCAGGATTATTTCCAGCATCATTTAGTGTGGTGATTGATAATTTAATTGAAAGTAATGGTGATACAGGTATTTATATACCAAGTGGAACATCATCTGCTATTTCATTTACCATTGTTAACGAAGGCGATTATGTCTTACCTCTATTTTGTGAGCTAACGGATAATGAAGATTGGTTTAGTTCACAGGCCATGGAGATAATCCTAGAACCTAGATCAACTGAACATATTTCTTTTTCTGGTAATGTTTCTGAAATTAGTGCTTCAAATCCTATTCAATTAACAACTACTCCTGTTCATCACCCAGACCAGTCAAAAATTGTTTCAGTTGAGGGGTATACAACTCCATTGGCTATTGATGAAACCGTAGAACCTCATGATTTTAGTTTAGGGGTTTCCTACCCCAATCCTTTTAATCCTAAAGTATTTATACAGTATTCTTTGGATTATGATCAAAGCATCCTTTTACAAATTTTCAATGTGAATGGTAAACTAATACATATTTTGTTCAATGGTAAAATGATCAGAGGTAAACACAGGATTCAGTGGGATGCAGGAAATCATCCATCCGGGATATATTTTATCAAAATGACTTCAAGTGGATACACTCAAAAACAAAAAATCTTATATCTCAAATAATATGAAAAAGCTATATATAACCTTACTATTGTTTCTATTGAATGGATGGTGTTACCCGCAGTGTGATAGCTCCTACACCTACTATTCTCAGCTCCCAGATAATGTTACAATCCTTGTTGGTGATAGTTGTTTATTTAATGATGATATGGCTGTACTAGATAGCATTATTACTCTTAACGAATTAGACTATAATTCTGCCTTAGAACTGGGAACACAGACCTGGTTTAATGGTCGGTTACGTTTTTTAGTTGCTGGAAACTATGGTAACAGTTCAGGTGTTAACGACACCATCTATACGCTCCCTGAAAACATAGGTCACCTTACTGACTTGGCTTCATTATACCTTGAGTGGAACAGAATATCAACACTACCTGAATCATTTAGTCATATGTCCGGACTGTTTTCACTATATATAAACAATAACATTTTATCATCTATAGTTGATAGTATTGGTAATCTAACTAATCTCTATTTCCTTGATTTAGGATATAATGAGATTCCCGTACTGCCAGAGTCCATCTGTAACCTTGAAAATTTATCTTATTTATGGCTCTTTAATAATAACCTAGAGACACTCCCGGATTGTTTTTGTGAAATGGATATGGATTGGAACAGTAATGATAACGGTGGATACCCTTATTTTGCGATTGGTGCAAATAGTCTATGTGACAGTGTTCCGTCCTGTGTTGCTGAGAGTGAACACTTTGAACTCAGTCTGGATCAATTCTATTATTCATTCCCGGTTTTTTCACCACAGGACTGCGATACATCTATAGTAAACATTGAACATCACTTATTGCCTTTCCAGTACAAAATTACAGAACCCTATCCAAACCCCTTTAATCCATTAGTACATCTTGATTTAAATATTCCATATGATCGTAGAATGGATATTAGGATCTATGATATATTAGGAAATGAGGTTGATATTATTTCTAATAATAAAATCTACGCCCAGGGTTTTTACACAATAAATTGGATGCCAAATAATCATCCCTCTGGAGTCTATTACATCAGGTTTTTTGATGGAATCGATTCGAGGATTAAAAAATTGATGTTATTAAAATAACGTATGCCTTATCCATTACACAGAATGAGTAAAAATTTTATTCTTGCTGCAATTTTCCTTTCCTTCACACATATAAAAGGGGAGTCATCAAATTTTTTGTTTTCTGGTTATGTAGACTATACATACATCGCAAAATTAAACGATCACTCTCTCATTAATATCCCCTATAGAATGGGCTCTTTAAATATAGAACACCAGTCTGGTGATTTTTTACTAAATGGAAATTTTGTTTTAGAATATCACGTACGTGACGATTCTTATTTTTTAGGATCCAGTGATCCGCAGGATTTTATTCTTGATATGAGAGAGTTATATACAACATATAATTCAGATAAATTCGAATTTCGTATAGGAAAACAGATCCACTCATGGGGCAGTGTAGATGAAAATAGTCCTACAGATAATGCCAGTTCACTGGATTATTATTATATGTTCTTTGGTGGGACTGATCGAAAAATGGCAACACTCTCTGCTGCATTGGATTATTACCTGGGTGATTTAAAATTAAATACCGTATTCTCTCCGATTCATTCAACAAATCGTATTCCACTGGGAGATGATGACTTCCCGGTGAGATTACCAGTATACCCCAAAGCTTCAGAAATATTTCCAATTACTGATTCACCCTATGAGGGTGGATTACATGCAACCTATTCTACACGATTTGGAGATATATCGGCTTCCTATTTTTCTGGATATGATCGTACATTTAATCTTACAGGTGTAAATGTATACGGCCACGGTAGTGATATATCTTTCCCCTATGTAGATATTGTTTTTGGATATCGAAAAACGACTGTCCTTGGATTGGGAGGAGTATTACTAAGTGACTGGTTTATCCTAAGGTGGGACACTGGATATTTTTCAACTCAAGACCAAAATACATCCATTGACCGACTCAGTTCATTTAATCCAGCTTATTATGATTCTCTTCATTTTTCATATCCTCTTTTAGAAGAAGCTACATACCAACAATCCACAATCCAGTTTGAAACTGAATTGCCTTTTGATATCAATTTTTCAGCTCAATATTTTAAGCATGATACCTTAGACTATAGCTCAGACAGCCTACCTGTTGACCAAGAGATTGATATACCAAATCTTGAAATTGATCCTGAGAATATTAAACCATCTAACTTTTTTACCCCTGGAATGGGTGTCCCTCTTGCTATTTTAACAAAAAAGGCAGCTTTTATTATCGTCGACAAATCGTTTCTGGGTGATCAACTAAAAATTTCCATGACCACTATGATGGATATTGCCGATTATCCCGGAATTAATGGGACTGCAGGTTCTTTGACAGAGTTTAAACTAGAATATTCAATAACAGATGATTTACAGAGCCTATTAGGATTAACAATCATTAATGGATCTGATGAGCATCCAGATGGAGAAAACTACCCCTTTAACAGAATGGAGGAAGAATTTTCTCACATACGATTTGAGCTAAAATATTTTTTCTAAAAGATTTATCCATTGAAAATACAAATATCCGGGGTTGGACTATACCTACCGCCAACCATAGAAACATCTTCACAGATTGCTCCATTCATTGGTAAGTCCGAACAATGGATTATTGAAAAATCAGGTGTCTTAGAGCGACGCGTATCAAAAGTCGATGTTGATGAGATGGGTGCTCTTGCAGGTAAAGAAGCCCTTAATGATATTCAAAAACCCGATCTGATAATAAATGCATCAGGGGTTCCGAAACAGACTATCCCAGATACCTCTACATTTTATCAGAAAGCCATGGGCTTTGAAGGTATCCCATCATTCAGCATACACTGTACGTGTCTGTCTTTTATTACAGCCTTTCACACTGCAGGATCTTTAATACAGTCTAATGTTTATAAAAACATCCTCATTATATCATCAGATCGAGGTACAAGAGGAAGAAACTTTAAAGAGCCCGAAAGTGCATCTTTACTTGGCGATGGTGCAGCAGCTGTATTAATAGCACCGGCTTCAGAATCAGATCAGAGTGAACTGCTCTATTACAATATGAAAACATGGCCCAGTGGAGCAAATCTCACTGAAGTAAGAGGCGGTGGAACCCACAAACATCCTCAGGATTCTCACACTACAATAGAAGATAATCTATTTACAATGGATGGACCAGGTATTTACAAAATTGCTCGAAAACAGGTATATAAAATGATGATTCAAACTCTAAAATCTACTGGCCTACAGAAGGATGATATTGACTGGATTGTACCACATCAGGCATCTGGAAAAGCAGTAGAAGCTTATACATCAACCGGTGGATTTAAAAAAGAAAGAGTCATTAACATTGTTTCACAATATGGAAACTGTGTCGCTGCTTCTGTTCCCATGGCACTTGCTATTGCGGTAAAAGATGGTCGCATAAAAAGAGGTGATTTGGTTCTACTTATTGGAACCGGTGCCGGTCTTTCCGCAGCCTGTGCACTCATTCGATATTAAAAAAAGAGAAAGCTCCAAAAAGGAGCTTTCTCTTCGATTCGTTTGTAATCGATAGATTACTTCAAAAGGATCATCTTCTTCACCTGCCTGAAATCGCCTGCCTGGATCGTATAGATATACATACCCGCTGACACTGGCTGACCATAGTCATTGGTCGCGTTCCAGTGAATCAAACGATAACCTGCATCCTGATAATCATTGACAAGAGTCCGTACTGCGCGACCCCTAATATCGTAAATCGTAATCAATACCTTCGTATCCTGAGGTAAATCATATCTCAGTGTCGTCGTTGGATTGAACGGATTCGGATAGTTCTGATGGAGAGCAAACTCTCTTGGTATCAGCTCACCATCAACAGACAAGACACCTGTCGCATCCAGAGTAATAGTCCAAATCTCATCAGACATCGTCGTATCCTCTCCATCCGTTGCAAACACTGTCCAATCACCACTGACAATACTCTCACCAAGATAACCAAGTGCCATAGCCAGATTCTCATAGGAAATATGAACCGCTGTATCCGAAACAATCGTATCAATCAGAGCAGGTGTCTCCAAGGAATACGGACCACCATACAGGACAAAACCATAGCTCACATCATCATTATCAACATCAAAACTGGACAACCAGTTTATATGCAGCATCGTACCTTGGGCTATCTCATTTGGTGTGATCATAATCACTGAACTATCTGCAGGACCAACAAGAGTAAAGGCACCTGGAGCATCATTCACAGCATTCACCGTTAGGGTAAACCCGGTTGTATCCGCAAACTCACTGTCCGTAACCGATACCAGAATCTCTGCGGTACCAAACCAGTTCTCTGTCAGAGCAACCGATAGGGTATCGTTCGATACGGTTACAACCACATCTTCTGTACTGGAAGAAGCAGCATAGGTTAAGACATCATCTTCATTCTGATCAGAAGCTGAAACAACAAGCTCCAGTGACTGATCTTCATCCATCGCCTGAGGATCGATCGCATTCATCTCTGGTGCAAAGTTCACATGAACATAGCCCTCTGCAACATCAGATGGATCACTGACATTCCCACCGTAGTCTAAGGCGGTCACCGCATAATACTGGGTCACAAACCATTCTGCTGTCGTATCCATAAAGGACATCTCCATGGCATCACCTATATGATTATCCGGACCTGGCTCAAAGTCAGGGTTCGTATGTCTGTAGATTGAGAAATGATAGTAGTCATCATCTCCATGTTCCCAGTTCAGGGCAATGTGATTACCGGACTGCTCTGCAGCTAGACTTATAGGAGCTCCAGGGGCAAGATCATCCGTGGAATAGCCAAATTCAGAATTACTTGACCATGTACCTTCGTCCATACCTGCGATGACTCTGAACTCGGTCATTCCATCACCCAGTACACCGGAGTCTTGTAGGGTATGTGCCAGAGCAACATATCTAGCGTCTTGATAGGCAACAGTGCTATTTGTAGCGATCCAGTCTCCATCATCCCAGAGTTGAACCGTATACATTTCTGTACGCTGATTCCCAAACCATCCATCGTAGTAGCTGCGAGTAAACTCAAGAGTCACCCAACCACCCTGATCTGGATGAACATCACTAATATCAGTTATGATTGGCGCAACTTGTGGAACAATCTGTGCATATAATGAGATAGTGTGTGACTCCATTTCAGGATGTGACGAGGTCATGAGTAATTGATTTCCATACCATCCTTCGTTCATGCCTGCATTGGCAGCAAGAACCAGTGTGTCAGACTCAAATGGTAACAGTTCCATGGAACCACCTTCAAGAATCTCAAACATTGGGTCATCATATTCTAATACAGATGATATAGTTATCGTATTCGAATCATAGTTCATAATCTCCATATAATCATGGCTGGCATACATTAACGGTACCTCACCAAAGTTCAGGGTAACCCCATCATTACTAAGAAATTCTGATTCCATGGTCGGTGTTCCTACCACTCTCATAGTATGCACTAAAGGCACATTAGAATTATAGATATCGTTACTTAAAAGAGTTGAAACAGAAGTGTATTCACCTTTTACCAATCCTTCAGAACTAAAAGTAGCGACAACATCCATACTCTCCCCTACACCAAGTGTTCCACTTGTTGGTTCGAATGAAACAAAGTCATTTGCACCACCAAGGTACTGGATTGCATTGGAAAGTACCCGAGCTTCGTCATCGGTCCAACCAAAGAAAGTGCTTCCAACGACCACTATATTGCCTGCTCCAACATTTTTTGAAAAGATAGCATGGTTACCATCATAATCGTACTCCGGATTGAAATTCATAATAGATTCAACACCTTGGTTATCATCATCAGTGGGATCCAGATAACTTGTTATGATTTCATAATAATAGAACTCATAATCAATACCAGACATTACTGGATGATTTTCATTCCAATTATTTTCATCATTATACCAATAATCCCAACAACAATAGCCGGCATATCCAAACCCGTATCCAAAACCACTTTCCCAACTCCAATCATTATATCCAGTATATAAAACCTGTCCGCCTTGTGATAAGAAATCTGCAATTCCATCTATGAATGATACGTATGGCCAATTATTTTCATAATTATAAACCCAGTGACCGAATGGGACGAGCAACACATCTGTACCACTTGTATCCAGGTAACCCTGAAGTGAATCTCCTCTCCACCCTGTCCAAATTACATCTATGGAATAATTGCTATAATACCATGACAGAGCATCCAATGTGTTCCAGGCAGTATACTCATTATCCATGAGCACTGTAATCATTGTGTTTCCATCTCGACTACGGTGTGCCTCAGGAGGAAGAATCTCTCTGGTAGAACCCATATTTTCTATTTCTGCAGGCCTTGAGTTACCTTTCACGGATTGTGTAGGAGGACTCGCTACAGAAGTGTTTGATCCTGAACCCCGACCATTAGTCGTATTGCCCGCAGGTTTTCCAGAATTTTGTGTCTGGACAGAAGACTTTATCTGTACAGTATTGTTTTCATTATCCTGGAGCTTCTGATTAATCTCCTGCTCGACAGCAGCAGTCTTTTCCTGAGCCGGGATCATTTGGTTTGCCCATCTGGATCTAAACTCGGTCACAGTCTCAGATGCACCATTACGCATATCATTCGCATCAACTACTGCAGATTCCACATACCAGTGCAAGTCACTGCCACCGGTGTTCGAAACCTGAAAGGTTCTAGATCGAGAGTCTTGTTCTGGGACATAGACACCTATTGTATCCGGAGACACAACCACAACCGGTGCAATCAAACCTTCACCTGTAAACGCTACAGAAATTGAAGCATTATTTTCATCATTGGTATTTAGGACAAGGGATCCAGTGTGCACACCTTCAGAAAGAGGTGTGTAACGCACCGTCATCCAGACCCATTCATCAGGTAAAATTTCTAATGCAGATGGTTCTACTGTATAGTATTCACCTTCCACTGCAGCATCCACGGTCAGTAAACCGGTTCCACCATTATATATCCATAAATCATACCAACCTTCCTGGTCAATATAGACCTGGTTAAAATCATGCTCTAATGTATCAGGCCACATGTAAAACTGAGGAATACCCGTAAGATTCATCGTCACAGGTACAACAGGATGACGATTCTGAGGATCATTTGTTGTAAAATTTAGATCCGCAGCATAAGTGCCTTCTGGAAGAAATCCCGGATCCATATTAACAAAAACTGTATCACTCATACCTGGCTCCAAAAAACCTCCGGCAGAGTTACCAAACTCATCTACCTGTACACGAGTATACGCAAATCCTCCTCCATCAGAACAACATTGCCACCATTCAAAAGTCACATCAAAATATAGATCTTCTTCAATCAAATGAAGCGACATGGTAGAAGGATCACCATTACAGCCACCATTCAAAGCATCTCCTGCTCCACCGCATGGACTCTGATAGACTGCATCGCGCCAGCTCGTATAATACCATGTATCATCCGATGTTGGTCCCCAATGCCATTCCGTTCCTTCTGGTCCTGAATAATCCCAGTCCCAGCCATTCTGAGTTGCAGCATTAAATAGTCCATGCTGATTTTCACGGGTAATCCAAACATTATCGGTAATCTGATCCTGATTCTCTTCTAACCAATAATCAGCATAATTCTCTTTTTGAAAATATACTGGTTCTGAACCAGCACCAGGCCCGGAAACACTCACATCAAGCCAGGAAAGGTCATTATTGGTGTCAACTCTTTGTCTCTCCCAAGAAAATCCTCCGCCATTGTTGTTACCAGTGAAAGAGAGAAACGTAATATCATAGTATTCGTCTGTATCATATAGATAGACAGACAAGACAGGTGTTCCTGCAATCTGCTGGACCAGTGTCTCGTTGACGTTATACCCAGACTGTTCTACCGCACTTGACCAGGTTGTATATCCATAACCTGCATAGTTCTCATCCAGAGTCGCACCCCATCTCCAGGATGTACCCCAAGGTCCGTCCCACTCATAATTGCCTTGAGAATATGCATTAAACAGACCCTGATTATCCTGTCGTGTTAGCCACACGGTCTCAGATAGTCGATCCTGATTCTCTTCTAACGTCCAATCGGCATAATCTTCTTTTACGAAGGTTACTACATCTTGGGCCCCTTCTACAGATGTCACATCGAGAGAATAATCTAATAATCCATCCCCAAGATTTGATACCAGAAATTGAGTCTCTTCCGTTGTGAATGAAACTATATCCACAGTGATACTTTCTTCTGAAATCGTCATTACAGGAGCAGGTAATGCATCCCCACTCATGGATACATGGAATGATGATTCATTAGGATCATTTGATGTAATGATGAGTGTCGCAGAGTCTGGACCAACTACGGTTGGAGTAAAGTGTATTTCAACATCCATAAATTCACCTGGCTCAAGAGAAGCAGTCAGGTCAGTAACATTAAATGCCCCAATGTTGTTTCCCAGTGGCTCTACTGCCAGAGAAGATATATCAAGAGTCTCTGTACCATTGTTACCAATTTCAATCATAAAAGAAGCCGTATCTGTTACAATTAATTCACCAAAATCAACATGATCAACATTACCGGTAATATCAGGAGCACCCATGACATTGATTGATACAGGTAGATCTACTGCTTCATTATCTGGATCATTGCTTGCAATCATGAGACTTCCAGAATATTCACCCACCATACCAAATGTAGAATATAAAAGATTAATCGACATGCTGCTTTCAGGACTGATTGTTCCTGATGTCACGTCAATTCCAAAACCACCTGAGCCCGCGGTATATTCAACAGAATTAGAAAGCATGATTGCTTCATCATCATACCAGCCTTCAAACGCTGAGCCTAACACTGTAACTCTGCCGCTTCCGACTGCCTTAGAAAATGTGACGTACTCATTATCGTAACCATAGCCTGGCCAACCATCTACATGAAACACAACCTCAACATCATTGTCACTCTCAAGATGGTGAGTCGTCCAATAATAAAGGTCAACGTATCCATCAACACCAGCCATAATTGGATGATCCTCATCATAATAATATTCATCCCATCCATAATTACAACACCAGCCACTGTAAGCATAACTGCCTTCAAAAAAACCACCTAACTCAGCAAAGTTATATCCTGTAATTAGAAGTCCACCACCAGATTCAACAAAGTCTGACAGGACCTGCTGCATACCATCCCAATCGTAATAGTTATCCAGCCAGTGACCAAAAGGAACAATGACTAGATCAGCACCATCAATCTCACTCTCCAGGATATTATGATCCCAGTCTGTATAGATATCTGTAAGATTATAATCAGTATAATAGATTGATAACGCATCCATCGTATTCCAGGCATAATATTCATTATCCATGAGCATTATTATATTGGTGCTACCAGTTCGTGTTCTGTGGGCTTCAGGAGGTAAGATTTTATTTCCTGATAATAATGCGGCATCCGACATTGTAGTATTGTTATGGTTTTCCGCAGGAATTGCGCCAGATGCAGCTAGCTTCCGTTCTATTTCAGACCGAATCTCTTCAGTCTCCATCTGACGAGGAATCATCTGTTCTGACCACTGAGCTCTAAAAGTACGTGGGTCCAACAGGTTTGAAAGGTTCCTGGCATCATCCGAATTCATTTCAAGTTCCGCGAACCAGTCGAGAGGGTAGGAACCTGTATTCGTCAGTGTAACTATTTCTTCATCGCCAACTTCATTCACATATAACTCTAATGCAGCTGATTCGGTTGATAGAGTCAACTCCGGTGGATCAATTGAGAAAGTGATAGGCACCACAAGAGAATCATTCTCCGGATCATTGCTCTCTATGACAAGACTCAGACCATTATCACCTGGTCCATAATTTGATGCAACAGTGGTGACACTTATTGTCTCACTTGAGTATGGCTCAATGATACCAGAACCAATACCACCAGAACCGGTGGTATAATCCACTGCATTGGCCAGCATGATCGCTTCATCATCGTACCACCCATAGAATGTTGATCCAAGCACCGTGACCCGACCATTTCCATATTGTTTTGAAACGTTCACATGATCATAGTCATAGCCCCACCAATTTTGGATATTAAATACAACTTCTATATCGCTGTCACTGGGTACATACGTAGTTATAAATTCATATATATCAACACCATCATCAACGCCTTCCATGATGGGATGTTCTGCATCATAATAACCATCATCCCACCAATAGCCACAGCAACTACTACCATAGAGCCAACTGTTTTCCATAGTTCCACCGAAATCCTGATAATTACTACCTGTAAATAATAGTCCACCACCAGACTCAACAAAGCCTGACAGTACCTGCTGCATACCATCATAATCGTCATAGGCATCCAGCCAGTGACCATATGGTACAAAAACGAGGTTAGGACCATAACTTTCAATTTCATCTTGTAAATTATTGTGATCCCAGTCTGTATAAACATCCATCAGATCATAATCACTATCAAAATAAGATGCCAGTGCGTCCATGGTGTTCCAGCCATAATAGTTATTGTCAGCCAGCATTAATATCTTCACACTTCCATTACGATTTCTATGCGCTTGAGGTGGTAAAATATAATCACCGGAACGTAGTACGCTCTGCGACCCATTATCGGTTTGATCTTCCTGAGGCCTTCTTTCTGGGAGGGTACCCAATTTGCTTTGGATCTCAGCACGAATCTCATCCGTCTCCAACTGCCTAGGCATCAGCTGCGTTGCAAACTGCATCCTTAAATCATCATAGGTCATTGAACTGGAAGTGTTTCTGGACTCGTCTTCATAGAGAAATGCTTCCCACTCCAGATCAGCCCCACCAGAATTCTCAATTGTAAGCTCAGAGACTAGTGTATCATTGTAGTTTACCGATCCATATTCAATCAATAGCGGATCAACAGTCATAACCGGAGGCTCAACATAAAAAGTCATAGGCACCAGGGTTGGACTATTTAATGGGTCATTGCTCTCAATCACCAGGTCTACTACATTATCACCAAAGAGTGCATTCTCTGTTAGGATGGTCACACTAACTGTTTCACTGCCCAATGCTTCAATGGTACCGCTGCCTGGGATAACACCCCCTTGGACACCTGCCGCATTCAAAAAAGCTTCCGCAATGGACATCGTGGCATCATCATCTATGTAATAGCCTTGGTCAGTTTCATTACCGGCATACAATAAATAATAAATCCGGGTTGTTTCTTCCAGACCTGACACTTCATGATAATCATTATTGGTATAGGTATCAAAAGAATGCGAAAGATCATCACTTGCCTTAACTAGGATCAGGTGGTTCACAGAAGGATCATAACCACCATATACTCTTTTTACAAAGCCATGAAATGTTATTCCGTTTATATCGACTTCCAAAACGGATCCATCTGCAGATCCACTACCATCCGCACCTAAATCCCCGCTGATATAAAACTGACTTATATCATTTCCACTAACATTAATATCCGCAGCAAAAACAAATAACCCATCATACTTACGGGTAAAGTACTGCCCATCACCAAGATATTGGCTGGTGCTGATCATATCATTTGAATACTCTATATATCCACCTAAATTTGTATTTAAATAGTTACCGCCGTCATACATATCAGCTCCACCATCAGGAATATAATAACTAGATTCTCCATCATCAAAGTCAAACCTGTTCGGGATCAAACTATTCACTGATTCATAATTCTCGTTCAAATTTTCTAATATTTCATCAAGATCAGTATTCCTACTGCTATGGTTATCATTATTGGATGATTCATCAAACTGCGTAGGATCAAATGAAAATAAGTTGTTAATCTCCGGCGGAATGGCTGGTGCAACAATCTCTGTTTCAACCTTAACATCATTCAGATCATTGGTGAGACTACCTGTACCAAATTCTGGACTCCTGGCCAGAACAACGGATTCATATATAGACAGATTCGCACTCCAGTCTAAGTCTGAGCCTCCAGTATTTGCGAATACAAAATCTGTTGTTAAGGTGTCTCCAGGTTCGATAGTCCCGAAGTCATAGGTTTCTGGAGCCACTGAGAGAACCGGTGCAGGCAAAGCGGTTCCAATGAGACCTATAACCAGAGATCCCTGATCAGGATCATTTGATGTAATCGTCATTGAAGCAGAAAAAGAACCATCCACCGTAGGAGAAAATGTGAGTAAAACATCTCTCTCTTCTCCAGGATGAATCACTGTATTTGAGACATCCGAACTATCATCAGCCCAAAATAGCGTAAAGGACTCATCTGTTGTGGTAATACTCGTAATCTCCAAGTCACCTGTCCCATCATTTTCAATGGTCATCACATAGCTATTGGATAAGCCCACTACGGTTTCTTCAAACTGTACATAGGATTCTTCAAAAGATATGTTAGGTACACCCGTCACAGCTACAGACAGATCAACCACTTGAGTGGTATCAGTGGGATCATTATTAGGTATATTTAACTTCGCAGAATAATCACCTGTATATATTGACCCAGGGTCAAACGTTGCTGTTACTTCTGCTGTTCCGCCAGCAACTAATGAATATGCAAGATGCTGTTCGCCAGTATTTGGATCTATCCTGGTGCGAACATAAGAAAAGCCACCACCTTGATTACCACCCGTCCAGGATGTAAAAAGAATTTCATAGTACAAATCTGTACCTTCAATATGCATGGTCATAAGAGGCGTACCTGCATAGAGATATTCCTGGCTTAATGCGTAACGAGTGTTCCACCCTGACTGGTCAACTGCATCTTCCCAATCCTCCCAACCATGATTCTCTGGATTATCAAATGGACCCCAGTGCCATTCCGTCCCTTCTGGACTTAAGAATCTATCAAAACTGGTTTCACTAAAATAATTAATTAATCCTTGATTATCTCTCCGGGTAATCCAGATTTCATCGGTTATTCTGTCTTGGTTTTCTTCCAGTGTCCAATCCGCATAGTCTTCTTTTGTAAAATCAACCGCAGTTAATTCGGCACCAGTTTGGGTGAGGCTCACATAACCTACGTTACCAAGAATTCCATTTTCGTCAACCTGAGTACGCTCATAAGAAAAGCCACCACCTTGATTACCACCCGTCCAGGATGTAAAAAGAATTTC
>CAZPHE010000016.1:27487-35729 GCA_964586315.1 uncultured bacterium | reverse complement strand
AAAGATTCTTGCAGTCGGGAAGAAACATGGTCTACATTCAAGAATACATGCAGATGAATTTGAAGATTCGGGAGCAGCCAAATTAGCTGGGAAAGTAAAAGCAATAAGTGCAGACCATTTGATGGCTATAAGTCAAGATGGCATGAAATCCATGGCTCAAAATAATGTAATAGCAACTCTATTACCAGGTACTACATTTTTTCTTGGAAAAAACAAGTATTCACCATATAAAAAAATTAAAAATCAGAATATAGATGTTGCCTTGGCATCAGACTATAATCCAGGTAGTTGTAATATCCAATCTATACCTTTTATTATCTCTCTATCTTGTATTTATTTAAAAATGGATATTTTAGATGCAATGAAATCATCTACTTATAATGCTGCGAAATCTTTAATGCTTGAACATAAAATAGGATCAATAGAAAAAGGTAAGAATGCGGATATTATAATTTGGGGAATTCAAAAATTAGAGCAGATACCTTACTTCGCTCTAGAAAATCCAATAAAATCAGTATTAAAAAATGGTAGAATAATATTTACCGCTTGATTTACCGTCGAGTAACAGTGTAATATCATTCTGTAAATTTCTTGTAGAATAATGGAATCAAAACGAAATCTATTTATACTTTTATTTACTTTTCTTTTAGGCACAAATGTAATATTTGCAAATTATGCTTTTAAGAAAAAAGTAAAAGCAGTTTGTAAAACATATCGTATTACTCTTGAATCGTCTCAACTTATACTTGATCCAAGCGAAGTAATAATTAATATGGAAAGTGGTAGAAATAATTTTGAAATGTTTATGCTTGTAGGATTTGCATCTGCTGGTCAAGCTATTTCACATCAAAAGGAAATGGGCTTATCAAATGCTTATACACCTAGTCAAATACGTATTACTGTTGCAGTTCCCATTTCAAAAGGTGAATTCAATACATTTATAGCAAATTGCAATGCAGACATGGCAATTTCATTAGCTAGTGGTAGTATTGATTCTTCTGAATTCATGCAAGAAATAATGAAAAATTTGGAAATACAATAAGGAGTCATCATGCTTCAAGATCCTAATTCACTTGTTGGACTATTAACACAATATGCTCGAGCAGTAGGCTGGTCTATAACTGCCGCTGTAGGCTTTGCCTTCGGGATAGGCATTGCTTTAAAGGTATTTGATATGTTATCCACTGAAATAGATGAGTGGGAAGAGATTAAAAAAGGGAACATGGGTGTTTCTTTAATCTTCATCTCTCTTATTGTGATGGTTGGTCTATTAGTATATAAAGTAATCTAAATATTATTTAAATAATATTTAGATTTATCAATATATATATTCCTATCCAGGAAAATATTAATGGAATAATATAATTTTGGATAGTAATTATTGGTATAATTCTATTTTTTTTGTTCCAATAATTTAAGGGAGTATGTTTTGATCATAAGATATATATTTATTGAAAATTAAAGTATCTATATCTTAGTGAAGAATCTATATTTTGTTTTTAATATTTATAGTAATACATATTAGTTCACTTAACCAATAGGATTATATCCTTACCAACTAAAAAATAATAGCAATATATACATCATGCAGGGTGCAAATACTGTAGATATTAAGTTGACCATATCATTATTTATATAATGATTGCCTGAAATCAGTATTGATTCCTTTTCAAATGTTTCTACAATATCACCTTTTTTTGTTTCATACTTAGCTTGAATTAAATCTCCTAAAATTGAATCAAATAATGCAGAAAAAAATCCGCAAAGAATAATTCCATATATAATGAAATGTGAAATATTGGGATTAGTATACCAAACAAAAAAACCAATAATACAAGCACCTAAAAGTGAACCTAATGTACCAATTCGGGTAATTCCTCCTGAATATCCATGTGGAACAGGTTTAAAAGATGTAATAGAAATGGGTCTGTTTTTTGAAATTTTCCCAAATTCTGATCCCCATGTATCTGACATTGCGGCTGCTATTGATGCAAAAAAAAAATATTTAGTTAAAGGGTTTGGATTGAAATATTCATGGATACATAAAATCAATGCAATACCTCCATTAGCGTATACCTGGATAATATTTCTTTTTAAATCAGTAGATTTATAAAATGAATATATTTTAAATATTTTCCCTAATATTGAACTAAAAATAAAAAATATTGCCATAAATAAAAGATGAGAGAAAGAACCAATCATAGTAATAATTACACCCATAATTAAGGCACCAAAAAATCCGCTTTTTGATAAAACTTTTAATTCATATGATACGAAAAGCAGAATTGAGATTATAAATAATATTAAAGGTAATTCTAAGCCTAGAATAATTTTAGAATCATCTGATAAATAAAACTGATCAGAAAAAGCAATCATAAAAAGAATACTTACTATAGGAATAGTAATATTATCTGTACCTTTATTACTTGTTATTTCTGCAATAGTTGAACCCAAAGCAGTAAAAAGAGCTAATCCTATTATTTGTATATATTTATAATCAAATAGAATTTGTGCGCCAAAAAAAGTTATAATAAAGGCACTGGAAAAGAATGCAAAAGTACCCTGTACTGTTTTTGTATCATACCAAATTTTAAATTTTATTGGTGATTTTACTGAAGAGCCAATAAATGATGCTAATGGATCAGAAAATGTTAGAATAGAAAGGCTTAAAATTATAAATGGACTATAATCCCAAAATGCTATTATAATAATAAGGTAACCAATTGGAAAATATATTGTTCCATAAGTAATCCTATCTTGCGAATGAATACCTTTTAAATGGCTATTTTTATGCGCAATCAAATTAAGGATAATAAAAATTGCTGATAGTATTGCAGGTTTTGTGTTCGCGATAAATACCATAGGTGAGTAAGAAATCATAACTCCTATTAATAAATGAATTAATCTGCGATTTTGTTCTGGAGACAGCCACCTTTTATTAAGTGTGAAGTTACTAAAAATAATACAGGTAATGATTAATCCTAAAAAAGAAAGGAATGTCCACCATTCATTTACAAAAGGAATCCAAACTGGAAATGACATTCAAAAACTTATTGTAAGGTTAACAAAATGGCAATGTCTGAACTATTATTTTATAAATTCATTAATTCAAATTAATTGTTTAGGAAAAATATGATTGTTGCAGTAAATAAATTTGTAAGGCGCCAAATTAAAGATTCAGGAAAAACTTATGCAAAAACAATGAGTTTTAGTTCTATTGCAGAACATGCTGAATTACAAATGAAGAAAGGATATTATTCGGATGGATATCGGGATGGTGTCCGAATAATTCATGCGGATTCATCAATTATTAATGACTTCATCTGTCCTTTTGTAAAATTAAATGAAAAGACAAAACTCGTTTCAAGAATTGTAAGGAGAAATCCTGATGAAGATCCGTATATACAAACGCGAGCATTAAATGGTAACCTTTTAAAAATTGGTAAGTTGGATTTGATATTATATAGGCATGATATTTTGAAGGAGAACAATGAGAATACAACTAATAAAGAATGGGAATTAATAAGTATTAATGCCATTCCTTTAGGTTTAGATTCATTACCAATGGGTCCTGTAACAATGATGCGAAATCAGTTAGATTTAATTGGTGGTACAGAAGCGTATTATCATTCAAAAGAATGGGCAAATTCTGTAAGGTTTTGGCAGAAATATGCACCCTTAGAACCCAATAATGAAATTTTATAAATTTGTTTACAATTATATTTCAAATAATTAACTTTCAGTTATAAGCCATTTAGGTAATCCAATATTAATTTGGCTGAAAAAAAACCGAGGTAACATGAAGGGGATCAACTGTATTTCCAAACTGTCCATATTTGGGCAGGTTCAATTAATAACAGTAATTATCTTTTTGCCATCTTTATATGGCCAAGGTCAGGAGATTAGTGGTCGTTGCTTTAAGGAAGATGGGAAAGGGAAAATAGGACCTATTAGGGTTGTTTTATATGATCAAAATAAAAAAAAGGTTGTAGAATTAGAACAACCAGGAAAGTTTAAATTAAAAAATATTCCTGATGGGAAATATACTATGAACTTTTATGGTCCCGATGGATATGGAATCACAGAAAATTTTACAATCAGTGGATCTAATAAAAATAATTTCAACCCGTCACTTAATCCTAATCCTGATCAAGTACAACTAACAATAAAACCTGATGCAAATGGTGCATCTTTAAGTTGGAAATCGATCTCTGGCGCATCCAATTATATTATTTATCGTGATAATCAAGAAATAACAACAGTAACAGGTAGCTCCTATTTTGATGAAGTTTCTGCAGGTCAAACTTTTGCATATAATGTAGTTGTAGTGAAAACTGATCAATCTATGGGTACAAGATCCATTACTGAATATGGAAAATCTTTAATCAACCCTCCAGAAAATGTAACAGCAGAAGCAAAAAAGAATACAGTTAAACTATCATGGTTTCCTGTTGAAGATGCAACAGGCTATGCAATTTACAGAGATGGTGAAAAAGTTAACTCTACTGCAGATAATTCTTATACTGATTTTAATTTAAAATATGAAACTGAATATTCATACACAACTTCTACACTAGACCATCAATCAGATGAAGGTAGTCAATCTACAAGTCTTTTTACAGCTACTCACCCTGAAATTAAAAAGCCAAAAGGTTTAAAAGCTGAAAGTGGTGCCAATAAGGTAACACTCAATTGGAAAGCAGCAGAAAATAGTATTAAGTATTATATCTATCAAAATGGTGCTTTAGTTGATTCATCAACAAGTTTGAGTGGAACGGTACAAACAGAAGCAGGTACTGAAAACTGTTTTACAGTTTCAGGGGTTGATAAATATGGTTCTATTGGTCCAAGATCTGATGCAGCGTGCGATAAAAGTGTATTTAGCCCACCTGATTCTATTGTAGTAAAAAATGATAAAAGAAATAATAATCTAATTGAATGGGGATCTGTTGAAGGGGCAAGTTCATACAATTTATATGCCAATGAAAAACTTCAGACTAATACTTCTAAACTAGAGATTAATCTTAAAAGTTTAAAATGGGATACTGATTATACTTATTATTTAACATCTTTAACTGAAGATGGTATTGAAGGTCCTGAATCAAAAAAGTACACTGTTCGCACACCAAAGATTTATAGAATTGAGGGTGTTTTACTTGATGAAACTGGTGATGAAAAAAATGTAGATCAGGCTAAAGTTTTTTTATATGATTCGTCTGGTACTAAGCTATTTGAAGAATTTGTTGTATCAAGAAATGGAAAATTTCTATTTGAGAATGAAATTATAGCTGGCAATTATACAATTATGGTATATGGTAATGGTAGTGGTAATGGTGGAGATCGGGTACAGGTAATTAATCGAGATATCACAAATATGAAGATACCTCTATCTACAGAAGGATTGAGGCCTAAGGTGTGGGTAGAAAGAGGTGTTGGCCAATTAACAGTACATTGGTCAGATATACCTCAGGCAAAATCATATAATATTTACAAGAATGATAGACTTATAAATAATGTCATTGGAGACACATTATATACTGATATTGTTGCACCAGGTGTCCCAACAAAATATATGGTAAGATCTATAGATCTTTATGATCTAGAAGGGCCAACTTCAAACTCTATTACTGAAAAAGCATCATATGCACCACCAGAATTATCTATTACTGTTGTCGCGGGTGGATATACAGAAGAGGGAAGTGGTCGACATATTGACTTAAGTTGGCCAGAAGTACCAGGTGTGAAAAAATATGCTTTATATAGAGATAATAAGTTACTTACAAAACAGCCAGAACTTACTTTTGAAGAAAGAGATCTCAAGTGGAATACAACCTATATTTATGCGATTAATTCTATAGATAATGAAGATGTAGAAGGGGTTAACTTTGTTGATACTGTAGTAACACATCCTGAGGTAACTGCACCGGTTTTCAAACTAGAAGGTAAAGTGAATTCTATTGATATTTCATGGCAAGCTATTCCAGGAATGGAAGGTAAATATAAAATATTTAGGGATGGTGGAAATATAGCAGATTTAGATGCACTAGGATTTATTGATCCTGTAAATCCAGGCATTGAATATTGCTACACAGTTGCAGCTGAAGATACTCATAAAACTGTTGGTCCAGAGGCAAAAATCCAATGTGCAAAGGGATATTTTGCACCACCTGGAAATTTTACTGGTAAAATAATGCGTAATTCTACTTCTTTTACATGGGAATCAGTCCTAGGTGCATCTGGATACAGGCTCTATAGAGATAATGAATTGATTTTTGATACAGCTGATGAAACTGAATTTGTTGATAATAATTTAAAGTTTGATACAGATTATAATTATGAAATATGTAGTTATGATAAAGAATCAGATGATGGTCCTAGAACATCTCTGGTTTTAACAACTCATGAAAAAGTTTTAGCGATTGATTTAACGGCAGACGCAGATCTAGAAAAAATATCTTTAATCTGGAAGAAGTCTAACCTTAGAGTTGATCATACATATAGAATATATCGTGATAAGGAGTTATTAACTGAAGTTACTGATACTATTTATAATGATATTGTTCCTGCAGGACAATTTTTTTGTTATGGAATTCATGTGGTAGATAAGTATGGAACAGAAGGTCCTTCTTCAAATGAAGAGTGCCAAAAAGTTTTAGTAAACTATCCAAGAAAATTACAGGTTACTGGCGATGTTAAAAGGATTCTTTTTAGTTTTAAACAGATGGTTGGAGCGGTCTCATATAATATCTATCAGGCGGATAAAGAGAGCGATTCATTGAGTTTCTTAGTAAAAACAAAAAGGACTCATTACGAAGATAAAGGATTAGAGTTTGATACAGAATATTGTTATCAAATTGCAAGTGAAGATCAGGATGGTGATGAAGGACCACGCTCTCCAACAATGTGTGGTTATGTTTTGCCACCACCACATTTAACACTCATAGAAAAAAAGTTTAAAGAAAGTTCTGGAAATGGTCAATTAGATGGAAGGGAAAATGCTTGGTTAGTATTTAAAGTGGTAAATGATGGTCGTAGTCCTGCTAGGAATCTGAAACCAATTTTAGCTCCGATTGAAGGGTTATTAGAAAACGGTAGTATAAAATCAATGACACCATCATTAAAAATAGACTCGGTTTCCATAATACCCATTTTAGCCGTTGGAGATACATTACAGGTAGAATTTCCCATTTATGCTAAGCTTAAGATAGAATCTGGAGATAGAAATTTTATGTTTTATTTGAAAGAATTTTCAGGACAAGATCTTAAACCTGAGCCAATGACATTTAAAACGTTAAAAGTAATTCCACCTAATCTAACTGTAACAGATTTTGCCATTGATAATGAATGGGGTCAAAATTATGTTCCAATCAATGAAACTGTTACTATGACAGTCAGGGTGCAAAATTTATCTGAAGGACTTACTGATACAGCTAGTGTGAAATTTAGAAGAGATAGTTCTTTTATATCTCATGATGCAGATGAACTCCATGAGTTTGCAATGATTCCAGGTGGTAATTATTTAGATTTTAGTTTTGAGATACTGAGTAGAGAAGCCAATTTTACTGTATACTTAGAATTGTATGATTATTTTGAAATAAAAAAAGAAGTTCCATTATTTTTAGAAACAATGAAGACCTATAAAGGCAAAAAAGATTTAATTGTTTATGAAACGCCTTATCCTAAAAATGTTGTAATCGGTCAGAAAGTGGAAATGGCAGAATTAATAACTAATATACCAAAAAGCTCCACCAAACGTGAATTGATTGGAATAGTTTTAGGCAATCCTGCATTCAGAGATAGTACAATTTTAGGTAAATCTTCGACAAATGAAAATGTCAAACAGGTTAGAAAATACTTCAATAGCCTTTTTGGTATGAAAGATCATGAAATTGTTCCGAGTCAGTACTGGCACTTTGATAATGGAATTTCTAGTAATGATTTTAAAACCATTTTTGATCCAGGGATGGGTTATATCAAAGAAAAGATTATCTCTAATCTTGAATATTCTGGTAAAGATACGATTGATCTAATTGTTTATTTTAGTGGAGAAGGTACAACTTTTAATGGAAAAAAAGTGTTGCTTCCTTACGATGCAAATTTAACTAAAAGTACTTCTTTTTATCCTGTTGAAGATCTTTATAGAGATTTATTAAAATTACAGTCAATGCCAGATGTAGGTGAGATTACACTTTTTATGGATTTAGATTTTATATTGACTCTATAAAATCCCCCATTTTTGGTA
>CAZPHE010000016.1:20884-27477 GCA_964586315.1 uncultured bacterium | reverse complement strand
TATGGATTTAGATTTTAAAAATTCAGCTTTTACACAAAACATTGTCAAGAAAACTGATGTTATGGATGAATCTAATAAGAAAGGAAAAGGTAAAAAGAAGAACAAGAAGAAAGGAAAAGGTAAAAAGGATGAACCTGAAGAGCCGGTGGTAGTTTTGCCTAAAGAAATTATGCCACCTGAAACTATTACAGCCATTTTTGCATCTAATACGAATCAGATTGCATACGACCATCCTGATTTTAATAATAGCCTTTTTACCTACTTTTTGCTAAAAGGACTAAGAGGGGAAGCAGATAATGGTGATAAATCTCTGACTGTTTCAGAACTATACACTTATGTTCAAAAGAATGTAGAAGATAAAACAAAAATATTATATAATGAACTACCTCAAGTGCCGGTTCTTTTTACATCCAAGCCTGATAGAGTTCTTTACCGCTTACCTTAAAAATACAAATTTGCAAATGCTAAATCGATTATATACGGTTCTGTGTTACAGAATAGTACTATATCTTGCTATCCAGTCTTGTATTTTTGCAAAGAGTGTTAAAATATCAGGTATAATTAATAATTTAGAGAATAAGCCTATAAAAAAAGCTCTTGTAAGTATTAGAAGTCTCAAAGATGAGATTTTTATGGAAACAACAACAAACCGCAATGGAGAATTTGAATTTGATGATGTGAAACCCAAATTCTATTATATCCTAATTGAACATAAAACATATGGTGAAAAACGGATAAAAATTAATCCTCGAAAAAATAGAAATAAAGATTTAAACCTTACTCTCCAATTAACTGGTGAAGAACAGAATGTTGATTGTTACTTGTTTGATAACAAGCCGCCTACTCCTTTTGACCCCATTCTTAATGTAAAAAATTTTAATGTAACTTCAACTCCAGAACAAATTATGGTTGAATGGAAGGATAACAAACAAGCCATACTATACAAATTGTATGAGAATGATATAGAAGTCTTTTCTGGAGAAGAAACAAGATTTGAGAAAAAAGTAATGTCTGGTATTGAGTTCTGCTATACAGTAAAAGCTTTTGGAAATTATGGTCTTGAAGGTAAAATAACTGAGCCTAATTGTATTAGTGCAAAAACTCAAAATCCCAGGAATGTAAAAATTGAAGTATATAAAAATACTTTTTCGATTAGTTGGACACCAGTTGATGGTGCTATATCATATAATTTATATCGTGATGATGAAAAAATTGGCAATGCTAATGCTACTACATTTCAAGAAATGGATATGGATTTTGACACAGAATATTACTATAAAATTACAGCAATTGATGACTTAAGCAATGAAAGTGATCCGTCAATAGAAGTAAAAGCACGAACACACAAACTTATTGAGCCACCCATTTTATCATCAATGAAAAATAGAAAAAATATAACTTTAATTTGGAATGATGTTGAGGGCGCAATAGTATATCATATATATAGAGAAGGAGAAAAAATTGCCACTACAAAAAAGAATTCCTATGCTGATTTAATGTTTCCTGGTACAGAATATTGTTATGAAATAACATCAATGGATAAATATGAAATCGAAAGTAAAAAATCTAATCAACACTGCACAAAGGTTCCACTAGAGTCACCAAAAGGTGTACAAGCAGATGCTGATGTTGCAAGCATTCATTTAAATTGGAATGATGTTATGGGCGTTCATCATTACAATATATATGAATGGATAAGCCAAGATTCAATCGTTTATATGGGGAAGTCAAACTCAAATCAATTTACTGTACAATCATTAGATTTTTCTGCAGACGTATGTTATGTTATCACTTCAGTTGATTCTGATGATAAAGAAAGTGACTACTCTCTTTCTGCATGTAATATGGTATTTGACCCACCCCATTTTACTATCCAAAATTATAGAGTTATTGATCCTTCGGGGAATAATATCATAGATGCACAGGAAAATGGATCAATACAATTTGCAATTTTTAATGATGGGCAAAGTCCAGCACATAATGTTATAATTTCTGTATTACCGCTAGAGCCTACCCCGGACCTAATGATTGGCCAACCAATTATACTTGATACTTTATCAGCAGGGAGAATAAAATTTGTTAAAATTGATATTAAAGCTTCAATTAGAATAATAAGTGGTATTCATGAATTTGAATTAAAAATTTCATGCAGAGAAAAAATTACTTTGGATCAACCGTATTTATTTAAAGTTGAAACAATGTCAATGATACCATCAAAAATGATTATTGCAGATTTTGCAATCTCAAATGAATTTAATACAAGATACGTACCTAAAAATGAAAAGGTTAATCTGACTATTCGAGTACAAAATGTTGGTGAAGGTGAAACTCAATATGTTGATGTTAATATAAAAGAAAATAGAACCTATACTACCCCTGGATTTACTGGAAAAATAAAACTTCCAAGTTTTAAATCGGGTGATTATATGGATATAGAAATACCAATTATGACATCAAAAGATCATTTTAATATTGATATAGAATTAAGTGATTATTTGGGAAATAAATCAGAACAAAAGATTGCTTTGCAAACGATGAGGAATTATAGATCACCAATGGAATTAACTATACAAGATATTGGTGCAGATGATATAGATTATTATCCCGATGAATTGGGAGATGTAGATGTGGACCGCCACATACCACTTAGTAGAAAAAATCCCAATGGTATAGCGATTGTTTTTGGTATTGAAGATTATAAGGATAATAGATATCCTCATTTAGAATATGCTGGTAGAGACCGAGATATTATGAGAAAATATTTTAGCCAAGCATTTGGTTTTTCAGATTTTCAAATGTTACCATCTAAACCTTGGCAAATGGAAGGAGGTCCATCTGGAGAAGAATATCGTATCATATTTGATCCTTATGATGGTGATTTAAAAAAACGGGTTACTTCAGCAGTGAAATATTCAAATATGGAAGAAATTAATATTTTTCTTTATTATCGTGGTTATGGTGAGTGGGTAAATGGTAGACCATTATTAATCCCAAAAGATGCAAAATATGATCAACATTCAACAAAGTATCCATTAGAAGAGATGATTAATAGTCTTGTAGCTCTTTCTATATTAAGCAGTATAGAAAATATAACGCTTTTTTTAGATATTACTTATATTAACCCAGAAAAATCTGCAGGTCTTATATGGGATTTTCCTGAATTACCTGAAAAAATAAGTATACTAAGTGCTTGCTCTATTGGTGAAACGTCCCAAATCTATAAAAATAAAAAACACAGTTATTTTACTTATGCACTTTTAAAATCATTCGTAGGGATTTCTAATAATAATAATGTAATCACTTTAGGGGATATAACAGAATATGTATATAGATCAATACCGCAATATTTAAGTGAAATTCCTGGTTCTATTCAACAAAATCCAAAGTTTAATGGTATGGATTTGAAGCGAATAATTCTAGATTTACGTTAATTATTTAATTAGTATGAATCTATTTAAAAGCCTAATTTTATTTTTACCATTATTTTTAATTTACTCCTGCTCAACTGCACCACCATCCTGGGTTGATTCACGACCAAATGATCCTGATTATTGGCATGGATTAGGGTTTGCATCTTACATACAATCAAATGATCCGAAAACCTTAGCTAAAGAATCAGCAATCCATGAAATCTCATCACAAATTAAAGTTAATATATCATCCGAATTAGATATTGTCGTTACAGATTTTAACGGATCAGTAGATAATGCGATTTCTTCAGTTATGAAATCACGAGTAAATCTATTATTGCCTGAATTAGAGTTTATTGGTCATCATTCTACAAAGGATGGGATACACTTTTATGCTAGACTAAATAAGGATAAATATAAACAAGCTATGATTAGATTAAGGTCTAATTCTAAAAATGCAGCATTGGGTTATATTAGAGATGCTGATCGAAATTATGGTATACAATCTTTTTATCTAATTCAAAAAGCATGGCAGGAAATTTTCCCTTTTAATGATGAACCTGTAGAAGTGTCATATGAGAACCAAAATGTATATTTATATTCTCTTATAAAACAAAAACTTGAAGAATTTAATGAGAGATTATTTATGACAGCTACTCTGGAAAAAGAAATAGTCAAAACACTAGTAGATCGAGAAAATTCAATAATTATCAAGGTGAAAGATAGACAAACTGGAGCTGACTTAAATGGTGTGCCAGTCAAAATTATTCTCCCAGATAAGGAAGTATCTTTATTTTCAGATAAGAATGGGATGATTCAATATGTCTTAAATGGTGTTTCAATAGCATCAACATTTGAGATATTATTTGAATTGAACACAATAGAATTATTAAAAGAATTAAATAATGCTAACCCAATATTGCCATTTAAACCAAAAGTCAATTCTATAAGTATGAAAGTAGTGCCTGCGAAGGTTTCTATTAAATCAACAGAGAAAAATCTTAACAAGATAATGAAAAGAAAAATTTTAGAACCATCGGTAAAGGGGCTTTTTAATAAACAATTAGAATTTGTAATTGATAATCCAGATTTTTATATAGTCATTGATGCTAATACAATTAAAAAGTCTGAGAAGATTGGAGAAAATTACCCATATTTTACATTTGGAAATGCAACTGTAAGTTTCCAAGATGCTAAAACAAATGAAGAATTTCTTAATTTTATTATCGATGATATCAAGGGTGCAGATTTTGGATCACAGCGTATTGCTGGTATACGTGCGTATGAAAAAATGGAAGTCGAATTATTAAATAAATTTCAGAAGACAATTTATGACTAACAATAAGAGATATTTTAATGGATAAAAGATCATTATTTAATGAAAGAGTCAGTAGGGCTTTTGCTTTATTGGCTATCATTATCTCTGCTTTAATAATCATAAAATGGAAAGAATACGAGGCAGATGTATTATCTCAAATAAGGGAAACGCCTCAAGATAGCATTTTTACCACCAATGAACCCTCCCCGGAAATGTTATCCAGGATTAGTCTTTTAGAAAAAATGGCCATTAAAGAACGAAAAAAAATAAAAGTGATGGTAGAACATGATAATTCTCCATTAACCTCAACATATCCAATGATCCTTGATGCAACTAAATCATTTGATCCAGATATTGGTGATAACCTTCAGTTCGTTTGGAAACAAATTGAAGGACCAATAGTGGAACTAAAACCAAATGTATTTTCGAGTAAGGTTAGTTTTGAAGGCAATGCAGGGGAATACACTTTTGAACTGAAAGTTTCTGATGATTATGGTTCTGAGAGTATTATTACTAAAACTGTAGTTATTGAACCAGAGCCTAATTCACCACCGGTTATTGATTTTTCTGTTAGGCAAGGCTCAGAATTAAATTAGATATATATTGTCTTATCCTTTAATTTATTTCAAGTATTTATCTAGAAGAATTAAAACAACAAATATTAATGAATAAATCAATTGCAGTAGGAATTGATATTGGTGGAACCAATACCATTTATGGTTTTATTGATAAAAAAGGTTATATATATAAGTCGCAAGAAATTCCGACTGAAGGATCAAAATCCATTTTTAACCTATTAGATAAAATTGAGATTAAGATCAATTCTTTTTTAAGAGAAAATCCAGAATACAGTCTTTCTGGTATAGGTATTGGTGCACCAAATGGTAACCATTATACAGGTATTATCCAAGATCCTCCTAATTTGAGCTGGGGCAGTGTAAATATTATTTCAATTTTAAAAGAGCGTTTTCAATGCAAAATCAAGTTGACCAATGATGCCAATGCTGCAGCATTAGGAGAAAAATACTTTGGTCTTGCAAAAAACATGAATGACTTTATTGTAATTACCTTGGGTACTGGTTTAGGGAGTGGAATTTTCAGTGGTGGAAGATTATTGTATGGACATGATGGTTTTGCAGGAGAAATGGGTCATATCTCGATTGATCATAAAGGTAGAAATTGTAATTGTGGAAATAATGGTTGCTTAGAATCTTATGTATCTGCAAGTGGAATAAAAAAAACAGTGAATGAATTATTAAAAGAATTTCCAAATGATGAATTTTTATTAAAACTAAATCATAAAAAAATTGATGGATTATTACTTGATAAAGCATTTGATTCTGGAAATCAGTTAGCGATAAAAATATACGAATATACAGGTAAAAAATTAGGACAGGGCTTAGCACAGGCAGCAACATTACTTAGTCCTGAGGCATTTATATTTTATGGCGGTTTTAGTAATGCGGGAAGTAGAATTCTAAATCCAGCAAAAAAATCTATGAATCGTCATTTGATTAATGGTCACGATGAAACAATTCAACTTATTAGATC
Organism: uncultured bacterium; assembly: GCA_964586315.1. Lineage (GTDB taxonomy): Bacteria > Fidelibacterota > Marinisomatia > Marinisomatales > UBA1611 > CAZEER01. Next base: position 21,198 of record CAZPHE010000016.1, on the reverse strand, counting down.
AGGATTACCGCAGGGACAAGCAGGCATATTAGGCGCAGCATCTTTAGTATGGGAGTCTAAGACTAAATTAGATTAAGTGATACAGCGTACTTTAATTAATAGTAATTTCCATTACATTCTTAATTATAAAAATTTTAAAAAATTAATATCATAATGAAAAGGCCAATAAAACCAAAATTTATTTTCAATTTAGATAAGTATTGCATTGGATTAATATTATTAATATTAAACATATTATTTAGTCAAGATGATACTACACCTCCAGTTTTAACCAGTCTTTCTTTTTCGGAGACATCGGTAGATGTAACCAATGG
>CAZPHE010000016.1:0-20784 GCA_964586315.1 uncultured bacterium | reverse complement strand
CTGTACTTGATACTGATGAATTAATTGAGATGGGCTTCCCAACTGAGATAGAAGTGACTTCTATACAGGATATTGATTCTCCAGTTTTAACCAGTCTTTCTTTTTCGGAGACATCGGTAGATGTAACCAATGGTCCAGATACGATAATGATGTATATTTCTGTAACAGATGACATTTCAGGTTTCAATAGTGCAAATGGTCATTTGTATAGTCCATCAGATCAATATCTTGGTTTTGGATTTACTGGAGATGGTTCTAATGCTCAGGATTTATCAACGGAAATAGTTTTTGAACAATATATAGAATCAGGCACGTGGGAATTAGATAGAATTCAACTTTATGATGTTGTAGGTAATCTTTCTGTACTTGATACTGATGAATTAATTGAGATGGGCTTCCCAACTGAGATAGAAGTAATATATTTAGGGTGTCCAGATCCATATGCTGATAATTATAATCCCGATGTATCAACTAATGATGGTAGTTGTACCTATGATTCTGATTTTTCAGAAGTGTATACATTTTTGGGAACCATGGAAAATTCAAGTTATTATTTATCCAATAATTCTTTATCATGGCAGGAGGCGCGTAACCATTGTTTTGAGAATGGAGGATTTTTAACCACACTGACTTCTGAAGACGAGAACTTTTTAGTGTCGAATTGGACATCAGGTTCAGTGCATTGGATTGGGCTTTTCCAGAATATTCAAAGTGACAATTACTCAGAACCGTCTGGCGGATGGGAATGGGTTACAGGTGAAGATTTTGAATACACCAACTGGTATCAAAATGAACCTAATGGAAGCGCAGACTATGCAATTACAAACTATGGTGCGACTGCATTTTGGGATGATTATGGACAAGATGAAGGTACATGGATTCTTGAACGTGATTCTGAAATTGATTTCCCCGATATTGCAATCTCTTCTGATTCAATTATTCAACAATTGTATATGGGTGACTCAATTGCACAAACTCTTACAATCTACAATAACGGAGAGGCAGACCTTGTATGGGATTTAGGGTTTTCTTCTTTTCGTGGTTCAAATGATGAATTCAGTCTTCCAGATAATTTCATAGATTATGGTATATATTCTGAAAGAAGACCGCAATCAACAGGTGCAATTGATTATTCTGATCATAATTTAAATTTTGACCATACTACTACTCAATCTCAAAGAGATGAGGTGTTTAATGTCTTAGTTTATAATAATTCTACAATTAGTAGTATCATTGATCAGCATGAAGATCTTAGCTCAAATTATACAGGTACCTATACCGCAGAAGATTTAGAAGATATTGACGTTTTTTTTAATATAAGAAATACAGATGAACAACCGGAGCTAATACTTGAGTGGATTTATAATGGTGGGACTTGGGTAGGAGAATGGTCGAGTAATGATTTCCCTTTAAATAATTGGGGTGTAATCAATGGAAGTGCTAATGGTGGTTCTTATGGATTACAAAGTATTGAAGTAGTTGATCATAATCACTGGCTTGCTCAGAATATTGATTTGGATCAGGTGACTCTTCCATGCGGAGGGATAGAGTTCCAGAGAAACATTATACTTGATGACCCTGATGCAAATGTTATCATGAATTCTTACCATAGTGGATATGGCGAAATACCCTTTTTAGTAGAAAAGTCATACGGAGAAGGAACAATCATCCTTTTTAATTCAGACTATCAAGATTCTCCTAATAGTTGCGGTTTACCAGAAGTAATAAAGCAAGTCGCTTACTATGGTGCAGCAATTGCGGGAGGAGTCAATTGGATATCCTTCTCAGAAGAATCTGGTACAATAGTTCCTGGAGCATCGCAAGATATCTTGGTAGAACTTAATGCACGAGATTTAGATGATGCTGAATATGAAACTGAAATTTTTATTCACAGCAATGACCCAGATCAATCTATTATTGAAATTCCAGTTGGATTAATAGTAAACGTACCTTATCCTGAAATAAATGTATTTCCTGTAAGTTTTGATGAGATCCTTTTTGTGGGTGATTCTACTGAACAACAGTTGGTAATAAATAATAACGGAGTAGCTGATCTAAACTGGAGTCTAAATGTATTCGATTATGGACGAGATGGGACATCATATGTTTTCACAAATTGTGGTAAAGAAGGCTTTGATGGACCATCCCAAGAAGATTGTGATAATGAATATGAAGGAACTCTACTAGAAGGTATGGTCTCATTAAATAATGGGTTACAGCAGTGGACTGTTCCTCAGTCAGGACACTATAATATAGAGATTTTTGGTGCCAGTGGAGGAGATGGAAACTTTTCAAATAATAGTTATGAAGGTGGTTTGGGTACAAAAATGGAAGGTCAATTTTATTTAAATGTTGGTGACATCATTAATATTCTTGTTGGTCAGAAAGGTGAATCCTATCAAGAAGGTGGTGGTGGCGGTGGCACATTTGTTGTCGATATAGATAATAACCCTTTGATTATAGCTGGTGGCGGTGGAGGCGCTGGTGGTATTGGTAATGGTGCAGATGGAGACATTGAAACATTCGGAACTTCAGGTGTTGGAGGCGGTGATGGTGGAGTAGATGGCAATGGTGGTTTTGAAAATTCAGGCAATGGTTCTGCTGGAGGTGGATTTTACACAGATGGAGCTTCTGGTTATGGTAATGGTGGTGGCATAGCTTATTTAAATGGTGGCTCAGGTGGTGAGAGTTTCTGGGCAAACTATCCAGGTGCGAGTGGAGGCTTTGGTGGTGGTGGTGCTGGATGGTGTTGTGGCGGAAATGGTGGAGGAGCAGGAGGATACTCAGGTGGCGGGACTTCTTCAGAAAATGGATACCTTGGTGGCGGAGGAGGTGGATCCTTTAACTCTGGTGAAAACCAAGATAATTTAGCTGGTTTTAACGCTGACCATGGAATTGTCATGATCACACTTGATGCATACCCAATATCTTGGGCTTCTATATCGGAAAATTCAGGCATAGTCCCTGCAGGGCAATCTGATACAATCTCTTTAGATTTAAATGCATTGGATTTAGAGACTGGAAGTTATTCTGCAGATATTGAAGTATATAGTAATGATCCGAATCAACCAGAAGTCAATGTCCCAATATATTTATCTGTAATTAATTCAGTCACGATAACTGATATAGATGATCAATCAACAAGCGAAGACACATTTCTATATTTGCCGTTATCAAATAATTATACTTCATACGAATATAATTATAGCGTTAGTGCAGATACATCAGCGCTAATTGTTTTTGTCGAAAATGATACATTAAAAATGGAACCTCAGCCAAATTGGAACGGTATTGGATCTATTTCTTTAATTCTTACCCTTGATAATTCCCTATCTGATACTACTGAATTTATTCTAAGTGTTTTACCCGTTAATGATAATCCTAATGCATATAATGAAGTATTTTATGTTAATGAAGATGACACTCTAAGTTCTGTTTTACCTGCAGATGACGGTGATCTTCTTGATGGCCCTTACGATACTCAAAATCTGACATTTACAGCTATAAATGATTTTCTACATGGCTCTTTTGAACTTAACAATGAAACTGGAGAACTAACCTATATTCCAAATGCAAATTATTTTGGATCTGATAGTATGATTTTTATGGTCATGGATGATGGTATCACAGGAAGTGATCCAGATCCATTATTAGATACTGCTATAATAGTTGTTCAAATATTACCGGTAAATGATATACCAGTATTGGTTAGTTTTGCAGATACATCTATGTTAGAGGACTCTGTGTTAACTCTGCCTATGATAGTTTCTGATGTGGACAATGAAGATATTTCTTTATCTGTATCGATATCAGATCCTGACTTTATTTCTGTTGAAATTATAGATACCTTACTTTCTTTAACTCCTATACCAAATTGGCATGATACCGTCATCGTTACTATCGTTGCGAATGATAATATGGATCGCGCAGTGGATACTGATGAATTTCAACTTATTGTACTTCCCGTTAATGATAACCCCAATGCATATGGTGAAGTATTTTATATCAATGAAGATGACACTCTATATTCTGTTTTATCAGCAGATGATGGTGATCTTCTTGATAGCCCTTACGATATTCAAAATTTGACATTTATTGCTATAAATGATTTTCTAAATGGCTCTTTTGAACTTAACAATGAAACTGGAGAACTAACCTATATTCCAAATGCAAATTATTTTGGATCTGATAGTATGATTTTTATGGTCATGGATGATGGTATCACAGGAAGTGATCCAGATCCATTATTAGATACTGCTATAATAGTTGTTCAAATATTACCGGTAAATGATATACCAGTATTGGTTAGTTTTGCAGATACATCTATGTTAGAGGACTCTGTGTTAACTCTGCCTATGATAGTTTCTGATGTGGACAATGAAGATATTTCTTTATCTGTATCGATATCAGATCCTGACTTTATTTCTGTTGAAATTATAGATACCTTACTTTCTTTAACTCCTGTACCAAATTGGCATGATACTGTTGTCGTTACTGTTGTTGCAAATGATAATATGGATCGAGCCATAGATATAGAAGAATTTCAAATGATTATTTTGCCAGTTAATGATCCACCTGAATTTGGGGAGTTAAATGGATTGGTGGGAGTAAGTATGAATTTTGAATTACCTTTAATTGCATATGATGTTGATATGGATTCATTGATGATTACATTCAATGAGTCCTGGGATTATCCTGAATGGATTGGAATTGAAAATAATCCTTTTAGGCTTGTAGGTAGTGCTCCTGATGCTGGAGATTATATTTTTCCACTTCTTTTGACTGATGGTGTGGTAACAATTTCTGATACATTTAATCTGAGTGTTCAATATTTTCATCCTAGAATCACTACTATAAATGACATTCCGGATGATCAAGGTGGCTGGGTTTACGTTAATTTTCTCAAATCCTTTTTTGATCAGGTTGATGAACCCAATCAATTTTATACGGTTTACCGTTTGGATAATATTTCAGATAGTTTGATATGGGTAGAGGTTGATACAGTTACAGCTACAGGCAGTGAAGCATATACTGTTGAAGTATCCACACTTATTGATTCTACAGTGCATGGTAATGGGATAACAGAGTTTAAGGTATTAGCATTTACGAATATTGGAACTTTCCATTCCAGTCCTATGGAAGGATATTCAATTGATAATCTTGCACCTGAAATACCAAGTGGTTTCACAGCTGAAATTGTAAACCAAGGTATACATTTATTTTGGGAACCGTCAAATGCTGAAGATTTTGAAAATTTTAATTTAGAAAGATCAATATCAAATGAATTTACTGAATATGATATTATAGCATTAACTGAAACTGATTACATCGATACTAACTATACCTTAAACGAGAACCAATATTATCGCTTATCAGCAACGGATCAATCTGGAAATGAAAGTGAATATACAGAAGTAATCACAGTGATGATTCTGAGTACAGATAATGATGTATTGCCTACTGAATTTGCGTTGTATCAAAACTACCCTAATCCATTTAATCCAAGGACAACCATTCGTTATGATCTACCGAAAGATTCTTATGTAATAATGCAAATTTTTGATATTCAAGGCAGAAAAGTAAATACCCTTATAGATGGCACAAAAAATGCCGGTAAGAATGCAGTTATTTGGGATGCTACCAATGAGATGGGAGAATCAGTTTCAGTGGGAATGTATTTTTATATCATTCAAGCAGGTGAATATAGAAACACAAAAAAAATGCTGCTTTTAAAGTAGAATATTTTAATTATTATTTTTAAAACCTCGTTTTAATAACGGGGTTTTTTATTGGGTTAATTTTTAAAATAATTTTTTGCAAAAGATAATGCTATTAGAATGGATAAAATTAAATTAATTGAAGAATTGCCGCAAAGTGGTTATTTTCCTAGTAATACCCGAATTTTGTGCTGAAAAATATAATTTCAATTCTGAGAATATTGCATTGTATGATTAAATATATATTTTCTTCAATGATTATAATGGTAATGTTTTGGAACTGTGCCGGAGCACCTCCTCCGCCTGAGCCTGAACCCATAGCCTCTATTCCTGACTCAATAGCTATAGTTCCGGAGCCAGTAATCGATATTCCACCAACTCCACCACAATCTGTAGCTATTCAATCTGTTACCTACAATCGTGAACAAATGAAAATAATTTGGGAACCATCTTTGGATCCTGATTTTAAAAACTATACCCTATTATATTTGAACACTGAAAATGGAATAGCGGATACCTTAGTAATATATACCGATATATCTATGATAGATTATAATTTCAAAAATTTTGATCCAAAAATTGAAAATTGGTTTTGGGTTAAGGTAACAAATAATTATAATCTAAGCTCAGATGGAACAAGACAAACCCATGAGCTAGAAACGGAATCTCCAAATAGTTCTTTATTGCGACTGTTAAATGGAAAAGACGATATCAGGATCTGTTGGACAAAAAATAATGATGAAGATTTTTTAAAGTATAATATATATAGATCCAAAAATAAGGATATGCTAAATAAAGAGCATATTAAAGAGGTATTTAAACAATCTGATACCGTACAGGTTTTGGCTATGGATTCGGTATTTTTTTACCAAATTGGAGTTGAAGATGTATGGGGATTAGAATCGATAAGTAATATAATAAAAGGTGATTATTATATAGAATTATGGGGAGAAGATTATTCCATAATTGAGACAAAAGAACTAGACTTTTCATCTAGGAACCTATTTGGTACAATACCTCAAGAATTTGGAAAATTTTTAAACCTAGAAGTATTACTCTTGCAAAACAATTATTTATCAGGAAACATACCTGATGCAATATGGAAATTGAGAAAATTAAAGGTATTTAACCTAAGCAATAATCAGTTTAAATCTAAAATACCAGAAGGAATTCATAAACTTTACTCTTTGGAAGAATTATGGATGTCAAATAATGGTTTTATGGGCGAAATACCATATCAAGTTTTTACACTTAATAATTTGACCCATCTGAATCTTAGTAGTAATCAATTTTCTGGTAACTTAAGTGAAGCCGTGGGCAATCTGAATAATCTGGTATATTTAAATTTATATGATAATCGGCTGACTGGATTCATCCCCATTGAAATAGGTAAACTAAGAAAATTAGAATTTCTAAGTTTGGGTGAAAATTGGTTTACTGGTAACATTCCAATTGAGCTTACAAATGCAAAAAATTTGCAATCTTTAGCTTTATTTAATAATCAATTAGTTGGATCGATACCTGGGCAGATTAAATTATTGAAAAATCTCAAATATCTAAGCATTTTTGGTAATCGGCTTAACGGTGAAGTTCCAGTTGAATTATTTACTGATTTAAATCTTTCGTATTTAAAGTTAAATAATAATTTACTTGATCAAATCGATATTCAATCAATTTGTGAATCGGGATATGATTGGAATAAAATTATGTATTATGATCTATCTGAGAATGCATTTGAAGAAGAATTACCGATTTGTTTTCCTGAACCCAATTTTTTTGAATTATATACATCATTTAACAAAAAATAGATCCAGAATATTATTATTAGATTTACATTTATCTATTATTTCTATAAATGATTCATCATTTTGTAACGATAACCTAAAAAGGAAATATTATGTCAGAACTGATACTATATCATAATCCTCGGTGAGGAAAGAGCAGAATGGCCGTGTCGCTATTAAATCAACATAAATGTAATTTTACTATCGTCGAATATCTAAAAAAACCTTTATCCAAGGATAAAATATTATCTTTATCAAAAAAACTAGGGAAAAACCCAGGTGAATTTGTAAGAAAGATGGAAGCTGATTTTAAAAATAACAAAATGGAAAAATATGTACATGATGATGATCAAATAGCAGAAGCAATGACTAAATTTCCTAAGATTATTGAAAGACCCATATTAGAGAAAGGAAATAATGCGGTTATTGGACGACCTCCTGAAAATATTTTAAAATTAATTTCAAAATAATGAGAATAATCCAATGTATAGCTGCATTGTTTTTATTTTTATATATAACAGGGTGTGAGCCATTTGCAAAATCATATCCTGATATTTCAGACACTCGCATGTATGAGGCTCAGGATATTACAGTCTCTGCATATACTGGTGGTCCAATTAATGTAGTAACCTGGAATATACGTTTTGGTTCAGGGCGCCTTGATTGGATTATTGATTCTTGCGGTGAGAGTGCGCTTGCTGATTTTGATAGCGTAGAAATAATCATGCAAAAAATCGCAGATACATTGAATGTTTTAGATGCTGATATTGTATTACTTCAGGAAGTTGATATTGAATCAAAAAGATCTGGATTTATGGATCAGGTACAATTTTTGTTAGATAATACTAATTTAAATTATGGTGTATATGCTTCAATGATGGAAGTTGATTTTGTTTTTTCTGATGGTCTCGGCAGAATAAAAACGGGTAATGCAATTCTTTCAAAATATGAATTAACTGATGGAGAAAGAATAAAATTAAGTCTCAGAACAGACCAATCAGATTTGGTAAAATATGGCTATGCAAGAAGAAATATTTTAAAAGCTAAAATACCCTCTCTTGCCCAAAATCAAAATGATGTTTATGCTGTAAATATTCACGCTACTGCATTTGCTACCGATAATACAAAACAGAAGCATATTAATAGGTATTTGGATGAATTGAGTTCAATTCATACCAGGGGAGATATTTTTATTTCAGGTGGTGATCTTAATTCTGTACCACCTAATTCTTCTATTGATTTTTGTGAAAGCGATATGTGTTCAGGGGAAATATTCCATAGTGAGACATCAGATCCATTTCATAAAGAAGGGAGTTATTTTAATCACTTTTCAGGTGAACCGACTATACTGACACCTCTTTATAATTTATATCAGTCCGCGATTAGCCCCGAATTTTATAATTTATCAGCACATTTTACTCATGCTCCAAGTACAAGTAGAAATGATGGTGTGTTACGTAAGTACGATAGAAAACTTGATTATTTGTTTACAAATAAGGCTTGGGAAACAGGATCTGGTCACACTCACCAGGGTGCTTGGAAGCTTAGTGACCATATGCCAGTAAGTGCAAATGCACTTTTAGGTGATGAATAAAGAATAATAAAATGAGGCATGTCACTTTTCTGGTTTTATTACTTTCAATATTAAATGGAGAAATAAAATACTGGAGCTCACATTCAGCTCATATTTTACCTCCAAAACGATGGGAAATAGGGTTATTTCAACCATTTCGCTATGGGTATAGTGAAAATTTTGAATATACTACATACCCATTGTGGTTTTTTGTAATGCCCAACGTAGCATTCAAAAAAAAGCATGACAACATTTTCGGTTATAATATAGCTAGCAAATGGGGAATGATTTATCCAACTCCGATCTTAAATATGGTTGCGAGGAAAGATATCGGTGGTTTTATTGACCCCACCTTTCAAATTCCACCTTTGCTTGGCTTATCTACATCATTGATAATGACAAAACAAAAATTGAGTGCAGATCTTACCTTTAATGCAGGGATTGATCTTGGCATTACCCTTGGAAATCTGGATGAACGATCTACCATTGAACTACCACTTGTATACCATCGTTTAGCTATATTCTATAATCATTGGGCTTTGCACGCAGGTTTGGATTTTGAAAAAAAATTAACAAATCAATTCCACATTTTAATGGACTTTGATATAAAAATATTGCCAGGAATGGGTATAAAGGATACAGGCACTAATATTGAAACGTTAATCGGTGAATATTCCTTAGAACATAAATTGCTTTTTATTTTTGCAAAATCTGAAAAATTCCGATTCTTGACAGGTTATAAATTTGTTTATGGTGAGTATCCTTTTGGAACAGAATCGAGGTTACTTCCTTTTGTACCTTTATTAGATAAATGGATACCCATTATAGAACTTCAATGGGCACGGTCAAGAAAATAATTTTATTAAACAATTATAATAATTTTTTGGTCTACAAATATGTATAGATTTATAGTCTTTTCAATATTCATATTTTTGTCTTGTTCTCAAAATAAAATAATATTAAACGATAAAATTCAACTGGATTGTATTCAATCTAATCCTGAGGGCATAGTCCCTACAGATCTTTACCATTATGGTAATGTAGAACCAACGAATGAATACCCACCATTTAATAAAAAACTGGATGTTTGTGGGATCACATTGGTCGCTCGGGAAGATGTCTCAAATTTATTTATGGAAAGGGTTTCAAAAACTATCCAAGAAATTTTTGTAATTAATGAATTCACAGATACTACCAAACAGAAAGAGTTATTAACTAATCTATATAAATATAATACTGTTATTCCACTATTTTATGGTGAAGACTGGTATCTTAATAGTGATGAAGAGAGCCAATGGGACTTACTTTTACAACATAATAGTTTATGTGATATTATCATGGAAGGTATTGATAATCCTGTAATGGAAGTTATTGAACATATTTTACACCATATCACAGATATTGGACTGCACTATTCAGATTATGATAATTGGGGTCTGACTGCTTCATCTATATTATATAATGTTACCCAAGAAGCTATCGCTAAAGAATATTATGACATTAGCCAATATAATGATATCTCTGATACAGGTGTGAGGAATAGGGTGATTCTTCAAGAATATGCCTATTGGATTATTTATACTGCGTGGGATCTCCGTAAACAATATGGGCCTCAAGAAAGTGAATGGTCTATAATTACGGGTGAAGAACTATCAACGAATCTAAGTAACTCATATGTTCTTTTTCAGGAAACTATACCGTCTGTTATGACATGTCCTGATGAAGAAACTCTTAATTTATTTATAGAATCTTATGTAAGATAATTCATCAATATGCATATTTTAAAAAAAGACATTATACAGGAAATTTTAAAAAATCTTGATTTAGTACCTTTAATTGAAAAAGGTTTTATTGCGTATTCTAAAGGAAAATCAATTGTACCTCCAGTTGGTGAATTAAGTTTTAAAGAACCACCCGGGGATGTACATATTAAATATGGATATATAATTAATGATCCTTATTATGTAATTAAAATAGCATCGGGATTTTGGGAAAATGATAAGTTTGGGATTCCAAATGGAAATGGTATGATGCTTCTATTTGATCAAAATACTGGGGAACCAGAAGCAATTTTACTGGATGAAGCCATTCTCACAGATATTAGAACAGCGATAGCTGGTAAGATATGTGCAAAACGTTTTGCGAATAAGATTAAACATATAGGTGTATTAGGTACAGGCCTGCAGGCAAGACTTCAGGTTGAGTATTTGCGTGATATAACAGATTGTCGGATGGTTACAGTTTGGGGTAGGAATCAAGAAAGAGCTGAAAAATATAGAACGGGTATGAAAAAGGTTGGATTTGAAGTGCAAGTTGTAGATACGCCCCAAGAAGTTGCAAATATGTGTAATTTGATCATAACCTCTACTGCAACAAAGGATCCTCTTCTTTTTAAGAATGATATCCTGCCAGGAACCCATATAACAGCAATGGGATCCGATGTTTTAGGAAAAAGAGAATTGGGTCCAGGTATACTTCAATTCGCTGATCTTATTATTGCCGATAGTATATCACAATGTCAGGAGAGAGGTGAAATCGCTTATGCAATTGCAGAAGGAGATATATCAAATGATCAGATTATTGAATTAGGACATGTTTTATCTGGTGATCATCCAGGTAGAACAGATATGGGACAAATTACTATTGCGGATCTTACTGGTGTTGCTGTACAGGATATCCAAATAGCTACAGCTGTGTTTAAATCTTATATGGAGAATAAAAATGAAATTTGAACAGTTTGAATTAGAGAGAAATCAATCTTTATTTGAAAATGAAGTTGATTACAACCTTTCAGAGAGCGGAGTACATCCTTTAAAGCTATCGGAAATTCTTACAAAAGAAGAACAAGATCAAATATTAGAAACGGAATTATTTTATGGTTATACGAATGGAACTCCTGAATTACGTCAGAGAGTCGCAGATATCTATAATACAGAATTATCAATTGATAATGTACTAATTACATCTGGCTCAGCTGAAGCAAATTTTTTATCTGTTATGACTCAACTAGAATCGGGAGATGAAATTATATATATGACACCAAATTATTTACAAATTAGTCATCTTTCTAAGAGTTTTGGTATATCTGTGAAAAGTCTTCCAATTAGGCAAGAATTAGGTTGGCAGTGGGATTTAGATGAATTACGAAATTTAGTTTCAAAAAAAACGAAAATGATTGCAGTCTGTAACCCGAATAACCCTACAGGTGCACTGATGTCTGATGATATCATGGATGGTGTTATTTCAATGGCTGGTAATGCTGATTGTTGGCTGTTATCTGATGAGGTATATAGAGGGGCAGAATTAGATGGAGTAGAATGTAGGTCTTTTGCTGGAGCAACAGAAAAAACAATAGTCAATGCAGGTTTATCTAAGGCATATAGTCTTCCCGGACTGCGTTTAGGATGGAGCGTAGGCTCAAAAGAATATATAGAACGAGCATGGTCGTTTCATGATTTTACTGTGATTAATGTGGCGTATTTAAGTGATTGGGTTGCTTCACGTATTCTTCAATATGATCGCAGAAGATTTATTCTTAATCGGACCAAAGATCATTTAAATCATAATCTTGATATGCTGATGGATTGGGCAAAAAATTATTCTGCATTTACTTTTTCACGTCCAGATGCAGCTGCGATTACATTTGCAAAATTAAATCTTGAAATGAGTTCTGAAGATTTTGTAATTAATTTAAGAGATAATTATAGTGTATTATTGACTGCTGGAAAATGGCATGGACTGGAAGGGTATGTTCGTTTTGGCTACGGGACACCAACTGATTATGTACAGAAAGGGCTAGATAGAATTTCAAAATATTTAAAAACCTTGGATAATGAAACAATTTAATTCCAGTAAATTGATTTTGAATATTTTAGCAATAAATATGGATTATTAGATTAACAAATGATTAAGCGACTTTTAATTTTTTTACTATCATTTATTGTTGCACAAGAATTAGATGAGACTTTAACATTAGAAAAAAAATCTGTAATCATTCTTCCTGGCCAAGATTCGGATGACCCTGAATCAATCTCAAGAATAGTAACGGGGATTGTTTCAGCAAAGGCAGTAGAGCTTGGTAGATTTAATGTTATTGACCGAACTCAAATAGAATCAATACTTTCTGAGCAAAAACTTCAATTGTCAGGTATTGTAAATGAAAATCAAATAGTTGATATTGGAAATTTAGCAGCCGCAGATGAAGGTATATTAGTTAGGGTGATAACATTTGGTCAAAGAGGTGTGCCTCCAAAGAAAAAAAAGAAGAAAAAAGATGAAGGAAAAGATGAAGAAAAAAATGAAGAAACCTTGTTTGAATGGGTGATAAAAGAAGGAGTTAAGGCTGCGATTGAAAATAATAAAAAGGTTAAAAACCCTTATCCTAATAATATTCAAACCATTCTTGAAATAGAAGTAAGATTATTAAATATTGAAACGGGAATATCTCAAAATAGCTTTCTGATTACAGGAACTCATACTGGTGGAAATAAGACTGCATCAATGGATAGAGTGCTAAATGATATTAAATCTCAGATTAGTTTAAAATTGAGAGGGTTTTATTTAATTGCCAGTGAAGTAATCGAAAGAGATGGTAGTAAAATAACCATACTATCAGGAGATGATATGGGACTTGAAGAAGGCACAATATTTGAAATTAGTTCGCCAGATCAAGAAAAAACATATAAGGGAAGAGTTGTAAGAATACCAGGGAAGATCCAAGCATTAGCCAAATTGACAAATATTGGAACAAATTCAAGTAGTGCAGAGATAATTCGGCAATGGGAAAATAATGTGCAGGTTGGTCATATTGTAAATGAAATGGTTTATGATCCTACTTCAACAGAATATGGAATTAAGACAAACGGAAACCATTTTAATTTAGATGCCAAACTCTGGTGGAGTCCTTTTAATCGATTCCCTACAGCAGTTACAGGTCATTTGGGAACCTTTCAAGATTCAAGAGAAGAAAACGACTTTTTTATTGGATTAGGTGTAGAGATTAAAGCAAAACTCTTTACACTGGGTAAAATACAATATTCTACTGGATTAAATTTGCCCTTCAATATGGTATTTAAAACAGATGATGATGGTAACTCTGTATCTCAAACTATTTTTAATCCGGCAATTAATTTTACAACATCTATTATATTAGGCAGTAAAAGAGATATTTTTATAAGAATCCAATATGTGAGCAGTGCACCAGCTGATAATTGGGAATATTCAGAAAGTGTAGATGATGAAGAAGGAACTAGCAAACTTATTTATCATCCAGCAGTCTGGCATGGAGAAGGAGGAACCCCAATATTAGATATTGCAGGGCTGTATTTATCGGTTGGCATGAGTATATTTGATTATTGATCTTTGAATTAATAGTTAATTACCATATGATATTATATATTATTCTCATTTTATTTGACTTATTTAAATCCTTATATTATTGATCTTAGGATATATGATATGATATATAGATTAAACCTGATATTGATATTATTTTCAAATCTCTTTGCTCAGCAAAACCATTCTAATGAAAATCTACCGGATAATTTGCCAATTCATACTAAAATATTATGGGGTGAGAAAGGATTTTTTAGAAAACTACATATCGGGCCAGATACCAGACAGAAAGAATTAGAACTTCGCCTAAAAATGTTACAGATGCATCAAAAAATTGCATTGGGAACATTGGGTGCATTTTATTATCAATCATATTTGGGTAATCAGCTTCTAGATGGAAAATATGATTATATAGAAAAACATAGAAACATGAGCAAAATTGTATGGTCTTCTTATATGTTAAGTGCAAGTTTAAGTTATTTAGCACCTCCAGGAATGCTATATACAGAAAAATTAAGTTCCATGAAAATCCATAGATTGTTATCTTGGATTCATTTTATTGGCATGGCATCACTTCCTTTCCTTGGACAAAATATCAGTGATTCAGAAAATTATGATGCTGCTGTTAGACTACACCAATATGTAGCCTATAGCACTCTATTGACGATGTCTTTGTCAGGTCTTCTAAGTATGATTCCATATTGATTCAATGAGAATCATTTCAGTATTTATTTTTCTTATCACGTCTGGTTTTGGAAACCAGTTTAATATTAAAAATGGGACCATAACCTATTTTGGAGACCATTATTTGCATCAATGGAAAGGCGTGTCTACAACCATTAAAGGAAATTTTTATTTTAATAAATCGGACATGAATTACCATTGCTCAGTTGCAGTACCATTGAACAGTTTTTCAAGTGGGAATTCAAATAGAGATTCAAATATGTTGATTTATTGTAAAAGTATTGAATTCCCCATGATTAGTTTTAATTCAAAATCTATTAATCTGAAAGAAAATATTGCATATATTATCGGTGATCTGGTTTTTGCTGGTGTAAAAAAAGAGTTAGAAACAAAAGCAAAGATCGCTCAAATGCCTGATGGAAGTTTATTGGCAAATGGTGAATTTGAATTATTACTATCAGATTTTAGTATAGATAGACCAAGTTTATTTTTTGGGAAAATTGAAGATAATATATTAATTCAATTCAGTATCGAAGGAGTTATACATGAATAGACGTGATTTTTTATCAAAATCAAGTAAAATAGCCTGTGTATGTGCCTTAGGCTCAACTACCAGCATTTTTACAAGTTGCTCTGATACTATGAATTCCGAACCTGAAGATACTACTGGGATCGAGTTAGAATTTGATCTTTCATCTACCGATTTCTTGGCACTTCAGAATAATGGAGGTTCAGTCGTTACAGAAGGAAATGAAATTGATTCCAGAGGTATTTTATTATTGCGTTCCAACACTGAAATTAAAGCTTTTACAAGAAGATGTACCCATGCTGGTTATGAATTACTACCTTTTTCCAACGGTATATCAACATGTAGTTCTGGTCATGGAGGGCAATTTAATACAAGTGGTGTAGCTGTATCAGACCCTGCTACCAGTTCGTTAAAATCATATCAAACAGAATTATCTGATAATATTCTTACAGTATATGGAAGCTGATAGTGATTATTAATATAAAAAATATTAAACCCTAAAACATTGTGTATTCAAAGCGATATCAATTATTAAAAAGCCGCAAACCTAAAGATTGGTGGACAGCGACATTCGGCGATCCTGCTAGTTGGGTAATTCTTGCAGCTATCGCAGACTGGAAGTGTATTACTCCTAATCTTTTAACAATTTTCACTTTTTTTTCAAAATTAATTGCTTCAGCTTTTATTGCTTTTGGAGATCGAACCATAGTTGTATATGGAGCATTCTTATTACAATTAGGCGTTCTCTTTGACCATATGGATGGTAATCTAGCCAGATATAGAAATACTACATCTTTAAGTGGTGGTTTTATGGATAGAATTCTTGATGGTACATCAGTTCTAATTATATTTTCTGCAATATCTTGGCATGTATATTTAAAAGGTCATTCTGATTATTATTTAATAATGGGTCCTGCAGCTGCATCTTTTTATTTAATAATCTGTTACATGTATTGGTCTTATGCATACTATGAGCATAAAATGTCAGGTGGATCTACTAAGGTTCATCCTGGAATTAAAAATTTAAAAGAAAAAAATGTTTCTACTTTAGAATATATAATAGCAGGGCAAAAGAAAATTTTCAATTTCAACCATATTGATTATTACTTTTGGATCAGTTTTGCAATTCTTATGGATAAGTCTGAATGGTTGTTATGGTTTTTATTTATCATTATAGGGTATAAAATGATATCTAGATTTTTTATGAGACTAAAACATATAGATAAATTGGATCAAAATGAAAACATATAGGGAATGACTCCTAAAAGTTATTGTTTTAGGAAATTTCAGAAGTCTTTCTTGCATGAATTCTGATGACTACAGGATCATCATCTTTATAGATTGCTAAACCTTTAGATTCAATTACGACATCTACTGTAAAACCGTAAGATTCAAGTTTATTAATTAAATCATTTTTCCTAATAAATCTTCTTTTATGATCTGTACGATACGTATCCTTCGTTATAGCATTCCCTATGCCGTATAGGTTTGATTTCACAGAACGACTTTCTGAGAAAAAGATACCGTTTAGTGGCAATATTTTGGCAATTGATTTGATAGCATAATCTTCTTCTTCTTCATTTAAAGCGTGTAAAAAAAACCGAGCATAACAGTGATTAATTTCAAAAGTGAAATTGTCTTGAAGATTATTAATATTTTTACAAATAAACTTTGGATTAATATTTTTTCCTTTGATTTGATCAATGACAATTTGTGATTGATCAAGAGCATATACTTGGTTTCCACAATTCGCAAAGTACAATGAATCTCTTCCATTACCGCAGCCGAGTTCAAGGATTGAATGACCTTTATGGATTAATGTATGAACATATTGAGCGAAAGATGAAGGTTCCTGTGATCCAAGTTTTTTTGAATAGTATCTATCCCAATATAATTTATTCATTCTATTTAAAGACTTTCTATTTTGAAAAAAATTGTAAATGATTGGTTTATAAAAAATTAAAATCTAGAGTTCAATCAATTACTACCTATAGTAAATTAATAATAAATAATGCTCTCCAAGGATCTTAAATCGATGGGCAGTTTTTATTTTAGGAGATGATGGCTATATTAATAATGTTAAAAAAATAAGAACAAATTGTGAAGATCAATCAAACACTACCATCTACATATTATACTGATGAGGAAATTTACGAAAATGAAAAAAAGAATATCTTGTATCGTAATTGGCACTATGCCGGGCATACAAGTCAACTTGCCAACCCTGGTGATTATTTAACCTTACAAATTGGCGATGAGAGCCTCATAGTAATTTGCGGAGATCATGGTGATCTAAGAGGATTCTATAATGTATGCAAACATCGAGCACACAAACTACTTGAGGATACAGGCAATGTAAAGTCAATTACATGTCCCTATCATGCATGGAATTATTCCAGAGATGGAGAACTCAAGCATGCACAAAATGCAGAAAAAATACAGGGTTTTAATAAAGCTGATTATTGTCTTTCTAGCTATCAAGTGACCACAATTTGCAAATTCATTTTTGTAAACCTTGATCAAAATGCATCGCTTTTAAATGATCAGGCAAATGGCTTTGAAAATGATCTAATAAAACGGGTTCCTTTTCTAGATCGGTTAAAACCTATACCTGATGATAACAGTCGTCCATCGATTATTAATGCCAACTGGAAGGTTGTATTAGATAATTTTCTTGAATGCTATCATTGTCAAAAGGCACACCCTGCATTTGTCCATATGATAGATATGGAATATTACAAAACAGAAATATTTAATATTTGGTCAAGACAGTACGCTCCAAAAACTAAACCGGATAACAAAGCCTATAAGTTTGATAAAAATGCATCTGTCCAAGATATGTGTTTTTGGTTTTTATGGCCAAGTACTGCACTGGGGTATCTCCCAGGTGTAGAAGCATTATTTTTTAGCTCAATTCTTCCTGATGGTATCGATAGAACCATCCGATCGGGTCATTGGCTAGTGGCAGATGGTGCTTCTTTGCCAAAAAGATTCGATGATTATATGAACAATATCCTTTTTTTAGAAGATATAGCAATTTGCGAATCTGTTCAGAAGGGTTTACAGTCACAGTCTTATAATAATGGTCCTTTAATGATTAATTTGAATAATTCTGGTATATCGGAGATTGCTGTAAAACATTTTCACTCTTTAGTGAAACAAGCATTGAAAGATAAATGAGTGCAAAATATATATTAGCCTTAGATCAAGGAACCACAAGCTCAAGGGCAATCCTTTTTGATCAAAGAGGAACAATAAAATCATTAAAGCAAATAGAATTCCAGCAAATTTTTCCAAAATCAGGCTGGGTAGAGCATGATCCATTGGAGATATGGACTTCACAATTACATGTGGTCCATACAATTCTAAATGAAATAAATGTGGAAGAGATTGCTGCGATTGGTATCACAAATCAGAGGGAAACAACAGTGGTATGGGATAGAACAACTGGGAAACCAGTCTACAATGCAATTGTGTGGCAGGATAGACGCACTGCTGATATTACGGAGCAGCTAAAAAAGGATGGATATGGACCGACCTTTAAACAAAAAACTGGGTTGGTCATAGATCCTTATTTTTCAGCAACAAAAATTAAATGGATCCTTGAAAATGTACCGGGAGTTAAGGAAAAGGCAGAAAATGGAGAATTAGCATTTGGCACAATAGACTCTTGGCTGGTTTGGAATCTAACCAATGGAGAACACCATATAACAGATGTAACCAATGCATCTAGAACACTATTGTATAATATTCATGAATTAGTTTGGGATGAACAACTATTAAAAATTTTTGGTATACCGCAATCGATCTTACCTGAAGTGCGACCCAGCAGTACAGTCTATGGATCAGTTGTAAAAAATCTCTTTGGTTCAGAAATACCAATTAGTGGCATTGCAGGGGATCAGCATGCTGCTCTTTTTGGACAAAACTGCATCGAGCCAGGTATGGCAAAGAACACATATGGAACGGGCTGTTTTATGCTTATGAATACAGGAATAACTCCTGTACAGTCCAATCATAATCTGCTTACAACTATTGCATGGCAGTTTGATGATAAAGTAGAATATGCCTTAGAAGGAAGTATATTTATTGGCGGGGCAGTTGTCCAATGGTTGCGAGATGGTTTAGGTATTATTAAATCATCAGAAGAAGTTGAAAAACTCGCTTTAGAAGTAGAACACACTGAAGGAGTATATCTGGTTCCTGCTTTCTCTGGTTTAGGTGCACCGTACTGGGATCCTTACGCTCGAGGAATCATCGTCGGATTAACCAGGGGAACCAATCGTGCACATATAGCCCGTTCAGCCATAGAATCTATTGGTTATCAGAGTTTTGATTTATTAAAAGCGATGGAAGCAGATTCTAAGATCCGGTTGAAACAATTACGTGTGGATGGTGGTGCTGCAGTCAATAATATGCTAATGCAATTCCAGGCTGATTTATTGAGAGTGCCAGTTATTAGACCAACCATAACAGAAACGACTGCTCTAGGGGCTGCTTATCTAGCAGGCTTGGCGGTTGGTTTTTGGAAAAATCAAGATGAAATTTCTAGCCAATGGGAATCAGAAAGAAAATTTGAGCCCTGTATGTCTCAAAATAAAATAAATAGATTGCACTCAGGCTGGTTGAAGGCAGTGGGGAAATCTAAATCAGAAAATTTACTTTTTAAGTAATGACATTTCTAAATTGGTATTTATGGATAGCTCTAATTATAAAAAACCGTTTTTAATTGTTTGACCCTTATCGCCTTGCGTATCTTATTATAAATCCAAAGGTAATGTGTTTAATTTAATATATCAAAATAAGTGTCTCGTATCACAGTATTATTGATTCAGTTTGTAAATTTTTTTCAAAATTATTAGATTTCGAATAATATAGATATAATGAGTACATATTCAGTCTAGTATTTCTTTAAAGCAGGTATCTGCTCACCTTTTGATTTCTCATTTGTACTAATCTGGAATCATATTTTTTATGCACATCTAAAGGTAGAAGTGTTCAGTTTATTTGGAGTAAATATGGCGCGTTTTTATACACACCTTATTGTTTTCTTTTCTTTAACTATTTTATCTGCTCAGCCCACATTCACGGAAAGTGCCATTTCCACTTCAGCGGATGGTGCCAAATCTGTTTATGCAGCGGATGTGGATGGTGACGGGGACA